>CAJXDE010000016.1 GCA_913052635.1 uncultured Halieaceae bacterium
CATCATCGCCATCGACCGCCATCACGTGGCCGCGGAAGGTGCAGCAGGCATATTCTGGGTTGGCTGCTGTGACCACCTCAAGCGATGAGACAGGGACGTACAGGTTGCCGCTGGCAAAGGCTGGGGTGCCTGTTAACGTGGCGCTGTGATGGTCATCGGGGCTGGTCTGCCAGACGAGTTCGCCGGTTGTGGCATCCAGCGCGTAAAGGTTGGCAATGATGTCGCCGAAGTAGGCGGTGGGGATGCCCTCCGGACCGCGTTTGCCCAGCGTGATACCCGTGCGGACTTCGGCTCGCGCAGCAAAGGTCCAGCGCACGCAACCGGTCTCCAGATCAAAGGCATACACGGTGCCGTCCTGACTGCCTACGAACACGGCACCCATGGCAATCGCCGGTTGGGATCTGGCGCGGGTAGATGCCGGGAAACCAAAGCTCCACTTCAACTCAAGATTGCCGATTTGCGACCGATCGAAGCCGGCAGCATCGGACGACACGTAACGGCGGGTATCGTGACCCCAGCCTGTCAGGTGATTTTCGTCGAGCGTGGAGAACTCGCTCGCCGAACCCTCGCACCAGGCCACTGCGGGACCCGCATCGGGATCACCAAGGCGCATTTGCGTGATGTATTCGACGATGTGTTGCTTATCTGCGCCGGACAGGTGGGCGGCCTGAGACTGCATGATGCCTTCGGTAATGGAGCGATACAGCACCTGCGGAGACATGAGCTCCAGCCAGGTAGTGTGGGGTGCCTTGTAGACCTGTGCCTCGTGACAACCGGCACAATGTTCAATGTAAAGGGGCTTTCCGGGTAGCGCGTCGCGGTCGCCCAGATCGCCGACCCAGGCGTACTGCTCATCCATCGAGCCCAACGTGGCAGGCTTGGCTTCTTCTGCTGAGATATCTGCCGCTGCAGATGTGGCTTCCCCTTTTGCCTGACAGCCTATCAATACTGCCAGAGTAAAAACGACGGCCCCGGCACCCAGGCGGTTCCCCATGTCAAAGATCATTGCGGCCTCTCCCTTTTTGTTGTGCCGAAAATAATAAAGGCTTGGGAGCGAGATTGGTACGGACGTTTCAGGTGGGCTGTAACGCAACGTCCGTCTCTGGCTCGCAGGTGAAAAGCTGGTTATGGTGGGGCCTTGGCGCTCTAAGAGCACTAAGTAATACTCAATCGATACAGGAGAGTGATATGGCCCGGGAGAATCTTTGGCTGGTCAAATGCACTGACCGTGACGGCGACGACGTGGACTGTTTGCGTGAGGAGCATATGGCCGGGCACTTGGCGCACATCGAGGCGATTGTGGACCACATTGCCATGGCGGGCCCGCTCAAGGACCCGGCGGGCGAAAAAATCGTCGGTAGCATGCTGGTGTATCGCACTGATGACCTCGAGCAAGCCAAGGTCTGGTTAGATGGCGACCCTTACGCGCGCTGCGGTATTTGGGGGACTATCGAGTGGTGCCGTCTGGTGTTGGCGGCTGGTGCTCTGGCCGGTGGGGTGACCTGGTAGTTACCTCGGCGCGACGCCTAAGAAGCGTTGCTGCCGCAAAGCCAGCACCTCGCGCGCAAAGCAGCGCATGGAGTGGATTCGTTAGCAATATTAGCTAAAGCCTGAGGGAGAGCAGATTATGGGCAGCAACTCTATGAACGTGAGTCTCAGCGGCAAGACGGCATTGGTGACAGGTGCGAGCTCGGGTATTGGTGCGGCTGTGGCAAGCACATTGGCCGCCAATGGAGCGATGATCTGGGTAAACCACCCGGACGACGCCACAGCAGAATCTGCAGAGGCAGTGGTGAGGAGCATTGCAGAGTCCGGTGGGACGGCTCAGACGATACAGGCCGATGTCAGCAGTGAGTCTGATGTGTTGGCGATGTTTTCAGCTTTGGGATCAGGTCCACTGGATATCCTCGTGAATAACGCCGGAATCGCCCATTCCAGCCCGGTTGAGACGCTTGAGGCCGCAGAATTCGACAGATTGATTGGTGTGCACCTGCGCGGAACATTTCTCTGCACACGTTCTGCATTGAAGATGATGTATGCGCAAAATAGCGGCCGCATTATCAACACGGCCTCGCAGCTTGCTTACATCGGCGCGCCGGGGTTCTCTCACTACACCGCGGCGAAAGGCGCGATTCTCTCATTCACGCGCAGCCTCGCGCTCGAGATTGGCGACCGCCCGATTACCGCTAATTGTGTGGCGCCGGGCGCGACCATGACCCCGATTTTGGCTGACGTACCCGACGATATATTGGAAGGTATTCGTCAAAACATCCCCGCGGGCCGGATTGCGGAGGTCGAGGACATTGTGGGGGCCTATCTGTTCTTGGCGAGTGACGCGGCGGGGCACTTCAGAGGCCAGTGTTTAAGCCCCAATGGCGGGGATGCCTTTCTCTAGCCTCGCCGCATCCGCGCTGTCGCTTTGGGCGACATGTTGCTTGGCGCGACACTATTTTTGCTGAAATTGATCGCTAAACTGGATTGCAATCGCTGGCAAAAAAGCTGAATATATATACAGTACTTTTGAAAGCGGGTATTTCGGGCGCCCAACCCCTTTTAAACGGGGTTGAGCGCGAGAAAGCATGATTCTTAGGGGCACAGCCTGAGAGGCGCATCAGCAGAGTAAGAGGAGCAAGACATGGATCCGAACAAGCAGAAAGCATTAGACGCGGCGTTGTCACAAATTGAGCGCCAGTTTGGCAAGGGTACGGTCATGCGCATGGGTGACCAGGAGCGGGTCGCGATACCCTCGATCTCTACCGGCTCCCTGGGCCTGGATATTGCGCTGGGCATTGGCGGTCTGCCAAAGGGCCGTATTGTTGAGATATATGGCCCGGAGTCTTCGGGCAAAACGACGCTGACATTGCAGGTGATTGCCGAGGCGCAAAAGGCCGGCGGCACAGCGGCCTTCATCGACGCCGAGCACGCGTTGGACCCGCAGTACGCCGACAAGCTGGGCGTGCAGGTCGACGACCTCATTATGTCTCAGCCAGATACGGGCGAGCAGGCATTGGAAGTCGCCGAGATGCTGGTGCGCTCGGGTGCAGTTGACGTGCTGGTAGTGGACTCCGTGGCCGCACTGACTCCCAAGGCGGAGATTGAAGGCGAAATGGGAGATTCCCACGTGGGTCTTCAGGCGCGTTTGCTCAGTCAGGCAATGCGCAAACTCACGGGTGCGATCAAGCAGACTAACTGCCTGGTGATCTTTATCAACCAGATCCGTATGAAGATCGGCGTCATGTTTGGCAGCCCCGAAACCACCACCGGTGGTAATGCACTTAAGTTCTACTCCTCGGTGCGATTGGATATCCGACGTATCGGGGCGGTGAAAGAGGGCGACGAGGTAGTGGGTAACGAAACCCGCGTCAAGGTGGTGAAGAACAAAGTCTCGCCGCCATTTCGCCAGGCGGAGTTCCAGATCATGTACGGTGGCGGCATTTACCACATGGGCGAGGTGATTGATTGGGGTGTAAAGCTCAACCTCATCGATAAGTCTGGCGCGTGGTACGCCTATAAAGGCGACAAGATCGGTCAGGGCAAGGCGAATGCTTCCAAGTTCCTAGAGGAGAATGCGGCGGTTGCCAAAGAGATCGAAGACCAAATCCGCCATCAAATGATGGGTCTGCCGCTAGCCGCGGTGGAAACTGAGGCGGCCAAGGCGCCGGCTGAGGACTCAGACGAGCCCGACATCGGAGAAGTCGCCGAATCATCCTGACGCCAGGCGGAGCCTCCTCTATGGAGGATTACACCAAAAAAGGCCCGGTCACTCCGGGCGAGCTAAGGCTTGCCGGGATGGATTTGCTTGCGAGGCGGGAACATGGCTCATCTGAGCTCAAGAGTAAGCTGGCAAAGCGTTTCAGAAAGCGCGATTGTGACCCCGACACAGTCGAGCAAGTCACTCAGCAGCTCATTGAAGAAGGCCTGCTCAGCGACGAGCGCTTTGCGGCTTCTAGGGTGCGGCAGCTTGCAGGTCGAGGGTACGGACCCAGCCGGATTCGCAATGATCTGCGCCAGCAGCGCGTTGGACACTTGATCAGCGACAACATGGAAGAGGCCTTCGATTCAGAAGTTGATTGGGAAGCAGAAGCCGCCGCGGTCTATGAAAAGAAGTACGGCGGTGCGCCCATTGAGGGTGACTGGGGCGCGCGTCAGCGAGAACGCGGACGACGGCTCAGATTCATGCAGTATCGTGGCTTTAGCTCAGATGTCAGCCAAAACCTCGTCAGTAAAGATGATCGGGGTGATCAATCTCCAGAAGACATGGAGTGAGCGTTAAGTCGACTTTGATAGTTGATCGAGCCACAAGCCCCGCGCTTCAGCGGCCTTTGCCTTTAAAATTTTGGCGTTCTCTGGACCCATGCGAAGCATCTGCTTTTGGATCGGCCAGAGTCCTTCAATGGCCGGATCCTCAAAGATCCAAACCGCCTCCTTACGAGTGAGCCGCGCCCCGCTGAGATCTACTTCAGGTGTGGCGATCATCAAGTCGAGTGTCATCACTACCGCCATGTCGAAGGCAGCAGGATTTTCGCCGTAGTAAGACCAGGCCTCTCGGAACAGAGGAATGAACCACTCAAGCGATGACAAGAGTGATTCAAGGTCAAGGCTCTCAATCCATTCGGTTAGCGCGTCATAGCGTTCAAAGCCAGCGGGGTCGGTAACTACCTGCTCGCCATCGTCGCTGAAAGGGAATGCAGCTTTGGGTCGAGAGACGGGCAGGAGCTTATAGGGGACGTCGCCCTGTGCCATCAGGTAGATAAGGCTGGTGCTACGCTCGATGATATTACCCGGTATCAGATATTGTTGTCCGGCTGTGCCCAGCGGGATATCCCCCAAGGCATCGCGGACCGCGTCGTCGCTCTCCTCAAGCCGCGGTAAAGGCTCCTCTACTGGCGCCGCAGCCGGAGCCGGAGGCGGAGGCTGCGGCGTCGGCTCCTCGATTTCTGCCACGATGGGAGCAGGTGGAGGTGCGGGTGGCGGGGTTGTTACAGCTGGGGCGGGTTTCTCTTCCAGTGGCCAGATGCCGGTCAACAGGACCACACCGCCGGCGATGGCCAACAAAAGAGCTACGATGAGCCCCGCCTGTGCCGCGGAAATAGCTCCTCGTTGCGCGCTCACGATATGGAACTGGTTGGTCATCACATATTTTCCTGATTGCTCAACACCTACCGGTTAGCTTAAAGATACTGAGTGATTTGAGGCCGTCACGCCACCAGAGTGCCCGCTGGTGTGCTTAATACCAACAATAATGCCGCGCTATTTGAGGCCGTTAAGGCGGGTAACCGATCAGCCAACTATTGGCCGCGAGTTGCCACCGCCTCCATCTTCGCCAACGCTTGCTCAAGTTGATCAACCAGGTCGTCAAACACCTCGATCGTCGCATCGATGGGCTCGGGTGAGGTCATGTCGATACCGGCCTTTTTGAGGAGTTCAATGGGATAGTCATTAGAGCCGGACTTGAGCATGGTCAAGTATCGCTCCCGAGCCGGCTCTCCTTCCTCAAGAATTTGCTTGGCTAGAGCCGTGGCGGCGACAAACGAGGTTGAGTACTGGTAGACGTAAAAGTTGTCACTGCGCAAAAAGTGTGGGATCCGGCTCCACTCGATCTGATTGAGATCGTTGGCATGAACCGCATCTCCGTAGTAGTCGCTGAATACATCGGCATAAATCGTGTTAAGCACTTCCGCAGTAAGCGCTTCGCCAGCTTCGACCTTGGCATGAGCGCGCGCTTCAAAATCGGCAAAAGAGGCCTGTCGATAGAAGCCGCCCCTGAATTCATCAAGGTAGGAGCTCAGCAGATACGCGCGCTCGCCCGCCGAGGTTGCCTCGGCCAGCATTTTTTGCATCAGGATCGCCTCATTGGTCATTGAGGCAATTTCGGCGATGAAGGTGCGGTAGTCGCCATAGACCTGGGGCTGGGTGTTGCGGGTAAGGTAGCTATGGATCGAGTGACCGTATTCGTGAGCGAGGGTCGATACGTTGTTGAGCGTGCCCTCGAAGTTCATAGAGAGATAGGGTTTGGAGGTGTAAGTACCCCAGCTATAGGCGCCGCCACGTTTGCCACGGTTGGCCATGGCATCGACCCAGCCGTCGTCGAATCCTTTCCAATAGATGTTGATGTATTCCTCGCCGAGTGGCGTGAGTGCATCGGCCACGATCTCCTTAGCGTCGTCAAAGCTCACGTCTTTTATCGTCGGGGGAACAATGGGCGCATACATGTCCCAGATTTCTAATCGATCCACGCCAAGCGTTTTCTTTCGCAGTCGAAGGTAGCGTTGCAATGGCGCGCTACCTTCTCGCGCCGTTGTGATCAGGTTATTAAAGACCTCGATCGGAATGGCGTTGGTGTAGGTGGCGTGCTCCAGTCGGGACTCAAAGCCCCGAGCGCGCGCAAAAAATACGCGGCTTTTCACATGCCCCTCATAGTTGGCGGCGAGGGTGTGATTGAGCGTCTTATATCCCTCAAACAATCCTTTCCAGGCCGCTTCACGCACGCTCCGATCCGTAGAGTGCAGGAATGCGCCATAGCGACTGTTGGTTAGCTCAACCTCATCTCCCGACTCATCAATCATGGTCCCGAAGGACAGATCAGAGCTGTCAATCGCGGTGAACACACTGTCAAATTTATCGAGGGGGTCCGACGCCATCGCTAATAAACGCTCTTCGGCCTCAGACAGCGTGTAAGGCCGCATGCGGGCGGCTTCATCCAAATAGTGCGCGTAGACCTCGAGTCCTGGCGTACGCTCGATGAACTGGGTCAGCGTCTCTTTGGGGATGGCCAGCAGTTCCGGTGTGAAGTAGGACAGTGCTTGCTGGTACTGAGAATACATCCCCTGCGCCTCAGAAAAGCGGGCTGCATTATCGGAGATGCGGGTGTCCTCATAGCTCTTGAGTCCGGCGTAGACATACAGGTTGGCGATGATGGTTTCGACGGTCTGGATGCTTTCAATGGCTTGCAACAAGTTCTCGCCACTCTCACCCAGTTTGCCCCGATATGTCGACAGCGTTGGCAGTGCTCCGAAGAATCTTTCCCGATCCGCTTCCCATGCGGTTGAGTCCGCATACATATCGGTGAGGTCCCACTTGAACTCAGCATCTATATCTCCGCGCTCGGGCACGGCTTTGGCAAAGACCGCAGTGGAAGCCAGAAAGAGTAGGCCGATGAGGGAGCTGCAGAGCAGGCGATAAAAGTCGATTTTGATCGGTGGCATGGGCGTATCGGCCTTGAAGTGTCAGTTGGTGTTGCTTTTAGCGGTGCGCCGAGTAGGTGCCGCTGCCCGCGGATGCTCAGCCTAACGGATCTCTGTAGTGAAAACGAGATTTAGAATTGCCGTGGTGGGGAGGTCGTATCAGCGGGTGCAAATCGCAGTCCGGCATGCGGTTGCGTGTAGGTGTCGAGCCCAACCACCGCGACCAAACCCATGTCGCTCAGAGAGAGACCGCCATCGCCCCGTTGGGCCGTCACCGGGTACTTCAGATGCTGCACTTCGCCAATTATCATATGCGTACCGTTGATTTCGAGCGGGTGATGTTCGCGTAATAGACATCCGATTTGCAGCGGTGAGCCTTTGATAAAAGGCGCGCCAAATTCATCCAACCACTCCGAGTCAAAGCCGCAGGCATCAAATTCCGATTGATCTTTGGGATAGGGGGCCGAGGTCTGGTGTGCCTGTTCGGCATGATCCAGAGAAAAGCCGTTCAGCGACCAGCACCGGGTTTCCAACAGGTTGTGCAGGGTGTGCCGCTCGCTCTCGCCCGTGCTGGGGCGCAGAATCATGGCCAGAAGGGGTGGGCTTGAGCCCAGATGGAAATGAGAGCTCACCATGGCGAGATTCTCTTTACCTGCTGCGTCGCAAGTGCCCACGAGCATCGCGGATTTGTACCCGGGCAGACTGTTAATAAGTAGCGCTCTCGCCTGCGGCACCATAGCGGCGATGTCGGGCGCGGTGAGGTGCGCCATAGTCAATCTGAGGCGCTCGACTCGGATTCGAGCGGGTAGCGTTTGGCGTAGCGGCGGACGGCCCACTGGCTGTAACACCAGCTAGCGAAAGGTTTCACCAAGGGCCAAGACAGCCAGCGCCAGAAAAATCCGATACGGGTGTATTGCCACGCCGCCACGTTGGCCTCGAGTCCAATGACCCACTCAGAGCCTCGCTTCAGGTGCAGGTTTTGCAGCAGCGTTTCCTTATCCGGCTCTTCGGTGCCAGGTGGTAACGCATGAATGTCCTGCAATACCAGCTGCTCAGACTTGAATTTCGCCAGATGGGACATCTCGCGCTGGCACAAAGGGCAACTACCGTCGTAGTAAAGGATGTCAGGTTCTTGCATGGCGAGTTTACGAATCTACATGTTCTGCGGATGAGCAAGAGTGTTAGCTGGAGATGAACAGGAACGGGACGGCGATTTAGGAATCATCGATAAGTGCCTGAATTTGCTCCCTTAAGAGTGCCTCATCCCCCTTGCGAAAACCGACATGGACTTCTCTGATCAGACCGTCTCGGTCGATCAGGTAGCCCGAGGGCATGCCTGCCACCGAAAAATCCCGCCCGGAATTGCCCGTTTTGTCTATGGCAACCGGGTAGTCGACTGGGTAGCGCTTCAAGAAGTCGAGTGCATCCTCGTCGACATAATCGACGCTAATCGCCACCACACTAAAATCTGCAGCGTCGAACTCTTTGCTCAGTCGGTTTAATGCCGGTAAGGACAGCCTGCACGGCCCACACCAGCTGGCCCAGAAGTCCACATACGTCACCCGGCCAAGATACGTCGAATCCGATAAGGTGCCCTCACCATTCGCAATCAGCGGGAGCTCCCATGCGGGCTGCGGAAGCGGCTCATCAAGTGTGATGTGCGAACCCCGTTCTGCCTGTACGTTGGATGTGAGGATGCCGGAGCAGATGAGCCCCGCTAGACAGACGCCCCGCAAGAGCAGCTGCAAGCGCTCAGTCAGTCTCATCGACATTGCTTCAGCGGTTGCGACCCAGTCGCTCATGGGCATCCACCCACTCATTGGTCCGCGTCTTCTTATCGACTCGCGCCGCGCCAGAGAGCGACAATTCGCCGGCGACAACCAACGCCGCTGCGATTTCACACAGCTTAAGCGCTTTGCCTTTGCCCTCGCAGCCCAGCATCCGCAGGCACTCGCGCTGGGTGGGTAGGGCAGTACCACCGCCATAGGTCGCCATGATCACGGCGGGCAAAGTAATAGAGAAGTAGAAATCCCCCTTGCTGGTCGCGCGCTGATAGGTCGTGCACTGATTCGACTCGCCGATGTTGGCCACATCCTGTCCAGTAGCCAAATACAAGGCGGCCAGCGCATTGGCGGGATGGTTGGCGTTGTTAGACGAGTTGGTCAGGATCGCGGAGAGCGTGGAAATCTGCTGGCCGTAAGCGATTTGCTCAGGGGCAACACGCAGGTGCTTCATCAAGATCTCCCGGGGCACGGTGATTTCTGCAGTGACGCGCTTTCCGCGGGTTTTGAGCAGGTTCACTGAAGAGGTCTTTTTCTCCGTATCGAAGTTGCCCGAGAGCATGTAGTGCAGCATCTCGGGACGCTGCTCATTGATCCACTCGCAGGCGACAAAGGTCGCCCGAGACACCATGTTTTGACCGGCGGCATCGCCAGTCGAATAATCGAAGCGCGTGAACACCATGCTGTGTGCGTGGTAGCTCTCGATGTCATGCAGTTTGCCAACCGAGGTTGAGGTTTCGGCTTTCGACTTGATGGCCTCAAACTGGTCTTTGAGCCAAAGCTGAAAGTCCCTCGCCTGACGGGCGTTGCGGAAGATGAACACCGGCGAGCGCTGCATCGATTCCTCGGAGACCGTCGTCAGAACGCCACCACACTCCCGAATCACCTTCATACCCCGGTTATAGGAAGCCAGCATCGTGCCTTCGACGGTCGCCATAGGGATGTAAAACTCGCCCTGAGCATGTTCTCCGTTTACGAGAAGCGGGCCGGCGACGCCGATGGGGATTTGAGCAACGCCCCAGAAGTTCTCGATATTACTCTCCATCTCATGGGGATCGAACGAGAACTGCTTGGTGTGATTTAGTTCTGCGCCGGTTTGCTGCTCAATAAACTGCTGACGTTGCTCAACGATCTCCGGGCTGTAATCGTCATCGGCACTGCGGGGTATTTTATTGGGGTAACTCATAGCGCATTGATCCGTTGTTTGGCCTGTTGATATTGGTCGGTCAACTTTGTGACGTAATCACCTGCGGTGCCGAGTTCTTTGACTGCGCCGATCCCCTGACCGCATCCCCATATATTCTTCCAGGCTTTGGCATCGGTATTGCCTCCCGATCCAAAGTCCATTTTGCTCGGATCGCTCTCGGGCAGGTTGCTGGGGTCGAGTCCGGCTGCTTCGATCGATGGCTTGAGGTAATTGCCGTGAACACCCGTGAACAGGCTGCTATACACAATGTCATCAGCGCCATAATCCACGATCGCCTGTTTGTAGGCCTGCTCCGCGTCAGCTTCTTCTGTGGCGATGAAGGCAGAACCGATGTAAGCGAGGTCTGCGCCCATCGCCTGAGCGGCCAGTACCGCGTCGCCGGTCGCAATGGAGCCAGACAGTAGCAGTGGGCCGTCGAACCACTCTCGGATTTCCTGTATCAGAGCCATGGGTGAGGTCGTGCCTGCATGGCCGCCTGCGCCAGCGGCTACGGCAATTAGCCCATCGGCGCCTTTCTCGATGGCCTTCTTTGCGAAACGATTATTTATCACGTCATGGAGCACGATGCCGCCGTAGCTGTGAACCATTTCGTTAACCCATTCCTTGGCACCCAGCGAGGTAATGACGATTGGCACCTTGTACTTCACACACATGTCCATGTCGTGCTTCAGGCGGGCGTTTGAGCCATGCACGATCTGATTCACGGCAAAGGGGGCAGACGGCGCATCGGGATTGGCTTCGTCATAAGCTGCCAGTTCAGAGGTGATTCGCTCCAGCCACTCTTCCAGAACGGGTTCCGGGCGCGCATTGAGCGCGGGGAACGACCCTACAACTCCTGCTTTGCACTGGGCGATCACCAGATCAGGATTGGAAATGATGAAGAGGGGAGCTCCTACAACGGGGAGTCGTAATCGGTTCTGTAATGCGGATGGCAAGGCCATGGAAGATGTCTCCTGAGTAATCAATATCAAAGGAGCGCGACGCTAGCGCTCAAGTTTGGGTGAGACAAGTATTTGTTACTGTCTCTCGTTATTCATCTAATCAATGCGCTGTGCAGCATGCTGACCACAGCGCATAATGGGAGGCGCGCTGCAAAAGTATTGGCATGTTATGTGCCAATAGCTCGTCACGCAACCTACGCGAAATGAACTGGACCGAGCAACATGTATCAACAGTATTTCGGACTCGTTGAGGCTCCCTTTTCGATCGCGGTAAACCCTCGCTATCTATTCATGAGCGCGCGCCATCGGGATGCGCTTGCGCACTTGTTGTACGGCGTAGGCAGTGGCGGTGGATTTATCATGCTGACAGGTGAGGTAGGCACCGGTAAGACCACCCTCAACCGATGCCTTCTCCAGCAATTGCCCCCAAATACCGACATCGCGATCGTGCTCAACCCCGCGCTCAGCGCTGTGGAGCTGTTGGCAACCGTCTGTGACGAATTTGAAATTGACTATCCCAGTGGTACGGACAGCCTCAAGATTCTCACGGACGCGCTGCACCAATTCCTGCTGCGCAACCATCAGTCTGACCGCCGCACGGTATTGATGATTGACGAGGCGCAACATCTCGGCTTCGAGGTGCTGGAGCAAATCCGTCTGCTTACCAATCTCGAAACCGACGAGAAGAAGCTGCTGCAGATTATGCTCACCGGCCAGCCAGAGCTGGCCAGTATGCTGGCGCGGCCGGAGCTACGGCAACTAAACCAGCGCATCACGGCACGCTTTGATTTGACGCCCCTCGACGAGCAGGAGACGCGTACCTATATTCGCCATCGTCTGCAGGTAGCGGGTCTCAGTGATGATCGGGAAATCTTCAGTGGCGCGGCGCTTCGGCAGATCTTCAGGTTGAGCGGTGGTGTTCCCCGGGTCATTAATTTGTTGTGTGACCGGGCGATGATGGGTGCCTATGGCCGCGATCAGGCCATGGTGTCGCCGAACCTTGTCGCAGAGGCGGCCAAAGAGATATTTGGTGCGGAGGGCGCTCCGCGCACATTGGATTCCAGGCCATGGTTGAGTGGGGCGACGGCCCGGGGCGCAGTGCTAGGCCTGCTGGTGGCCGCTGCGGTGGCGGCAGCTGTCTTATGGGTAAAGCAGAGCGAGCGGCCTGCAGCAGATAGTGCTTTGCGCTTGCCAGAAGTGGATTCAGCTGACCAACAGACATGGCTTCAAGGCCAAGAGCCCGCTATGAAAGCAGCGGTTTCGGTGGTCAGGGCTAGTTCATGGATCCTCGATCAGGAAAGAGCCGATTTAGCATTGTGGTCGCTGTGGTCAGGGCAAGCTTTGGTGAAAGATCTCTGTGATCAGGCGCCCGATGTCGGTCTGCGGTGCGCGAGTAGCGACGCAGACACCTGGAACGTCGTGCTCGCCAATAACCGGCCTGCGGTGCTCGATATCAGGCAGCCTGATGGATTTGCGGGTAAGGTGTTACTGGTCGGCATGAGTGACGCTGTGGCGCTGTTAAGCGCGGGCCAGAGTGTCTGCCAGATGCCATTGGCGTCCCTCGCAATGTATTGGCGAGGCCGGCTGAGTTACCTCTGGAAAAGCCCTCCGGGTTGGGTCGGACCCTTGACCGAGGGGGAACAGGGATCCGTTGTGATGCAGATTGTGGCCGATTTCTCTCGCCTGGATGGTTTGCCGGCGCCCCCGCTCGATGTGTTCACACCCGCGCTGACCAAGCGGGTCAGACAGTTCCAGCAATCTGTGGGGTTAGAGGTAGACGGCGTGATTGGGGTCCAGACGCTGCAGGCGCTGAATGACGCGCTGGGTGTTAGCCCCACGCTGGCCATCACCTTTGAACGGAGTCAGTCAGTGGGAGAGGTGCCCGCATGTCTTTGATCCTGGACGCATTGCGGCGGTCACAGAATGGAGGCGTTGCCATAAGCCCGCAGCCCTTCATAGCTGAGGAGCACACTGGCGGATCGGCTAGGAAGTGGTTGGGAGTCCTCTTTTTAGTCTGTGTCGGACTAGGCATTGCCGCGGGTTGGATGATGCGAGGTGGCGCAGCGGGCTCCGTGAATGAAGAGCAGGTTGTGTCGGCAGTATCCCGTTCACTGTCATCCGGTGATGCGGTTACCTCGCCCAACCCGCCGCGCGTTGGCGCTGCGCCCTTTGCGCCCGGCACTGAGTTATCACCATCCACTCCGCGGGCATCGACAACAGGCGTATCAGACGCAGTGCCAGCACAAAATAACGTCACCGCTGATGCGGTTGAGGCGGGTAATGAGCGCATTGCGGCGCTCCACCAGCAAATGTGGTGGGATGTAGCTTCCCTCTCTAAAGCGGAGGGGATGGGATCTGATCAAAATGGTGCGTCGAACTCGGCAGCGGAAAAGTCGGATGTGCCTGCCCATTCTGAGTGGGTATCCGCTGCTTCTTCTTCGAGTGCGGTTTCTGATGCGCCTTCGATCGCGCCGCCGATCGATTTGGTGGCGGCGATCGAGCGCGCCGCGCGCGAGGTGGGTGAGCCGAATCTTGTTCCTCACCCGACAGTGCTGTTGGAAAACCTGTCGCAGCAGCAGAAAGATCAGATCCCGACGCTCGTTTATACCGGACACGTTTATGCCGAGGGCGCCGCGCCGTCTGTCGAGCTCAACGGTCAGCGCTTAAGACCGGGGCAGCGGGCCGGTGGGATTACGGTAGAAGATATCTTGGTAGACAGCGTGATTTTGCGCGTGAACGGGGTGTCGTTCAGGCTGCGGGCGCTGAATACCTGGGTGAATCTGTAAGGCCGGGTCTGCGGTGAGGGTCGTGGGGCGCTCAATGGCAATGAGGCGTGGTCAAGTCTTCTCCCACTACCTCGACAAATCCAATCGCCGCGGACTACTCATTCAGTATCGAGCTCTCGGGTGCCGAACAGAAACGCGCTCATGGCATCGTGCACCTCGCGCTGCCTGAGAAATGGGTTCAGCCATGGACCGGCGACGTCGTTGGCAAACAGCGGTACGTTGGCGCCGGTGTGCTCCTCACTGAAACCATTGTTGGTCGCGTAGTTGATGCGCATCAAGCCGCCCTCGGGGGTCGCAACCCGCGCTGTGAGCCCCGGCGAATAGATAGGAATCGGATAATTGGAGTAAAGACTGGGCTCGGGCAGGATTTGAGCGGCCTGAGCATGGTCCGCTGTGACGAGGATCGCGGTATCCGGATGCTGCGCCGCGAATGAGAGCGCCAGCGCGAGAGATTCTTCAAGTTGCTCAATCTCGCCAATTGAGCCGCAGGGATTGCGCTCGTGGGCTTGTTTGTCGATGGAGGCCGACTCGATCATCAAAAAAAAGCCACGGTCGTTGTCCAGGGACAGGTGCCGCAGCGCTAAGTCCGTCATGCTCGCCAGAGAGGGCGTTCCCTCATAGTCGGTGTTGGGCTCGCAAGACATGGGTTCGGGCTCCTCAGTGTTGCCGAGGTAATCGGACAGATGATGTAGCCAGCTCGTCTCGGTCTCCTCGCCAACCCGGCCACCGGTGCCTCGCCATCGGACCTCCAAGGTTTCCTCATCAAAGGTCCCCAAGATCGGCCTATCGGGGGGCACAGATTCCAGATCGGTACCCCGATCGAGAATGCGGTAGCCCCGGCCAGCGGCCAGTGCGGCAACGGTCTCGTCGTCGATAGTGGTTTGCTCGAGAAACTTAGTGCCGCCGCCGAGCAACACCTGCGCACCGCTGTTCACCAGCTGTTCGATGATGGATCCGGGGCCGCCGTTGTCGCGGGCGTCATCAAGACAGGCAGGCTGCGGTATGCCGTAATAGGTGCTGCCCAGCACTTCCTCGGGGCCTTCGCAGCTTCGTGCCGAGACATGCGCAAGGAACGACGCGGGTGTCGCGTCGGTCAGTGATGACGTGGTGACTAGCCCGACCCGGAAACCACTGTCGAGCGCCCGTTCCGCGATGGTGGGAAGATCATTGTCTTCGATGTCGGTCGCAATGCGGCCGATCTGCGTAACGCCGCCGGTCGCCAGCGAGGTCGCAGTATTGGCGGAGTCGGCCACGTACAGAGGTTGCCCCTGTTCGGAAACCGTCTCCACTTGCACTGATGCCCGATAGGGCATCGTATCGAGGATGAGTTTGCCGCTCATGCCGACCAGGTAATTACGGCCCATGGTGACATGTTGATCGTCGAAGCCGTCTCCGATGATCAAAATCAGATTCCGGCTGTTTGGGGCGGTTTCAGCATGAACGGTGAGAGCGGCGCTCAGCGCAACGAGCAGGCAGAGAAGTTGGTGCATTTGGCGGGTTATCGTCTGCGAGAGAGAGCGGAGAATAATCCTGCGTGAGGAGATTCTCAATGAGTCCCGCGAGGGCTGGTGGGCTTGTACATCGACGTGTGGCACACTCAAGCCCTTCGATCCCAAAGCATCCTCCAAGGAAAAAGACCGATGTCTGGACACGCCAGCCGAATTTTTGTTGCGCTTACCCTGCCTCTCCTGATCAGCAGCTCTGCGTTAGCAGACGATTTATCTGGCGCTGATACAGCCTGGATGCTGACTTCGACAGCGCTGGTCCTGTTCATGACGATTCCGGGCCTGTCTCTGTTTTATGCGGGTTTGGTGAGAGTCAAGAACGTGCTTTCGGTGCTCATGCAATGTTTTGCACTCACAGCGCTCATGTCGGTGCTGTGGTTTGTCGTGGGTTACACGCTCGCGTTTGGCTCATCGGGGGTTGAGCAGGGCCCTTGGATCGGCGACTTGGGCAATTTGTTTCTCGCAAAAGTTACGATGGACAGCATGAGCGGCTCCATCCCTGAGACGCTGTTTGTAATGTTTCAGCTGACCTTCGCCGTCATTACCCCGGCCCTGATCGTCGGTGGCTTTGCTGAGCGCATGCGTTTCTCGGCTATGCTGATTTTCTGCTCTCTTTGGCTGGTCTTGGTGTATGCGCCGATCTGTCATTGGGTCTGGGGCGGAGGCTGGCTGGGTAATATAGGGCTCCAGGATTTCGCCGGAGGTTCGGTTGTTCATATAACGGCTGGCGTCGCCGCCTTGATCGCGGCCACCTCAATGGGTAGCAGACGAGGTTTTGGCACAACAGCGATGCCGCCTCACAATCTGACCATGACAGTGACCGGCGCGGGCATGCTGTGGGTAGGCTGGTTTGGTTTTAATGCCGGTTCGGCGGTGGCAGCAGACAGCAGTGCCGCCATGGCGATGCTGGTGACCCATCTCTCCGCAGCGTGCGGCTCCTTGGCTTGGATGACCATGGAATGGCTTCGCCACGGAAAGCCCTCTGTGCTGGGTATTGTCACCGGCATGGTGGCCGGGCTCGGCACTATCACGCCGGCATCAGGTTCAGTGGGACCGGCCGGCGCTGTCGTGATCGGTCTCTCTGCAGGCGTGATTTGTTACTTCGCAACGATTACACTCAAAAACCGGCTGAATATCGACGACAGTCTCGATGTTTTCCCTGTGCACGGCGTCGGCGGCATGCTCGGGCTGTTCATGGCCGGTATTTTCTGTTCGCCCGCCCTGGGGATCTTTAGCGGCAATGGCTTTTCTGATGGCGTCAGCACAATTGGGGGACAGCTGGGGATTCAGCTGACCGGTATCGCCGCGACCTTTGTGTATACCGCAATTGTGAGCTGGATTTTACTGCGCGTTGTGAATGCCATCGTGACCGTGCGGATGGATCAGGAAGATGAAACCGCAGGTCTTGATATCGTTCTCCACGACGAGCGCGGTTACGACCTCTAAGCCTGACGACATTTAGCTGGCGTTTAGCACAACCGATACCCCCAGCCGCTCCATGGCTGGGGTGCTTTGCTTAATCTCCCAGATGGTCAGTGGATGATCCGTTCCCCATTGCTCCGGAAAGGTCAAGGTTAAGGCCTCTTCCGCCGCGGATACGCTCAAATCGGGTAGGGCTTCCAGGGCTTCGACGTGCTTCAGAATCACCGCGAGGCGCAGCAGAACCATCATTCTGGCCACCGTTTGGCGTTTTCGTTTTGAGATGGAGTCCAGCACCTCGGAGCGGACCTTACCTTTGAGGCCCGCGATCAAGGCCGCCATGACAGCCTGATCTTGTTCGGCAAAACCGGGTAGGTCGGTGTTGAGCACCAGATAAGCGGAGTGCTGAGAGTAATTTTTTTGCGACACTGCCGCACCGATCTCGTGCAGAGCGCCCGCCCATTCAAGCAGCGCGATATCGCTGGGTTCCAACTGCCAGGCTTCGCGCGTCGCGTCAGCGAGCAGCGCGACCCGATGCGTGACCAGATCGGCGATGGTCTGATCGACCAAGTAGCGTTGCTGCATGGCCGAGATGGTCCGCGTGCGGACATCCTCGTGGCTGAATCGACCAATCAGGTCGTAGATCACGCCCTCTCTAAGCGCCCCGGTTGACGTACGCATCAGCGGAATCTGCAGCCCATCAAACATGCCCATCGTGATCGCGAGACCCGCCGTGACGACACTCTTGCGAGACTCGCTGAGGCCCTCAAGGTTGATATCGTCGACGTGCGTGAAAGTGAGCAGCTGTTTTTTCAGCTCGCCCAGTGCAGCCCGATCAATGCCTTCCTCGCGGTGCCCCGCGGTCATGATCAGCGTCTCAATGGCGCGCAGTGTGCCCGATGAGCCGACCGCCTCCTGCCATGATCCGCTGTGGTAGTTGCGGCGAATGTGTGAGACCTCAATGCGCGCCCGATGATAGGCCGCATCGAAACGCTCCTTAGTGATCTTGCCATCGGGAAAGAACGCCTCGCCGTAGGAGACGCAACCCATTTGCAGGCTCTCCAGACGCAAAGGCTCGAATCTTTCGCCGAGAATGAATTCTGTGCTGCCACCACCGATATCTACCACCAGTCGCGTGTCTTCATCGTCGGAGAGTGTGTGGGCGACGCCGAGATAGATGAGGCGTGCCTCCTCTCGACCGTAGATGACATCGATCGGCGCATCGAGGATCTGCTCCGCGGGTTCGATAAAGTCCTGCCGATTTTTTGCGCGTCGCAGCGCGTTGGTGCCGACAATACGAAGTTTGGTGGGCGCGGTGCTGTCGATCAGCTGCTTGAATCGCTCCAGGCAGGCTAGCCCGCGCTCTATTGCGCCGGGGGTCAGCATCGCGGCGCTGGACGTCTCGCCCAGCTGTACTTTCTCGGCCAATGCCTGAACAGGTCTCAGCTCTCCGAAATCCGACTTGGCGATTATCAGGTGGAATGAATTGCTGCCCAGATCAATGGCAGCGAGTAGTGATTCCGGGTTGTCTTGGATATCACTCATAGCAGGATCGGGCCCTTACAAATCGGCACATCGGATCTACACTGGCTTTATCAGGGCTGGCATCGCTCATGTGTGATAGACGCGGTTTGCTCTAGAGGTCAGGCGGGTCATAAGTTCGTAGCCGATCGAGCCGCTGTGTGCCGCGACGTCATCGATCGATGGCTGATCACCCCAGAGAACAGCTGGTGCGCCCAAGTTCAAGTTTGAGCAGTCCGTCACATCCACTGTCACCATATCCATGGAGACCCGGCCCGCCAGCGGCGCGATCTGACCGTCGATTTCGACGGGGGTTCCGTCAGCCGCTCCCCAGGGGTAGCCGTCACCGTATCCCACCGGCAATGTGGCGATCACGCTGTCACGCTGGGCAGTCCAGCGACCCCCATAACCGACGGACTCGCCGGTTGGCACGTCGCGCAGAGAGATCACCGAACTGGAGAGTCGCATTGCAGGGCGAAGCGGAGCAGGATTCGATAGCCCTTTGGTTTGTCCCCCATACAACGCGTAACCCACCCGCACCCAGTCGCTGGACGCAGACAACGCGTGTTGCGTTGCTGCTGAATTGTGCAGGCTGGTGGTGTCGTGCCCGTCGCGGATCGTTTCTTCCCAGCTTTGGAGTTGTGCCCGGGTGAGCGCGTCGCCCGGTTCCTCGGCCGACGCTAGATGGGACATTGCCGTGATTTCACCGATGCCGTAAGACAGCAGGGTGTCGCGAATGCCAGCGTATCGCTCGGCTGCAAATCCCAGTCGATGCATGCCAGTATCGACCTTTATCCATGCTTGAGGCAGGTCGGCACCCAGCGTTTTGCACCACTCGATTTGCTCGTCCGAGTGTATGACCGGCCACAGGTTCAGTTTGCCGGCCAAAGCAAGATCGCTGGCAGTGTGGGGCCCCTCCAGAATCAGTAGCGGGGCACTGACGCCGGCTTCGCGGAGAGCCACGGCCTCTTCAGTAAAAGCGACCGCAAGGGCATCTATGATGGATTCAATGTGTTGCGCGACTTGAACCGCGCCATGACCGAACGCGTCGGCTTTCACCACGGCCATGAACCGATGCGCTGCCAGCGATCCCCGGAGGGTGCGAATGTTCTCACTGATGGCTGCGAGATCAATGTGAACCGTTGTCGTACGTGACATCAGGAGCTGCTGAAACGGTGTTGCTGAAACAGTTTTTGTGCAGCTGACCATCGGGATCCCGGGCGGCCATCATTGACTGGTTTGCCGTCCACAGAGACCACAGGTGCCAGTTCCTTGGTAGAGGAGCTCAGCCAGATTTCCGACGCGCTGAGTACCTCACCACGACTCACTGGGCGGACCTCGACGGACCAGTCTGTATGCGCCGCCAGTAGTTCAAGGCATTGACGACGCGTGACTCCCGGCAGTTTCTGATGATCCAGTTCAGGAGTTAGGATCTTGTCGCCGCATACAATAAAGACGTTGCAGGCCGCTGCTTCGGTGAGTTCGTCTCGCTCGTTAAATAGCAGTACTTCCTCAGCCTGCTCTTCAACCGCCTCCATCATGTGCAGTACGTTGCCCAGCAAAGCAGTCGATTTAATATGGCAACGCCCCCAACGCTGGTCTCGTCGGGTCACGGTGCGAAAGCACGAGGCTGTCTCAGGTGATCCGTCAGAGGGTGGGCTGATGTCATAGGCATAAGCAAAGACCGTCGGTAAAGGATGCTCAGGAAAGACGTGTTGACGCTTTTCCACCACCCCGCGGGTAATTTGCAGATATATTCCGAGATTGCCGGCGCCATTACGCGCGATGATTTCTTCGAGGATGTTGATCAATTGCTCGTCAGAATGCGGCTGCGACAAGGCGATACCATTCAGTGACTGATGGAGCCGTTCTAAGTGGTATTGCAAGGTCACCATCTTCCCGTCATAGCAGGGAATGACCTCGTAGACGCCATCGCCGAACAAAAATCCTCGGTCCATTGGCGAGATGCGGACGTCGGCGAGGGGGGCGTAGTCACCGTTGAGGTAGGCGATGGTCATGCCCGTTCTCCTGATGTCAGCGTGTCGTGAACCGCTTGCGTGAGACGTTCACCTTCGGCGGCTGGAAAGCTGTCTTCAGTGGGCGTCGCTTCACCGGTCACGCCATCAACCGCACCACGCGCCACCAGATATTCCAGATCTTCTCGAATGCGATGTTCAGCGCTGTATTCCGGATCTGATAGCCAGCGAGCGATGGCGCAAAGCGCATAGGCTGCCCAGTTGGAGACGTCGGCTACCACCAATTCGTCACAGGTACTGACCGAAGGCTGAATATTGAGCTTCGACAAGCTGTTCAGCACGTTTCCCATCCCCAGTTCGTTGCCGCCATCACCAATGGCAATGGTAGGGCAGTTAGCCTGCACAAGGTAGGGTTCTGCGCCGCCGCATCGTGCAGTAATGTCGGCACCGGCCATGTTGTAACAGCGCCCGTCCGCGGCGCTACCGGGTCTTTCTATACTGATCAACAGCGCGGGTGGTTTCGATCTGTAAAGCGCGTCTGCCGCAGCGCGGGCGTCGTCGCCTTGGCTGTCTGGCAGCAGCAGACAGTTGAAGTCTTCTTGGAGTGCAGCGACGACCTGCTTATCAGAGAGGATAACGGGGTCACTACCGAGGTGCTGGCACAGGCGGTAAAGCGCCATGGCGCCCGCCGGTCCGTCTGTCTCAAAGGAATCTCCTATGGGAAAGCCGGTCAGGATATAGACCCGACCGGTGCAAGCGCTGATCTGTTGGGCTGCACGCAGCATATAGCCAGGTGTCATGTGCTCGCGCACGTCTGCCATACCCCGATGATTACGGGCGACCAGCATCTCCTCAATATCGGCAGAGAGAACTATGGCGTCAGCGCGCGTCACGCAAGCGGGTCTCCAGGTAGTGCTGCTCGAGCCAGCCAATGCGGTCTGCCTCGTCGGGGCTGCAAAGGGCGAAGCGCACCCGCTGCCCAGGCCGCGATTGGGCTAGCCGGAGACAATCACTGCGGATCACCGCCCCCGGTTTTGGATAGCCCCCGACGGTTTGTCGGTCATTTAACAGGATGATGGGGTTCCCGTCGGGGGGCACCTGAATCGCACCGTAACAGGTGGCTTCAGAGTACAAGGAGGCGATGCCTGAGTGGAGTCGGGCGCCGTTAAGTGCCACGCCCATTCGGTTAGCTCTGGCGGTGACAGTAAATTCTTCCGCGAGCAAGCCTTTGATCGCCTCATCAGTGAAATCGCTGAATTGAAAGCCGGCAACGACGCGCAGTTCCAAGACAGTGTTGGGTTTCCTGATAGACAGCTGAGGGTCCGCCGCGAGCACGGTCCTATCGGGTGCACTCAGGGGCAGAATATCGCCATCCTTCAGAAAGCAACCATCCAGACCGCCAA
Organism: uncultured Halieaceae bacterium; assembly: GCA_913052635.1. GTDB lineage: Bacteria > Pseudomonadota > Gammaproteobacteria > Pseudomonadales > Halieaceae > Luminiphilus. The sequence goes on from CAJXDE010000016.1 coordinate 21,724, forward strand.
TGCCTTCCCGCGGGGAGGTGCTTCGGCTATCGAGTTGCGGTGTCGTCATGACACCGCCAGATAGATGGAGATAGCTGTAGACGCCTTCGTTTGTGGCTTTGATCTCTAGTGTCTGGCCGGCCTCGATTCGGTGCGCGCCCTCCGACGTGACGTGCTGCTGATTGATGCTGAGCCGCACGGGCGCGCCGGTGACCACCACGTGATGCGCCTCGCTTACTGTCGCAGCGAAGTCCGCATAAGCCATTTCAATGGCCGCTTCATTATCGTGGTGCCCGAGTTGATGTTGACCACTCAGGAGCGCTGTCGGGTCCATAGCGCCCGAGGGGGGAATGCCGATGTTAAGCGTGCCCACTCGCCCGTTATCCTGCACGCTACTGGCGATGCCGGCTTTATGGATCTGCAGGCAGTTCACGGAATGACGCCTCCCAGCGCGCGAAAATCCGCCTCATTAATCGGCTCGAAGCGAACAGTGGCTCCGACATTGAGAAGGGAGGGCGGCGAGTTGTTCAGGTTAAAAAGTGGTTCTGGGCAGGCGCCGATGAGCCGCCATCCCCCGGGTGATTCGCAGGGATAGACCGCGGTCTGCGCATCCGCAATGGCGACCGCCCCGGCGGGGACTGTCGCTCTGGGTGTATCGAGTCTCGGCGTTTGGAGCGCCTCGGGTAGGGTGCCGAGGTAGCAAAATCCTGGCGCAAACCCGGTGGCGTATGCGAAATAGGTGGCTTCACTGTGTAGGGCGATCACGTCGTTGATGCCGAGACCGCGGTCATCGGCGAGCCACTCAAGGTCTGGTGCGACGCTGGGGTGGTAAAGGACGGGCAGCACAAGATCGGCCGCTGAATGCTCATGGGCCGGGTGGCCCACCAAGGAGATGGCGTCGGCTTGCTCCCTAAGCCATGCCTCGGTGCGGTCTCTTTCCAGATTCGATGCCGAGAAAAAAAGGGTCAGGGTGGTGTAGCCGATGACACTGTCTGTCAATGTCGAGCCAAAGCGTTGTCGGGCGCGGTTTTCGATTTCAAGCAACGCTCTGGTGAGCGCAGGCTGTGGTACCTCGGTGAAAACAAGGCGCATTGCCCCTTCACCCGCCGGGCCCAGCTCAAAAACCATTTAGTTGCCGTCCAATGCCTGACGAATTGCCCGAATCATCTTGATTGCCCCGGGGGTATCACTGTGCACGCATAATGTATCGGCACTGACGGGGATTCGTTTACCCCTCGACGTGCTTAGCTTGTTCTGGGAGATCGCGACCGCTTGCTTTGCTGCCTCAGTGGGGCTCAACAATGCGCCGGGTTTATCGCGGCCAAGTAATAGGCCTCGGCTGGTGTAACCTCGGTCAGCAAAGGCTTCATAACGTAGTGTCAGCCCATGCTCTACCGCGAGTTGGAGTGTCTTACGATCTCTAGGCGTCGCCAGCACCACCAACTCGAGGTCCGAGTGCCAGCACGACACGGCCCTCATGATGTCGTTCATGATGCCCGGGTCGGCCAGCATGGCGTGATACAGCGCGCCGTGTGGCTTCACGAAAGTCACCCGAGATCCATAAGCTCTGGCGATACCATCGAGTGCGCCGATTTGATAAAGCATAAGGTCGACAAGTTCTTGACCGCGGAGATCCATGGCCCGCCGACCAAAGCCCTGCTTATCCGGGTAGGAGACGTGAGCCCCGATTTCCGTTTTGTGACGCTTAGCCAGCTCTATGCAATGACGCATCGTGCCTGGGTCGCCGGCGTGCCCGCCGCAGGCAATATTGGCGGCATCGATGAGCGGCATGATGACTTTGTCGTCTCCCATCAGCCAGGGGCCAAAACCCTCTCCCATATCGCAGTTAAGTGTCAGTTGTTTTGTCATGGTTAGCTCGCCAGCTTTGCATTTTTCAAATCAGTGACCAGCATGTGCCCGGGCTCATGCGTTATCGCGATAGGCAAGCGGGCTGACTCCAGCGCTACCTGCGGCGTCACCCCGCAGGCCCAGAATAGGGGGACGTCATCGGCCCGCACCGTGACGGGGTCACCGAAGTCTGGCTGCTCCAAATCAGCAATGCCGATGGCATGCGGATCACCCAGATGAATTGGCGCGCCGTGGACAGATGGATACCGGGAGCAGATCTGGATCGCTTCGATCGCATCTGCGGCAGGCATTGGCCGCATGCTCACAACCATTTTGCCGCCAAACGGGCCGGCGCTCTTACAGTCGATATGGGTGCGATACATCGGAACGTTGACCCCTTCACTGATATTCCTGATTTCGATGCCAGCGGCCATCAGCGCCTCTTCAAAGGAAAACGAACATCCCAGCGCAAAAGCCACCCAATCATCGTGCCAGAGGTCAAGGATATCGTGTCGCTGCTCGGTCAGTACGCCGTCATGCCAGACGCGATACTGAGGCACGTCGGTTCGGATATCGATGTCGGTTCCCAGCTTGGGCAGTGAGGGATCCCCGGGCCGCTCGCTGACTGCCAGCAGCGGGCATGGCTTGGGGTTGAGTGAACAGAACGACTCAAAATGCGCGGCGTCGCTAGCGGGGAGGATCACGATATTGCATTGCACATAGCCCGGCGCCAGGCCGGAGGTCTGCTGCGTGAAGTCTGTCGTCCTGCACCGGGCCCGGATTTCATGCCCCGCCATCTGCTCTTCTGTCGCTACCATCTTGGTCTCGAACTTGTATAGTGCCTACGAATAATACGCCCAAAAGAGAGTGACGCCATGCCGCATTTTTCTGCCTTCGCCGCTGAAACCCCCGATCGGCCGGCATACATTATGGCCAACTCCGGAAAGGTTGTGACCTACGCTGAGTTGGACCGTCGATCGAACCAGGTAGCGCACCTGTTGCGTGCCTCGGGCGTGAATCGCGGTGATCACATCGCCATCATGATGAAGAACTGCATCGAGTTTTTGCAGGTGGCTCAGGGCGCGCTTCGCGCCGGCATTATCTTCACGCCGATCAGCACGCACCTTAAGCAGGATGAGACGGCGTACATCATCACTAATTGCAAAGCCAAGTTGTTCGTTGCTTCTGCGAGCCTTGCCGAGGTGGCGACGGAGGCCGCTGCGGCCGCTGGCGGATTGGGCCGCTGTCTGTCTGTTGGCGGCGATATTGCAGGCTTTGAGCGATTGGACGAGCAGCTGGCGAGTTTGCCCGAGACGCCAATTGAGGATGAGTTTCTGGGCGCGCCCATGCTGTATTCGTCAGGTACGACGGGTAAGCCAAAAGGGGTCTACTGGGAGCCTCACGCAGAGAGCATCCATACCGATCATCCCTTGTCTGGCAGCGTTGGCGCTTTCTTTGGCTTTGGTGTCGATACCGTTTATCTGTCGCCCGCGCCGCTTTATCACGCGGCACCTTTGCATTACAACATCATGGTGCTCGGCCTCGGTGGTACCGCTCTGATCATGGAGCACTTTGATCCGGAGCAGTCTCTGGCATTGATTGAGCGATACAAGGCCACACATAGTCAGTGGGTGCCGATTATGTTTGTTCGCATGCTGAAGTTGCCCGAGGATGCTCGAACTCAATATGACCTGAGTTCTATGAAGTGTGCGATTCATGCGGCGGCGCCGTGCCCGATCGATGTCAAGGAGGCAATGATCGATTGGTGGGGGCCAGTGATTGTCGAGTATTACTCAGGTAGCGAGGGCAATGGCTTCACCATTATCGACTCGGCAAACTGGCTCACTCATAAGGGCTCCGTAGGCCAGGCCATCATCGGCGAGCCGAGAATTTTGGGCGAGGACGGCGAGGTGCTGGGGCCGGGCGAGGTGGGTGACGTGTATTTTGCCAACAGCCGACCGTTCGAGTATTTCGACGAGCCCGAGAAAACCAAGAACGCCTTTAATGAGCGTGGCTGGAGCACGATGGGCGATGTGGGCTACCTCGACGAGGACGGCTTTCTCTATCTCACTGACCGTAAAAACTTCACCATCATCACCGGCGGTGTCAACGTGTATCCGGCAGAAATTGAGGGGCTGCTGATTTCCCATTACAAGGTGGCGGATGTGGCGGTATTTGGCATCCCGCACCCCGAATTTGGTGAAGAGGTAATGGCCGTGGTGCAGCCCCTCGACTGGGCAGATGCGCATGACGATACCGAGGCGGAGCTGATTGACTGGATGGAGGAGCGGCTGTCGAGTGTGAAGGTGCCGAGGAAAGTGGATTTCCTTGAGCAACTGCCGCGAATGGATAACGGCAAACTCTATAAACGACACCTGCAGGATGCCTATCGCGACGCGATATGACTTTCTCGGCTGTCAAGCTGTTATAAAGCTGGATGAGCCTCTATGCTGTTGGCTGCGTGTCGATGCATAGCCAGCGGGTAGTCAAGGAGCGGTAATTGGCCAGGAAGTCTGAGTTGCGGCAGCTCGAGGATCAGATGGATGGAGCGGCGTCCTATGAGGACTGGCTGTGCGCGGCCCGTGATCATGATGCTCTGACCGGTAACGCGGAGTGGCGACAAGAAGAGCCCTCGGAGCTTTATGACCACGCGCAGATCCGTTACCGACTGGATCGACTTCGTAAGTTCCGTAAACAAAAAGATTGGACCGGTCTGCTGTATGCGCTCAATGAAGGCATCCACGGCAACATGGGTGGTATGGGCAAGAGCGTGCTCTATCGCCAGGCCAAATCAGGCACTAAGGTACTGGTAGAGCAGTACATTCAGGAAATCGACGAGGCGCTCAGGCTGCTGGCCGAGCTGCCCGATGAAGTCATCCCCACCCAGCAGAAACTCGATTTTTTCTACCGGAGTAACGTCTGTTACGGACGGTCCGCACTCATGCTCAGTGGCGGCGGCGTGCTCGGCTTTTTGCATGTCGGGGTAGTCAGCGAGTTGCTTCGCCAAGGGCTGCTACCCAGGGTGATTTCCGGCTCCAGTGCGGGCTCGATTGTGGCCGCGGCGCTGGCGGCCTATACCGACGAGGAAATGGCTGAGCTCGATCTCGTGGGGATGATGGAATCTGACGACGATGACGGCAATAGTGTGCTCTGGCAGTGGGTGTCAGGGATGGGCAGCCGCCTCACGGCGGAAGATACCGAAAAGTTGATCGCCGCGACGATTCCGGATATCACCTTTGGCGAGGCTTACGCCAAAACCGGGCGTCAGGTCAGCATCACGGTGGCGCCCGCTGAACCGCATCAGCGTTCCCGGCTACTCAATGCCGTGTCCTCCCCCAACGTTTATCTGCGGTCCGCCGCGATGGCTTCCTGCGCGATCCCTGGCGTTTTCCCTGCGGTCATGTTGCAGGCGAAGAATGAGTTGGGCGAGGCGCAACCCTATCTGCCTGCGCGACGATGGGTTGACGGTTCTGTCGCGGATGATTTGCCTGCCAAGCGTCTGTCGCGCCTGTTCTCTACCAATCATTACATCGTGAGCATGGTGAACCCCATTGCCCGGGCGTTCCTACCTCGGGATGACAAGGTTCGGCCTTTGCGGCAGGCTGCCACATCTCTAGGTATGGGGATCGGCAGGGAGATGCTGAATTTTTACCGGGGTGTCGCCAAGAAATATGGCGATAACTGGCCTAAATTCAACATGATGATGCACGGTGTTCATGCGCTGCTTGATCAGGAATATTCCGGAGACATTAATATCGTCCCCAAGTTCCGGTTTCAAAACCCACTGAACCTAATCACGCAACCCAATGAGGAAGAGTTGCGG
>CAJXDE010000017.1 GCA_913052635.1 uncultured Halieaceae bacterium
ATATGCCGGTAACAGTGGTTTGTTCCGATAACGATTTTGATACCCAGGGTGTGAATACACCGCAACAGCTTGAGCAGCTTGAGCGCCAGCACCAGCTGGCACTGGCCGATCAACTTATGACCGGAGGTGTCTTGGTTAGCGATGGCTCGCGGCTCGATATCCGCGGGCGTCTCGAATGTGGTCGTGATGTTCGCATCGATGTGAACGTGGTGATCGAGGGTAACGTCTCGCTAGGTGACGGTGTATCGATCGGTGCTAACTGCATTGTGCGCGATGCGCAGATCGGCGCAGGTGCCCGCGTTTTACCTTTTACTTATATTGATGGCGCCGAAGTGCTCTCAGAGGCGGTTATTGGCCCCTACGCGCGCCTTCGTCCCGGCACCGTGATTGGCGAGCAGGCCAAGGTCGGCAACTTCGTCGAAGTGAAAAATACGCGCGTCGGTAAGGCCGCCAAGGCTAACCATTTGGCGTATTTGGGTGACGCGGACATCGGTAGTCAAAGTAATGTGGGTGCCGGCACGATTACCTGCAACTACGACGGCGCCAACAAGCACCGCACCACACTCGGCGAGGGGGTCTTCGTGGGCTCGAACAGCACTTTAGTGGCGCCCCTTGTTATTGAGTCCGGTGGCTTTGTCGCCGCGGGCTCGACCGTCACCGACGACGTTAAAGCCGACCAGCTGGCCGTGGCACGAGGTCGTCAGCGCAATGTCGACGGCTGGCAACGTCCCGAGAAACCCGGGGACAGCGACTAATGTGTGGCATTGTGGCCGTCGCCGCGCGGCGGGATTGCACCGAGATCCTGCTTGAGGGTCTGCGCAGGCTCGAATACCGCGGCTACGACTCCGCGGGACTCGCGCTCATCGATCGTGGCGGACAGCTATCCAGCCACAAGTGCCTGGGCCGTGTCTCAGCACTCGAGGAGGCCCAGCTTGAGGCACCCATACAGGGCGGCACCGGGATCGCCCATACACGCTGGGCGACCCATGGCGAGCCGTCTGTCGTCAATGCCCATCCGCATATCATTAACGAGCGCATCGCGGTCGTTCACAACGGCATTATTGAAAATCACAGCGCGTTGCGAGAGCAATTGGCAAAAGAGGGGCGGGCCTGCATTTCCGACACCGACACAGAGGTGGTGGCCCAGCTGATTGAATCGGCCGTCGCTTCGGGCAAAGGCTTGCTTGACGCCGTACAGCACGTTTTACCCCAGCTCGAGGGCGCCTATGCGCTGGCCATCGTTGACCGCGAAGCGCCAAACCGCATTGTGGTAGCGAGACAGGGCAGCCCTCTGGTGCTCGGTGTTGGCATCGGTGAAAATTTTGCAGGCTCCGATACCCTGGCGCTCCGCTCTGTGACAGATACGTTTATCTATCTAGAAGACGGTGATCTCGCCGAACTCAGCGCTGACGGCTACCGAATTCTCGATGCTACAGGGCAGATCGCCGAACGAGCGCCCACCCGGCTGGCGCTTCAGACTGAAGACGAGGGGCTCGGCGGTCACGAACACTTCATGCTGAAGGAGATATTCGAGCAGCCCGCGCGCCTGCGCGACACGGTCAGACAGGTTTCCGTGAAAGACGACGCTTTCGGGGCCGCGGCGGCACAGGTGTTTCCACAGGTCGCCGCTGTACAGATCCTCGCCTGTGGCACGAGTTATCACGCAGGGCTGGTTGCCCGACACTGGATCGAGTCATTGGCGGAGTTACCTTGTCAGGTAGAAGTGGCTTCGGAGTATCGCTATCGCGAGTCAGTGACGCTGCCCAATACGCTGGTGGTAGGTATCTCGCAATCGGGGGAAACCGCTGACACATTAGCGGCGCTTGAGCACGTCGATCCTGAACGTGTACTCGCCCGCCTGGCAATTTGTAATGTGGATCACAGTGCGATGGTGCGAGCCAGTGAGCTGGTCTACCTCACCCAAGCAGGCATCGAGATTGGGGTGGCCTCGACCAAGGCCTTCACCACGCAATTGGCTGCGCTATTGAACCTCACCCTTTGCCTTGCCCGCCACCACGCCGAGGGCGTGCTGTCAGGGCATGAGGTGGCTGCCTCGCTCGAAGAGATGGCCGATGCTGCGGAGGCGGTGCTTGAGTACGACGCTCGCATAAAGGCGCTGTCGCACCACTTTACAAATAAACACCATGCGCTCTTTTTGGGCAGGGGCATTTATTACCCCATTGCTATGGAGGGAGCCCTCAAGCTCAAAGAGATTTCCTATATCCACGCCGAGGCTTACCCCGCGGGTGAGTTGAAGCACGGGCCTTTGGCGCTTGTCGATGATGATATGCCGGTGGTCGCGGTGGCGCCTGATGACCGACTGATGGAAAAGCTGCGCTCCAACCTGGAAGAAGTGCGTGCGCGCGGCGGGCAGCTATTTGTGTTCGCGAGCGCCAACGCCGGTTATGAGTCTGCACCCGATTGCCAGGTGCTGGAAATGCCCGGCTGCAGTGCGCTGGCGGGACCTGTGGTCTTCACGATCGCGTTGCAGCTGTTGTCCTACCACGTGGCCGTGGCGAGGGGCACTGACGTCGACAAACCTCGTAACCTCGCTAAAAGTGTCACAGTCGAGTAGTCATAGAAAGATTAGACGTCCCTTAACACCCTTAGTTTTCTATACATCACTTGAGCGGACGCTGTTCGCCAGTTGGTCGCAGTGGGATTAAAACTGGAACAAGAGAGATTTAAGAAGGAAGGTAGTTTATGAGCACTCTCCAGAGGGCGATTTCTATTGCTGTAGAAGCACACGAGGGACAGATTGATAAGGGCGGTAATCCGTACATTCTGCACCCACTGCGCGTGATGATGTCGCTACGAACAGTCGATGAGATGATCGTCGGTGTCTTGCACGACGTTGTAGAAGACTGCTCGGATAGAGGTTTCGGATGGGAACGACTTGAGGAAGAAAGATTTTCGAACACCGTTCTCGACGGTTTGAAATCAGTGACAAAGACACCAGAGGAGGAGTGTCACTTTAAGACATTGAACGGCGAGGACCGAATCACTGCGTATCTGCGCTTCGTTGATCGAGCGAAATCGAATCCCATCGGTCGTCGAGTGAAGCGCGCCGATATTTACGATAATTTGAATGTAACCCGGATCGATAAACTGACGGAAAAAGACCTTGCTCGCCTCAACCAGTACAAAGTCGCGCTGCGGCATTTAGATGCGTCATGACTAGCACGTGGGTAATATTTGCCGTTTAAGAACTCAGGTCAATCTCGATAGTGCTGACGGGAGGATGTTGCACCCATCCAGTTCACCTGCACTGACCGATAACGGTAAAAGACAAACTAGCAGTGCAAAGGTTCTAAACATGTTTTAGAAAGCAGTCGGGGATATCGAAAAGTTCTGTGTCAAAACTCTGAATTTCCATCAGTGAAAAGTATTCGTTGCCCACTGAATCTAACCTTTTGAGTCTCTTTCTGCCCTCTTTGTAAGCACAATCTGACTCATAACGTAGACGCAGTTCCTCTAAGTCTTCGATACATTTGCAACACTTCTCCAGATAATCTTTTGCCTCATCAGGAATTTCGAGTTCACCGTAACGTGACACCCGCATTTGTAGACGCTCTTTGAGGTAGTCAAAGATTTGACCATTCCTAAATTGTTGCTTCGAGCAGTCAGGGCAAACATGTTCTGGCAACCAAAACCAAGTGGATCCACACTCGGCATGTTCACATTTGTATTCTGGGATTGACGTCATGACTGATTAGATTTTGTTTTTCTTCATACGTAGAGCGTTTTCAAAACTTTTCTACGACAATTCTGCCACGGTTGAATGAGCTGTGAGAAGAATTGTATGGATAAAAAAACCGGAAGCTCTGGTATTGCTGGTAACTGGATAGGCGCGGGCACAGCAATGGGGGCGGTCGCTTTTGTGTTTACAAGAGAGCCCATTTGGATTGCGCTAGGTGTTGCAATCGGTGCCGCGCTCGATTGGCGAAAGCGCAAGCATTGAGAGGGCAACACCAAAAACGCTTCGAACTTGGCGAGCAACATCCGCCACTTGTAGCAGCGACAGCAAGTCGCGCGTAAGGATGTGGAGTCAGCGCCGCTAGCAGCAACTGTGGCGCCGACTCAGTCAAAGCTTCGTGGGTTCAGTCGGGATTGGCGGCCTTGTAGGCGCGAATGGCAGCATTAAAATCAGCGGCCACCTGCTCTTCACGCGATACCGCAGCGTTATAGTCCGCAGCAGCGAGCGCAAATCGCTCCTCAGCGCTTTTGTCTCCCTCTGCAACGGACGCTTTTTCTGACGCCATCAGGTCATCGACGCACTCAAGATATTCTGCGTTAGCGGCCTGAAAGGTCTTCACTTCTCCTTGAGCGGCGACCATATCTTCTAGGGTTGCGCTGCCGCCGTCTGGGGTAGGCGGCGCCACCGGCATGTCACATGCTTGAGCTGTGGCATAGGGCAATACAGTGATCGCCAGCAGTAATGAGGCAGTTTGGATTTTCATTGTGGAGTTCCTTTTTAGGTAAAGCGCTCGTCTGGGCGCCATCGGGCCGCTTGCCCGTGCATGTCGGTAAGGCTGTTACGACCGGGAAGTTGCCGCAAAAGACCCGTTAGATACCTTCCCGTTATACCAATGAAAACGATGCGAAGGAACCGCCATCCGCACTGTGCCATTGGCTGGTCGCTTCAGCCAGATCACGGCATTCCGGTACACTGCGCGCATGGATGTATCGGATATTTTGAACCCGTTAAATACTGCTCAGCGGGAGGCCGTGACCGCCTCGTCCGGCAATCTGTTAGTGCTGGCAGGTGCGGGATCGGGCAAAACCCGTGTGCTCGTGCACCGTATCGCCTGGTTGATTCGGGCAGAGGGGTTCTCAGCCCATTCCGTGCTGGCCGTCACATTCACCAACAAGGCAGCCCGAGAAATGCGGGGCCGTATAGAGGACATGCTACAGATGCCCACCCATGGTCTATGGGTAGGGACTTTCCACGGCCTCGCGCATCGACTCCTTAAAGCGCATTGGCGCGAGTCAGGACTGCCCCAGCAATTCCAGATTCTTGATAGCGATGATCAGCTACGGGTGGTCAAGCGCATATGTAGAGAGCTTGATCTCGATGAGGCGCGTTGGCCACCCAAGCAGGCGCAGTGGTTTATCAATGGTCAAAAGGACGAGGGATTGCGCGCTAGGCATGTAGAGGCGCCGGAGGGGGATCTATACGCCAAGACCATGGTGCGTATCTATGCCGCCTACGAGGAGACCTGTGACCGGGGGGGGTTGGTTGACTTCGCAGAGCTGTTATTGCGAGCCCATGAATTGTGGTTGAAGTCGCCGGAGACGTTGCAACATTACCAGCAGCGATTCAAAACTATTCTGGTCGACGAGTTTCAGGACACCAACACCATTCAATATGCCTGGCTCAGGGTGCTGGCAGGGAAGACGATTCCTGTGGTTGCAGTCGGTGACGATGATCAATCCATCTACGGTTGGAGAGGCGCAAGAGTCGAAAATATCCAGCGCTTTTCGGAGGACTTTGCCGGTACTGAGACCGTGTGCTTGGAGCAGAACTACCGTTCTACGGCGACGATTCTTGAAGCAGCCAACGGACTGATAGCACGCAATGCGGGCCGGCTTGGCAAAAATCTCTGGACAGAGGGTGAGCGGGGCGAACCCATCACGCTCTATGCCGGCTTTAACGAGCAAGATGAGGCGCGCCATATCGTCGAGCAGGCCGAGACCTGGTTCGGTGATGGGCACCCCCGACGTTCGATTGCCATTTTGTATCGTTCGAACGCCCAGTCGCGGGTGTTGGAAGAGGCGTTATTGCGGGAGGGCATTCCCTATCGAATTTATGGCGGCCAGCGCTTTTATGAACGCCTCGAGATCCGCAACGCACTCGCTTATTTGCGGTTAGCGCAAACGCGAGACGATGATCCCGCGTTGGAGCGGGTCCTCAATACACCACCCCGAGGTATTGGTAGTAAAACGGTTGAGAAAATTCGCGAGGTCGCGCGCGCCGAGCAGATCCCGATGTGGCAGGCGATTCACCGCACTCGCGAGCAGAGCCTTTTGCCCGCCAGGGCGCTGACCGCGCTCGGCAATTTTCAGGCGCTTATTGACGACTTCGATCGGTCTTCAGAAACGCTCCCGCTCGATGAGCTGACCGAGCATGTGATCGAGGTGAGTGGCCTCCTCAATTACCACCGATCAGAGAGAGGCGAGCGCGGTCAGGCTCGGGTCGAAAACCTGCAGGAATTGGTGACGGCTACGCGCTTGTTCGAGCCTGAAGACGAAGAAATCTCACCACTGCAGGCGTTCCTTGACAGTGCGGCACTCGACGCAGGAGACGGCCAGGCCGACCCCTATGAAGACAGTATTCAGATGATGACGCTGCACTCTGCCAAAGGTCTTGAGTTCCCACTGGTGTTCATTGCCGGTATGGAGGAAAACTTGTTCCCCCACCAGATGTCACTGGAAGAGCCTGGTCGCCTCGAGGAAGAGCGACGTTTGGCCTATGTCGGCATTACCCGGGCGATGAAAAAACTGGCAATCACTTACGCTGAAAACCGCCGTCTCCACGGTAGCGATATGTACAACACGCCCTCGCGATTCATCCGGGAGATCCCGGCAGAATTGATTGAAGAAGTGCGCCTCAGCGGGGCTGTCTCCCGCCCAGTCGGGTCACTTGCTCATGCCTCACTATCCGAGCCGCCTGCCGGCATCGATTTGGGCAGGCGCGTGCTGCATCAGGTTTTTGGTGAGGGGGTTGTGACCCAGTTCGAGGGTCAGGGCAGCAATGCCCGGGTGGAGGTCAGCTTCAGTGAAGGCAGCAAGTGGCTTGTGCTTCAATACGCCAACCTGACGATACTCTAAGGACTGGGCATGCGCGAAAAACAGGTACTTCCCGTCGTCGTCGTGGGGCTCACAGCTGCCTTGGTGGCGGTCATTGCTCTTTGGACCCTAGATCGGATCGCGAGCCCTGAGTCGGCAACGGCGAGCCAGGAAGGCCCGGTAGAGGTCATCGAATGGAAGCTGGTGACCACCTGGCCCAAGGGCCTACCCGGCCTCGGTGCGGCGCCGGAAAATTTTGCGCGACGGGTAAACGAAGCCTCGGGTGGGCGGCTGCGCATCAAAGTCTTTGGTGCGGGTGAGATTGTGCCCGCTTTTGAAGTCTTTGATGCTGTCTCAAGAGGGGTGGCCGAGGCTGGCCATGGTGCCGCCTATTATTGGAAGGGCAAGATTCCGGCGTCCGTCTTTTTTACCGCGGTGCCCTTTGGCATGACCGCGCAGGAGGCCAACGGCTGGCTCCACTATGGCGGTGGGCTTGAGTTGTGGCGAGAACTCTACGCGCCCTTCGGAGTCGTGCCCTTTGCGGGCGGCAGTACCGGCGTGCAGATGGCGGGCTGGTTCAATATTCGCCTCAATAACCGCGCTGATCTCGAGGGGTTAAAGATGCGGATTCCCGGACTGGCCGGCGAGGTGTTTGACGCTGCAGGCGGCTCGGCGGTGCGCATAGCCGGGGGCGAGGTATACACCTCCATGCAAACCGGTGTGATCGATGCAGTGGAATGGGTCGGCCCCTACAACGACCGCACCCTGGGGTTAATGGAGGTGGGAGACTATTACTACTACCCCGGATGGCATGAGCCGGGTGCGATGCTTGAGACCATTGTTAATGCTGAGGCACTGGCGTCACTACCAGAGGACCTGCAGGCGATTGTTCGGGTCGCGGCGCGCGCTACCAATACCGATATGTTGGATGATTTCACTGCCAACAACAGCGAGTCTTTGCAGATTTTGCTCTCCGAATTTGATACCGAGGTGTTACCGCTGCCGGACGATGTCATGGACGCGTTGTATGAAAGCAGTCAGGTGGCGATCGAGGCACTGGTCAATGCCGACCCCATGGCGAAAAAGATCGCGGCCTCCTACTTTGCGTTCGCAGAGAAAGTGCGGACTTACCACGAGATTTCCGAGCGCGCCTATCTCAACGGCCGGGACCGGCTGTTACCACCGGTCTCACTTACTGCGGAATCGGCCGAGTGAGCTTGTTCTCGTCGATGGCCACGTAAATAAACTCTCCCTCGGTAACTTTGAGGGGCTCCCCATCCTGTTTCGCGTTAATCCAGACCTCTACGAGAATCCGGACGGAGCTCCGCCCTGTCTCCAGCACATCGCAATAGCAGCTGACCACTGCGCCCACGTGGACGGGGGTGAGAAACGACATGCCCTCAATAGCCACGGTGGCCACACGCCCTTCGGCAAGCTCCGAGGCGGTAATGCTGCCCGCCAAATCCATTTGTGACAGGAGCCACCCACCAAATATGTCGCCGTTAGCGTTGGTGTCCTTTGGCATGGCAATGGTTTGCAGTGCCAGCTCGCCAAAGGGCAGTGGATGCGTATCGAGCTCTTCTACTGACATGGTGTCCCCCGGTGGCTCACAGCCTGTTGTTATGAGACGAGCGGGGCGGTGGCGTCACCGCCCTCGGCCGACTGAAGCTATTATCGCCCCAATAGGCCCGGCAGCCATAGCACGAGATTGGGCCACCACCACATCAGCACCAGCAGTAGCAGCTGTATCAATACGAAGGGCAGCACACCGGAATAAATGGCGCGGGTACTTACGCTGTCTGGCGCAACGCCGCGCAAATAAAACAGCGCGAAACCAAAAGGCGGAGTCAGGAAAGAAGTTTGCAGATTGACCGCGATCATGACTCCCAGCCAGATGGGATCAAATCCCATCGATAGCAGCACGGGCCCGACCACGGGTACCACCACAAACGTAATTTCGATGAAGTCGAGGATGAAGCCGAGCAAGAACATCACCAGCATTACCACCAGCAATGCTATGTGGGGCCCGCCCCCAAGTTCTTCGAAGAAGCCTTCAATCAGGCTGTCGCCCCCGAACCCGCGAAAGACGAGAGAAAAGACCGCCGCACCAATGAGAATCAGAAAGACCATGCTGGTGGTGTAAAGCGTTGAGCGCGAGATATCGCGAAGCACATCGAGCGAGAGTGCCCCGCGCGCCCAAGCCAGAAATAACGCACCGGTGGCGCCAACGCCTGCAGCTTCGGTTGGCGTGGCCGCGCCGGCGAGGATAGAGCCCAACACCAGCACGATGAGCCCCAGAGGTGGCAGCACCGCCATAACGGCTGCGCGGGCATCGGTCTTCTCCACAACAGCGGGGGGCGCGCTGTCAGGTTCGAATGTGGCGCGCAATAGCACATAAGCCAGATACAGCATGACCAGGACGACGCCCGGGACCATAGCGCCCACAAAGAGGTCCCCCACCGACACGGTGTCAGTATTGATGATGTTCATGCGGAGCTGCGCTTGCTGATACGCACTGGACATAATGTCACCCAACAATACCAGTGCGATGGATGGCGGAATAATCTGACCCAGGGTCCCGGTGGCACAGATGGTGCCGGTTGCCAGCTGCTGCTGATACCCCGCTCTCAGCATGGAGGGGAGCGCGAGCACTCCCATGGTCACGACCGTCGCACCGACAATGCCGGTGCTCGCCGCCAGCAGCGCCCCGACCACAATGACGGCGACTCCTAAGCCACCTGGCCGCTCACCGAATAAGCCGGCCATATTGGCGAGCAGGTCCTCAGCAATTTTTGCCCGCTCCAGTACCACGCCCATAAGAATGAATAACGGCACGGCCACGAGGGTTTCATTGCTCATCGTGCCAAAAATGCGACCGGTCAGTGCGGTGAGGTAATCCGGGTCAAAGTGTCCGATCAGAATGCCCAGCGCCGCAAATCCCAGCGCGGTACCACCGAGGGTCAGTGCCACGGGGAAACCCAGCAGCAATACGCCACAGACAACGATAAACATGGTGAGCGCCAATTGCCCTTCCATCAGGCGTTATCTCTCTGTCGGAGAATCGTCAGCGCGCGAGCGATCTTCGCCAGGGCCTGAAGGGCGAGCAGCACGGCCATCGCCGGGATCAGCGTCTTCAATAGGTAGACGAAAGGCAGGCCACCCGGCTCCGGGGAGGCCTCTCTGGCAGACCAACTGTCTGTCACGTAGTCCCAGGAGCCCCAGCCAATCAAACCGCAGAGCGGCAGGGTGAAGACAACATGACCCAGCCCGTTGACCCACGCTTGCTGCCGCGCCGAGAAGCGCCGATAGAAGATATCAACCCGAACGTGTTGGTCAGCCTGCAATGCCACCGCTGCGCCCAGCATAAAAATGGCGGCGTGGAGGTACTGTACGGTTTCCTGAGCGGCGATGGCGCTGGTATTGAAGCCGTAGCGCAACACAACGATCACCAGCACCAGTACCGCCATGACAGGGACACACCAGGAAACGGTGCGTGCCAGCCAAACGATGCCTTGATCCAGTGTGCTCGCCGGTGGAGCGTTGGGTGGCATGAGAATTCCGCGGTTTTTATCGAAGACGTGCAAGGTTATCATTCTGACTCAGGAGATTGCAGAAGAGGCGAACCCGTGCTTTCTATTCTGTCGCCGGCCAAAACTCTCGATTACGAGACGGCGCCGACCACCAAAAAATCAACCCAGCCTTTGTTCATTGACCAGGCTGCGTCGCTGGTGAAGAGCGCCCGCAAGATGAACCTTGAGGATATTCAGGATTTGATGGGTGTATCAGAGAAAATCGCCACCCTCAATCACGAGCGCTTCATGAATTGGGAGCCCAACTTTTCGGTGAAGAATGCCAAACAATCTGTGCTGGCCTTCAAGGGTGATGTCTACACGGGGCTGCAGGCAGAGACTTTGAGCGCGGACGAGCTGGCTTTCGCGCAGAAGCATCTGCGCATTCTTTCTGGCCTTTATGGGCTGCTGCGACCGCTGGACCTGATGCAGCCGTACCGGCTGGAGATGGGCCTGCCCTTTGCCAATGCGGGCGGGAAAAACCTGTATGAGTTCTGGGGTGATCGCATTACCGACACCCTGGGGCAGCACCTTAAGGCGAGCGGCAGCCCGGTCCTGGTCAATCTGGCCTCCAATGAGTACTTCAAGGCGGTGAAGCGCAAGTCGCTGGATGTTGAGGTGATCACGCCGCAGTTCCGCGACCTGAAAAACGGCCAGTACAAAATGATTTCCTTCTTCGCAAAGAAGGCGCGTGGGGTCATGGCGCGTTACATTATCCAGAAGGGGCTCAATGAACCCGAAGGGCTCAAGCGCTTCAAGGGTGATGGCTACTACTACAGCCCGGAGCAATCAGAGGGTAACAACTGGGTATTCTTGCGCGACGCGCCCCCTCAGGGCTGAGCACTCTCCTGCTTGAAGGGCAACAATGTCGCGGCCTCTCGCTGGTAGGCGCGGACCTGCTCTGATTCCTGTTCCGCGAACTGCGCCACGGCTTCCCGCAAGCGCTCGTCGACAATCCAGTGATTCGAGTAAGTCAGAATCGGCTCGAACCCGCGCTGGATTTTATGCTCCCCTTGTGCGCCAGGGTCGAAGCGCGACAGTCCCGCCTCAATACAGTACTCGATGCCGCGGTAATAGCAGGCCTCGAAATGCAGGAACTCAAATTCTGCGAGGCAACCCCAGTAGCGTCCGTAAAGGGTGTCATCCCCCTCAAAAAAAAGCGACGCCGCAATGGGCTGCTGGTCCCGCTCTGCAATGACCATGACCGGCACCTGTCCCAACGCCGGGCAGGTCTCGGTAAAAAATCTCTCCGTGAGATACCCACCGTGTCCTGAGCGTTTGGCGTAGGTTGTCTGGTAACAACGGTGGAAAAACTGCCACACGTCAGCGCCAATCGCCGCGCCCTTCAGTGTTTTCAGTGAGAGCCCCTGCCGGGAGATCTGCTCACGTTCCCGCCGGAGATTCTTGCGCTTGCGACTGCTGAAGCGGTCAAGAAAGTCTTGAAAGTCACGATAGTCGCGATTAAACCAATGAAATTGTGTTGTCAGTCGCTGTGGCATCTCACAACGGCGTAACTGCTCTGAGGTGGCTTCATCCAGAAACAACACATGCCAACTGGAGATCTCGAGCTCCTCGCTCAGGGCTTTGACACAAGTCGCCATGGTGGAGGGCGCATCAGCATCTCCGGAAAGATCACCCAGTCGCTGCCCCGTGGCTGGGGTGAAAGGAATCGCTGTCACCAGCTTGGGGTAGTAGCGCAGACCCATGCGCTGCCACGCGTCCGCCCAGGACCAGTCAAACACGTACTCCCCGTAGCTGTGGTTCTTAAGATACGCGGGCAGGAGGCCTACCGGCGCCCCGCTTTGCTCAAGCGTGATGTGCGCCGGTTGCCAGCCACTCTCGGCGGTGGTGCAGGCTGAGGTTTCGAGCCCGTGCAGGAAGTCCCACCGCAAAAAAGGATCGCTATCACCAAAGCAGGATTGCCACAGAGAGGCGTCTAGCTCGGCGATGGACCGATGCAATTTGGCGTCAAAGGCGTCCATCAAGCTCAGCCGGAGCTGGCACCCATCCAGAACTGGCCGCAAAGGCCCATGAGAATAATCAGGCCGATCCATTTGCTCTGGTTGAAGGCCGCAAAGCACTGCTCGATGTCGCGGTCGCGGATCAACCACACGTGCCGGGCAAAGAGGATGCCCACGGCGATGACGGCAGCGTAATAGATCGGGCCCAATGCGAAGGCCACCCCGCAGCGCCAAAAAGCGATGAGGCAGAGGCACTGCAACAAACCAATGATCCGCACATCGAGGCTGCCAAAGAGAATGGCGGTGGATTTGATATCCACTGACAGGTCGTCCTCACGATCAACCATGGCGTATTGCGTGTCATAGACCACTGTCCACAACAAATTGGCAGTAAACAGCCACCACAACGCATTGGGTAAGGCGTTGATGCTGGCCGCGAATGCCATGGGAATGCTCCACGAAAAGGCAATGCCAAGCACGATCTGTGGTAAGTGCGTGATCCGCTTCATCAGAGGGTAGATCATCGCCAGCCCCGCTCCCGCAAAGGACAGCTGAACGGTCAAGGGGTTAGTTAGTGCCACCAGGCCCAGTGCGGTAGCCAGCAAGAACAAAAGCAGCGCTACCGCCTCTTTAACGGTCAGTGCGCCAGTCACCAGCGGACGTAGCCGTGTACGCTCCACATGACCATCGAGATTGCGGTCAGCAAGGTCATTGGCAATGCATCCCGCGGCCCGCATAACGACTATACCGGCCAAAAAAATGGCGAGCAATCGCAGACTTGGGAAGCCTTCATTAGCCAGCGCAATACCCCAGAGCGTGGGTGCGGCCAACAGGAAGGTACCGATGGGTTTGTCAAAGCGCATGATCTCGAGCGCGGCGCGCCACTTGGACGGACGGCCAAAATCAGGGGTATTCAACGAAGTTGAGGGCTCACTCAAAGGGATGGGTTCGTGATTCGCGGCCACATAGTCTAGCGGCCTGTGGACGGGGATGCGACATCGTGCTGTCAGACTCTCGCAAAATCTGCGCGGGCACCTGCCCAGCGCTGCATCAGGGCTTCTGCGCGGCCCGGGTCGCGCGCGTAGAGCCCCGCTGCGATGTCCTGCGCCTCGATCAGCAGCGGCTCATGCTCGGGAAGTAGTGCAATTCTGAATGCCGCGAGGCCCGTTTGGCGGGTTCCCAGTAACTCGCCCGGCCCACGGATTTCGAGATCGGCCTCAGCAATCACAAAGCCATCATGGGACTCCTGCATCACTTTCAGGCGCTGTTGGGCGGTGTCGGAGAGCGGCTGGCGATAGAGCAATAGGCAGTGGCTTTCGACGGCGCCGCGCCCCACCCGCCCTCTCAGCTGGTGTAGCTGGGCGAGCCCTAAGCGCTCTGCATTGTCGATGATCATTAGGCTGGCGTTCGGGACATCAACCCCCACTTCAATCACCGTGGTAGCGACCAAAAGCTGGAGTTCGCCGGCTTTGAACGCGGCCATTACTGAGGCTTTCTCGGCAGGCTTCAGCTTGCCGTGCACGAGGCCAATCCGCACATCAGGCAGCGCGTGTTGCAATTGATCGAGTGTGGCCTCAGCGGCCTCGATATCCAAAGTGTCACTTTCCTCGATGGCGGTGCAGACCCAATATGCCTGCCTGCCCTCTCGGCAGGCACTGCCTACGCGCCGCATCACTGCGTCGCGCCGAGTGTGGTCCATCAGCGTCGTGGTGACCGGCTGGCGGCCCGGTGGTAATTCGTCGATGACCGAACAGTCGAGATCGCCATAAGCCACCATCGCCAGTGAACGCGGGATCGGCGTAGCGGTCAGTGCCAATTGATGTGGATGCTCGTCGCCAACACCCTTATCAGCCAGTGATAGCCGCTGGTGAACGCCGAAACGGTGCTGCTCATCGACGATGATCAGGCCCAGTCGATGAAAGTGCACGTCATCTTGAAACAACGCATGGGTGCCGACGATCAGGGGCGCTTCGCCACTCGCCAGTTGTTGCAGGACCTGCTGTCTCGCTTGGCCTTTGGTTCTACCACTTAACCATGCCACGGACTGATCGAGGGTTGTCAGCCATGCGTCGAGGGTGGCGAAGTGTTGTTCTGCCAGCAATTCGGTCGGCGCCATGAAGGCGACCTGATACCCGGCTGCGATCGTATCGAGCGCCGCGCGCACCGCCACCAGTGTTTTCCCAGAGCCCACGTCACCCTGAACCAGTCGGAGCATGGGCTGTGTTTGTGCCATATCCTCTGCCAGCTCGGTGGCAACGCGCTCCTGCGCGGCGGTGGGCGCAAAAGGAAGCGCCTTGAGAAATGCCGTTGCGGTCGGAGATGACGGCTCAATAGCGGGTGCGGAGTGGCGCCGCTCACTGTCCCGGACACCCTGCACGGTCAGTTGATGCGCGATGAGCTCTTCCCGGGCCAGCCGAATTTGTGCGGGGTGCGTTCCTTGTTGAATCTGACTGAGCGCCGCGGTCGGTGGCGGGTTGTGCAGGAAGGTGATGGCTTCGGTGAGGCTCACGCGATCATCTGTGATCCCGTCGAGTAAGTCCTCGGGGGGCTCTTTACTGAGTAGAGTGAGCGCCTGCCCACAGAGCCTCCGCCATGTGTTTTGACCCAGACCGCTGACCGTTGGATAAACGGGTGTGAGTGCGGCCTCTAAAAGTTGCGCGTCCTCTCCCAGTCGGTACTCGGGATGCACCATTTCGATTTTCCCGCCCAGCCAGCGTGGTGTGCCGAACAGCTGTATGGATGATCCTTCCTTGAACTGCGAGACCTGCGCCTGTCGAAAGTGGAAAAACCGCAGGGTGAGCAACCCGGTCCCGTCGTCCACTTTGACCAACAGCGTTCGTCTGCGGCCCATGGTCACGGCAGCAGCACGGACCTTTGCCTCCACGACGGCGTCGACCTGATCGCGCAAGCCGCCGATGGCCGTGATCTTCGTGCGGTCCTGATATCGGAGCGGAAAATGAAACAGCAAATCTTCTAGCGAGCGGATGCCGATCTCTGCCAGTCGGGACGCCATCTTGTCTCCCACCCCGCGCAGGATGGTGACAGGATGTTGAAGAATGCTTTGGCTCAAGTGCGCCCCGGTCAAAAAAGGCCTCGTGGTAGGCTCGTATCTTAGCGATTGTTTGATAAGGCCGTGAAGCCATGCAGGTGTTGATCCTTGGCTGTGGTGATATTGGTACGCGTGTGGGCTTGTCCTTGCTCGACCGAGGGTGGCGTGTTGCGGCAGTGCGACGCAACCCAGATCTGCTGCCCGCTCAATTCGACCGTCACAAAATGAATATGACCGAGCCGGCAAGCTGGGGAACTCTAGATGCCGTGGCGCCGGACTATGCCGTGGTGACCCCGACGCCACAATCCTATGACCCCGCGGGGTATCAAGCGGGCTTTGCTGCGTTAGCCAGGACACTCGCAAGTCAAAAGTGGATCGCGCGGTGCCGCCGGGTGATCTGGGTGTCTTCTACCCGGGTTTACCGGGAGTCAGAGGGCGGCTGGGTGGACGAGCATTCGCCGCTGAATCTCGATGAGGTGCAAGCCGGTTCCATGATTGCCGGGGAAGCAGCGATTCGTCGCGCGGCGACGGCGACCATCATCCGCCCGGCGGGGGTTTATGGTGACCCGGAAGGGATGCTGATGAGGCGAGTTCAAGCGGGCGAGGGCGGCGCGACGGGTGCGCTATATGGCAACCGCATCCATCGCGAGGATTTAACGCGGCTCATTGTTCATTGCATAGATCGTGACGCCGCCGGTCAGTCGGTGCCACCGACAGTGGTCGGTGCTGATCATGATCAGACTCCGACCCATCAGATTGAAGACTGGTTGGCAGATCAGATCGGGGTCACCCTAACTAGGCCGTCTGATCCGTCGCCTCTACGCGCCCATCGGCGCTGCAGAAATGCACTACTTGAGAGAATAGGTTTTCAGTTGTCCTATCCCACTTGGCGAGAGGGATACGAGGCGACTCTGGGTCAGAGGTGAGGGCCGAGGCTGGTGGACTAAAGCGGCGGCATTCTTGCAAGGGTTATAACGAGAGAATCGCCTCGACCTCAATCCGCGCACCCTTGGGTAGCGCCGCAACTTGAACACAGGCTCTTGCGGGATACGGCTCCTCGAAGTGGCGCGACATGATCGCGTTGACCGCATCGAAGTCACCGAGATCGGTCAGCGAAATATTGATTTTCACGGCGTTATCCAGCGTGCCACCCGCGGCGTCTGCAACCGCACTCAGGTTACTAAAGACCTGCTCGGCCTCGGCGCTGATATCCCCCTCAACCATCGTCATGGAGCCGGGGTCGAGCGGTATCTGCCCTGATATCCAGACGGTATTCCCCACCTTAATGCCCTGTGAGTAGGGCCCGATCGCCTGAGGCGCTGCCTGGGTAGCAATAACGGCTCTGTTGGACACAACGGTCTCCTCTGGATGGGCGCGTAGCGACCTATTGAATAACGGACTGATGAGGGCTGCAAGGCCAAGGATAAAGCTGCGGCGGCGAGTCTTCAGGCCCAACGAATGTCACCTAGCGGCGGGCGCTGCGCACCACTCTGAGCACGCCGTCGACGCTGCGCAGTCGCTTCATCACATGCGCTAAGTGGGTCCGACTGCTGACCTGAAGTTCCAGATCGACAAAGGTGAATTCCACGTCTTTGTTCTGTGTGGCAATACGCTCGATGTTGAGGCCAATGGCGCTGAGTCGTGTCGCCAGAACGGCAATCATACCGCGGCGGTTTTCCACCTGTACTCTCAGTCCGACTGGATAATTTTGCTCCACTGCCTCGTCCCAGTGGAGTGAAATCAGTCGGTCAGGCTGTTCTCGCATTTCCAACAGGTTGCGACAGCTATCCCTGTGCACCATCAGCCCCTTCTCTTGCCCGAGGTAGCCTTGAATCGCGTCGCCGGGCAAGGGGCAGCAGCATTTGGCATAGGTGACGCCCACGCCTTCGGTGCCACGGATGCCCAGTGTGGCCGCCTCGCCGCCAACGGCAGAGTTGTCACTGGTGCTGGTGATGTGGGCGACGACAATGTGGGGTAGCGTATTGCCCAGCGCGACATCGACCAGCAAAGTCTCGATGTCGGCTTTACCCAGCGCCGAGAGAGCAGACTGCATGGTCTCTTCTTCGATGGCATTCAGCCGCGAACCATAGGCCATCAACGCGCGGTCCAATAGGTTGCGCCCCAGCGCCAGTGAGTCCTCGCGGCGCTGATCTTTCAGAAAGTGCCGGATGTGAGTTCTGGCACGGGCGGTCACGACCCAGTTCAGCCAAGAGGGGCTTGGCCGGCCTGTTGGTGAGGTCACGATCTCGATCGTTGCGCCGCTTTCCAGAGGCTCTGAGAGCGGTACCAGCTGATTGCTGACCCGTGCGGCGACACAGTGATTGCCGATATCGCTGTGTACGGCGTAGGCAAAATCGAGTGCACAGGATCCCTTGGGTAGCTCAAGAATGTCTCCGCGCGGCGTAAAGACGTACACCTCGTCCGGGAAAAGATCGATTTTGACGTTTTCGATGAACTCCAGCGAATCGCCGGCGCGCTGCTGCATTTCCAGCAGGCCTTGAACCCACTCCCGCGCTCGGGTGTGGGAAATACTCGCTCCCGTTTCCTGGCTCTTATAAAGCCAATGAGCGGCAATACCGTTGTTGGCCATATCTTCCATTTCGTGGGTTCGGATCTGGATTTCAATGGGCACACCGTGCATGCCCTTCAACACGGTGTGCAAAGACTGGTAACCGTTTGCTTTGGGAATGGCGATGTAGTCCTTGAACTCCCCGGGCACCGGCTTATAGAGGCTGTGCACCATTCCCAGAGCGCGATAGCAATCATCGACAGAATCGACAATCAGGCGGAAGGCAAAGATATCCATCACCTGGGAGAAGGATTTCCGCTTGGCCTTCATCTTGTTGTAAATACTGTAGAGGTGCTTTTCCCGTCCCACTACGGTGGCATTGAGCCCTTCGCGGTTCAGGGTCTGGCTCAACTGGTCGCGAATTTGGTCAATAAGCTGCTTACGGTTACCACTTGCCGACTTTCGCGCAGCTTCGAGCCGTCTGGCACGCATGGGGTAAAGCGCCTTGAGGCCTAAATCTTCGAACTCCATTCGCACTTCGTTCATACCCAGACGCATGGCAATGGGGGCGTAAATATCCAGCGTCTCACTGGCGATGCGCTTGATTTTCTCTCGGTTCAGTACGCCGAGCGTGCGCATGTTGTGCAGGCGATCCGCCAGCTTGACGAGGATGACGCGGATATCTTTCGCCATCGCCAGCGTCATTTTCTGGAAGTTCTCGGCTTGGCGCATTTCCACCGAATCAAATTCGACATGGGTCAGCTTGCTGACACCATCGACCAGCTCCGCGACCTCTTCGCCGAACTGGGCACCAACGTCTTCTTTGTTGACGCCCGTATCCTCAATCACATCGTGCAGCAGGGCGGCCATCAGGCTTTGAGCATCCATGTGCATGCGAGCGAGAATGCTGGCTACAGCCAGTGGATGGGTAACGTAGGGCTCTCCGCTACGCCGGGTTTGACCGTAGTGAGCTTGCTCAGAGTAATAGTATGCGCGCCTAACCAGCTGCGCCTGTTCCAGGGGAAGGTAGTCGGCAATCAGCTGCTCGAAAGCTGCGAGCGAGCTATTGGCAAAGTGCCCCTCTCGGGGCATGGTATGTGCAGAGGGCTTTTGCCCCAGCCGGGTGCCAATGCCGGGGAGAGATCCGCTGAGTGCTTGGAGTGTTGTTGCCACCACCGCCAGCGGACCCCGTGATCAGAGGATGGGCGTCTCGAAGCTGGCCGCCAGTTCTTCCTCTGCTTCGATTTCGCTCTCGCGGGCGAGGACTTCCGGGGTAATCAAACCCTCGGCGATTTCTCGCAGCGCGATGACCGTGGCCTTGTCTGAATCGTCCTCGACGAGTGGGTCGCGACCCCCGATTGCCATTTGCCGGGCGCGCTTGGCGGCCAACATGACCAATTCAAATCGGTTATCTACATTATCAAGACAGTCTTCAACAGTAATTCTCGCCATGACAGCGTGGTCTCCTTATTACTCACCGCCAGTCAACGCGGCCGAGCAGTATAGCGTAGGAAAGGGCTTTGCACCTCCCCGACAACGTCAATAATGCCGGGGAGCTTACCCTTACGAACAAACTAGTTGAGCAGATCCTCGATGAGATTCTGAAGCACTGACTGCTGTTGACCGGTGCGTAGCCGCAAAGAGCGCACCAGCGCCTGCAGGGCCTCCAGCGCCGAGTCGAACTGGTCATTAATAATCAGATAGTCGGCCTCATCCCAATGCGACATTTCATCCCGCGCGGCACGCATCCTTATTTCGATGGTGTCTTCGGCGTCTTGACCGCGCGCCTGCAGTCGCGCCTTGAGCGCCTTGAGCGAGGGCGGCAGGATGAAAAGCCAGGCGCTATCGGGTAGCAACTTTCTCACTTGTTGAGCACCTTGCCAGTCAATTTCTAGGATCACATCTGCGCCGTCGGAGAGCCTGGCCTCCAGTTGGGTCAGGCTGGTGCCATAGAAATGGCCGAAGACCTCTGCAGATTCGAAGAAAGCGCCGGCCTCACGCATCTCATGGAAAGTTTCAGTCGAGATAAAAAAGTAATTGACGCCCTCTACTTCGCCGGGACGTTGCGGTCGAGTCGTGTGCGACACGGAAACTTCAACCCGCTGATCTTGTTCCATCAATGCTTTGATCAGGGAGGTCTTTCCCGCGCCGCTGGGCGCAGACACGATTAACAGCTGTCCTCTCGTTGCATTCACAATCAAAGCTTACTCAATGTTCTGGATTTGCTCGCGCATTTGCTCGATCAACACTTTGAACTCCACAGACACATTAGTGGTACTGAGCGCGGTGGATTTTGAGCCCAGCGTATTGGCTTCGCGATTGAGCTCCTGCATCAGGAAATCCAGTCGCCTGCCGACCGGTGAGCTGCTCCGTAAAGCTGATTCAATGGCATCAAGATGCGCGTCCAGGCGATCCATTTCCTCGTCCACATCTGCCCGCTGCAGTACATACACAATTTCTTCTTCCAGCCGCATCGGTTCTGCTTCGATGTCAAGCGATTGCAGCCGATCGAGCAGGCGTTGTCGATGGGCTGCCTGCAGGTCCGGCAGCTGTTTCCGGAGCGTGGCGAGATGCCCACGCATTGCATCTGATCGCTGCTGAATCAATGCGGCCAGCTTTTCGCCTTCCTGCCTTCGCTGCTCACGCAGGCCCTCGAAGCATTGTCTGGCGGCATCGGTGGTCGTGGTTTGTAGCGCTTCCAGATCGGTTTCGGGTTCGCTTAGTACTCCTGGCGAGAGCAGTAGCGCGAGCTGGTCGGGCGCCGCGGCTTCGGGGAACTCACCGGCAACCTCTAGCAGGGTGGCCTTAAGGGCCGAGAGCCGTTCACTATTCAGTGTGGCATTGATGCCTGAGCCGCCATCGGAGATGCGCACAAGCATCTCTAGCTTGCCGCGAGCAAAAAACGTCCCTGCCTGCTCGCGTAAACTGCCTTCCATACTTCTCAGTGTGTCCGGCATCCGACACTGCAGGTCCAAGTAGCGATTGTTGACGGAGCGGCACTCCACGGTGACCGTCAGGGCCCCCGTTGTTACACTCCCGCGGGCAAAGCCCGTCATGCTCTGAGTCACCGTTATTCCTCGACCAAGCGCGCTGCTAAGTGTAACAGCAGTGACTCGGGCTGAACGTTATACACAGTAGGAGAACCGTTTTGGACTCACCACCCGACAGGCCCAGTGGCCGCGCCCCGGACGCCATGCGGGCCATTCATTTTGAACGGGGGTACACCTGTCATGCTGAGGGCTCGGTCTTGGTGTCTTTTGGGCAGACAAAGGTGATTTGTACGGCGAGCGTGAGCGCCGGCGTACCCGGTTTTCTGCGAGGCAAGGGCGAAGGATGGTTGACTGCTGAGTACGGCATGCTGCCGCGCTCCACCGGGTCGCGGATGGACCGTGAGGCGGCGCGCGGCAAGCAGGGTGGCAGAACGGTTGAGATTCAGCGACTGATTGGTCGCTCCTTGCGAGCCGCGTTGGATCTTAAAATGTTGGGGGAGCGCACCATCACCGTGGATTGTGATGTGATTCAGGCAGATGGCGGCACCCGCACCGCTGCGATTTCGGGAGCTTGTGTGGCGGTCGTTGATGCGTTGAATTACCTCCAGCGCGCGGGTGAACTGGACACCGATCCGCTGAAGCATATGATCTCAGCGGTGTCTGTTGGTGTCTGGAATGGCGTGCCCGTAGCGGACCTTGATTATGCTGAGGATTCGACGGCGGACAGCGACATGAATGTGGTGATGACGGAGCAGGGAGGTTTGATCGAGGTGCAGGGTACCGCGGAGGGCGCCACCTTCAGTCAGGAAGAACTGACGGGTCTTCTCGTGCTAGCTTTTTCCGCTGGTGAGGCCATCACTGCGGCGCAGCGGGCCGCACTCAGCGCAGGCTAGAGGCTCAAGTCGTAATCTATGATGATCGGAGCGTGGTGTGAGAACGCCTGCTCGTCGAAGATGGTACCGCGCTCAACCCGGCCCACCAGAAGCTCGGAGATAATGTGGGTATCGGTACGCAGACCGCCCGCATCGTCGCCATCAGGCCACCAGGTATAGGCGCCGGGCTCTTGATCAGTCAGGGAGTAAGCGTCGGCATAACCGCTGTCATAGAGGTCCAGCAACCAACCACGTTCAGCGGGTGACAGCCCGGGCAATGCCGGACTGTTCCCGGCGTCCTCCGCATCGGCATGATGCGCCATGAGCTCCCAGCCACCACAGAGAATGTAGCCACGGCGTTTGTGCCGCACTTTCTCGAGGTGGCTGCTCAGCTGTGAAAGAAAGTCTAGCTTGCTGGCCATGGCTTCAGGGCCGCCCTTGCCGCTGGGCACCAGCACCGAACCCACGCTGATCTCGTCAAAATCTGCCTGAATGTAGAGGCCTTGAGCGTCAAACGCCTCGAACCCCAGACCCCAGATGATGGCTTTGGGCAGTTGCTTGCAGTAGATGGCGACGCCATTGAGGCGAGGGTCGTCGTAATGATCCAGAAAGTACGGGTTGTAGTGATCAGGAAAGAAGACATTCCCGGCGAGCATGTGCTCGGCGCAACGGGTGTCTTGCAGGCAGATGATGTCCGCGTCCTGTGCAAACAGCCACGCCAGACAACCTGTGTTGGCCGCCTGCTCTAGCCCCTCGATGACGAGGCTGATGACCCTCATTGCTAGTCCTACCCACTTTGTTTTCATATGATACGGTGAAACCAAGGGGCCAGACTGCGCCCCGACGTGGATTCGGGGCAGTTAATCGCAGCCTGAACGACAAAACGCCATGGAGTGAGGTGTGAATACGACCGCGCAGCGTTTCCAGCAGGACTTTATCGAGTTGGCACTGGAGTTTGATGTGCTGCAGTTCGGAGAGTTTGAGCTCAAATCCGGGCGCATCAGCCCCTATTTCTTCAACGCCGGAAAGTTTTCAACAGGCGGCGCACTGGCGCGCTTGGGACGCTGTTATGCCGCCGCCTTGCACGCTTCGGGTGTTCACGCCGATATGCTCTTTGGCCCCGCTTATAAAGGCATTCCGCTAGTCTCCACCACTGCGATGGCATTGTCAGAGCAACACGGTGTGGATCTGCCCTTTGCCTTCAACCGCAAAGAGGCCAAGACCCATGGTGAGGGTGGCAATATCGTCGGCGCCCCGCTCGCCGGAGGTGTGGTGGTTATTGACGATGTGATGACTGCCGGGACAGCCATCCGCGAGTCCATGGCCATACTCAATGAGTCGGGTGCCAGGGGTGCGGGTGTGGTGATTGGGCTGGATCGATGTGAGCGCGGCGACGGCGAGCGCTCGGCAGTGCAGCAAGTGGAACAGGATTGGGGGCTAACAGTAGTGAGTGTGGTCTCGCTACATGACATCATCGCCTGGGTAGAGAGTAAGCCCGAGATGGCACAGCACCGTGAGGCTTTGGAGCAGTATCGGGAGCGATATGGTGTGGCGTAAATACAGCCGACCCGCGATATTGCCTGCTTTGCCGACCCCGAGTAGATCGCCCATTGCGGCGCCAGGTGAGCCAGTCGCCCCCTTCACCCTAGCGTGATCGTGACAGGCCTTCCGGGCTACCGGTGAACGTGGGTTTCATCAAGCCGTCAGTCAGCTGTGCCCATTGATCGTTCCACCCTTCTATTGGACTACGCCGGAAGTCGCTGCGGCAGAATTGCAATACCCTGCCTTCGGCCGCTGCCATGAGCAGGTTGGCTGCGGTCGCGACCGGCAGGCGGGTCCGGAGCTGCTCTCGCATCTCCGCTTCTCGCAGATACTGCTTGAGCTGAGTCTCGAGTCGCTGATACAGCTGCTCAACCTGTTGATGAAGTCGCAGCGACTCACCTGTCAGTGCCCGTCCCGTGAGCAATCGTGTGGTACCCGGGTTGTTTTCGCAGAATTCCAGATAGATACACAGCATTCTGTGGCAATGATCCAGCGCGCCTGGCTGCTCACCGGGGATGCGACCAATCAGGCCAAAGAGGGTGTCTTCAGCAAACTCCAAGAGTGCGGCATACATGGTGCGTTTGGAGGGGAAGTGACGATATAACGCGGCTTCCGAGACGCCAACAGCCGCTGCTATTCTCGCGGTTGTAATGCGCTTATCGGGGGGCTCTTTCAGCATCTCCGCGAGCGCCATGAGAATCTGCTGCTTACGGTCAACCTGAGCGGTAGGTGCGCTGTCCGGCATGAGCCCTCGAACGTCCGGGATATGGGACGATGCTAATCAGGCCGTGGGTTGGGTGCAAATTGCTCAGCTTCGAGAGCTGATTTGTGTCCCGATACCCTCGTCCGAGAAAATTTCCAGCAGCGCTGCGTGAGCCACCCGACCGTCAATGATGTGGGCGCTAGACACGCCGCCTTGCACGGCCTCTAGTGCACAGTGAATCTTGGGCAACATGCCGCCGTGAATGACGCCTTGCTCAATCAGCTCCTCGACCTGATGCGTATTGAGCCCGGTCAGAATATTGCCCTCCGCGTCCAGCAGTCCTGCCACATTGGTCAAGAGCATCAGCTTTTCTGCCTGCAGCACCTCGGCCAATTTGCCGGCGACCATGTCGGCATTGATATTATAGGTTTTGCCGTCCGTGCTGCCCGCAACCGGCGCAATCACGGGAATGTAGTCGCTGCCGATCAGCATGTTCAGAATATCGGTATCGATGCTGGCCACCTCGCCGACCTGGCCAATATCCTTTGCCCCCTCGCGACTCCAGTCACCCGCCAGTTTGCGAGCCTGAATTAGCTGGCCATCCTTGCCCGTGATGCCAATGGCGCGGCCGCCGTTTCTGTGAATGCTCTCAACGATCTCCTTGTTCACCGCGGCGCCAAGTACCATCTCGACGACGTCCATCGTGTGCTCGTCAGTGACCCGCATGCCATCAACAAATTCGGACTCGATGTTGAGACGCTCCAGCAGTTTGCCAATCTGTGGCCCACCACCGTGCACCACAATCGGATTCATGCCCACCAGTTTCATCAACACCACGTCACGGGCAAAACTCTCCTGGAGTTCCGCATCGGTCATGGCGTTGCCGCCAAACTTGATGACAAAGGTTTTGCCCGTGAAGCGTTGGATATAGGGTAGTGATTCGGTCAGGATCCGAGCAAAATTCCCAGCCTCACCCTGATTGAGCGACATGATCTTTAATCCGGCGCAAATAAAGCGCAGAGAATGATCCGCTGCGAGCGCAAAGGCAATGTGAAGATGCCGCAGACCGCGCTCAGCGCCGGCAGCGGGTCAGGCCCATCGTAAGGCCTGCCAAAACTGCAACAATTAGCGACCAAGTACCGCGGCGACGGCGGCAACAATCTGTTCCGCGATGACCCGCTTGCTGGCCAAGGGCAGGCTTTGTTCCTGTACTTCCGTAATGAGATGCACCGCATTTTGCTCAGAGCCGAAAGTCGTATCAGGGTCGCTGACGTCATTGGCAATAATCATATCGAGCCCCTTTCTCTGTCGCTTTTCCCGTGCGTGATCCATCAAGGATTCGGTTTCGGCAGCAAAACCCACCACCATGGAAGGCCGGCTCGCTGATTGCGCAACGCAGGCGATGATGTCGGGGTTTTCGACCAGTGTAAGAGTCAGCGGGGCGTTGTCTGACTTTTTGATCTTCTTGGCTGATGGGGTTTCGGGCCGGTAGTCAACGACCGCCGCTGCACCAATGAACACATCAGCACCTGCCGAGAGCGCCAGTGCCTGCTCGCACATCTCGGTTGCAGAGGTGACCGGATGCACCGTGACCCGATTCGGTGCGTCCAAATGCACCGGCCCGGAGATCAGTTCAACCTGCGCACCCGCCTCTGCACAGGCTCCTGCCAGCGCAAAGCCCATTTTTCCGGAGCTGTGATTGCTCAAATATCGAACCGGATCGATGGCCTCCATGGTCGGGCCCGCGGTGATCACCACTCGGCGCCCTTCCAATAGACGGCTTTCAAAACGTGCATTGACGGCAGCCACAATGGCTTCAGGTTCCAGCAGTCGGCCCGGCCCCACATCACCACAAGCCTGTTCTCCTGCATCGGGGCCAATAATTTGAATGTCCCGCGAGGTGAGCATCCGAATGTTTTCCTGGGTCGCAGCGTGGCCCCACATCTGCTGATTCATAGCCGGTGCCACGGCGACAGGCGCAGGTGTCGCGAGCGCTACCGTGGTCAAAAGGTCATCTGCCCGGCCCTGTGCTAGCCGCGCGATCACGTCTGCGGTGGCTGGCGCAATGATCATCGCGTCTGCCCAGCGCGCCAATTCAATATGCCCCATACCCGCCTCCGCCACCTCGTCGAGGAGCTCGGTATGGGTGGGCTCTCCAGACAGGGCCTGCATGGTGAGCGGGGTGATGAATTCCGTTGCACCCCGTGACAGCACGACACGCACCAACGCTCCCTGCTTTTTCAGCAGTCGCACCAGTTCCGCACCTTTATAGGCTGCGATACCGCCAGAGATGGCCACCAGAATGTGGCGCTGGTTTAGCTGGCCCATAGGCCCTAAATCCCCAGATGAGATCGTGCGCACCCTAGCATTTGCGGGGGTTTTTGCACACTTGAGGTTGTAGCCGCCTGGCCTCGCTTGCGCCCCCACAGCCCCTCTGGTATAACACGCGCCCTTTGTAGATGTCGACGGGGACTCCCATGACACGTGTCTGTCAGGTTACTGGTAAACGGCCCGCAACCGGTAACAATGTTTCGCACGCCAAGAACCGTACCAAGCGTCGCTTCTTGCCTAACCTGCACAACCATCGTTTCTGGATAGAGTCCGAGAAGCGCTTTATTTCTTTGCGCGTGTCCTCCAAGGGTATGCGCATCATCGATAAGCGCGGCATCGAGACAGTTTTGGAAGAGC
>CAJXDE010000018.1 GCA_913052635.1 uncultured Halieaceae bacterium
CAAGCCGCTGATATGCGATGCCACGGGCGGATTGGGGCGTGACGCTTTTGTGCTGGCCGATCTGGGGTGCGAGGTCACGCTCTGTGAGCGGGTGCCCGTCTTGGCGTGGTTGCTCGAGCAAGCCGTGCAAGCCGCCGCCGTGAGCGGCGTAGATCAGGTCAGGGAGGCGGCAGAGAGAATGGTTGTGCGGGCAGGAGACAGCAAGATGCTGCGTGCACCCGCCGAGACAGTGATCTACCTCGATCCAATGTTCCCCGAGCGGAAAAAAGCGGCGGCTGTGAAGAAAGAGTCCGCCATGCTCCAGCATCTGGCCGATCCGGCCGACGATAGCGAGTCTCTGTGGCAGTGGGCATGGGATCAGCCCGTGGAGAGAATCGTGGTGAAACGACCCTTGCGTGCACCCATACTGGGGAACATTCGCCCCGCGCATACGCTGAAGGGTAAGTCAGTGCGCTTTGATGTGTTCACCCGGCGACTGTAGCGGTCTTTGTGAAGCGCTGCTCATGAAGAAGAACAGGCGATGAAGAGAAACAGGTGGTGACGAGCAACGGGAGAGTATTGTGACCGCAAGTCGGTTCTGGATTGGTGTGGAGTGCATGCCGGTCTCGGTTTTACAGGACGCAGCGTCGCACCCGCGTCCGATCCTCTGCGGCGATCTGGCTGACGCGGCGGCGGTTAGGTCCGCCCTCAACAGGAGTCTAGAGCAGGCCGAGTGGCATCATCTGACGCTGGCGTCACCGATTGGTCAAGGCTATTTGTTAGATCTGCTCCGGCAGCGAGGTCCGATCGAACACATCGTGCTGGCGCTGCCTGCTATCTCTTGTGCTAGCGATGAAGCGGACGACGATATGTCGCGCCCTCTGGATCATTTGCCATCTGGGACTCGGCATGCGATCGAGGGTTTGATCGCCGTGCTGCGCGGTGCCGAGACGACACTGCATGCTTCGATCGGTGCGGGGCTGACCCTGCTGAGAGTGGATAATGCGGAGGCCAGTTCACCCATGGCACGCGCACTGGGGGCTTTTGCAGATGAATGGATTGCCAGCGAGGTAGCACGTTGGGCGACACTGGGGCTATCTCTGTCGCAACTCACGGTCGTATCAGCCGATTAGAAGGCGTTCCAGGATCCCCTCGTAGATCTTGGTCAGCTGCGGGATATCCGCGAGTTTCACTCGCTCGTTAATTTGGTGAATGGTCTCGTTGATGTGACCCACCTCGACTACCTGCGCGCCGCTGGGCGCAATGAATCGTCCATCTGAGGTGCCGCCTCCGGTGGATACCTCCGGCACGAGGCCGGTCGTCGCCTCGATACTCTCTATGACCGTATTGAGCAGCGCTCCGGGCTCGGTCAAGAACGGCTCGCCACTCAGCGACCATTCAATGTCATAGGTCAGGCCACCTTGGTCCAGAATTGCCTCGCAGCGCTCACGAATCTCGTCGGCCGTCACCTCGGTACTGAAACGCAGATTGAAGAGCACCTCGACGCTGCCTGGGATGACGTTGGTTACACCCTGGCCAGCCAAGATTGTTGAGATCTGCAGGGAAGTGGGGTCAAAAAAATCATTGCCCTGATCCCATGGCTCCGTGACCAACGCGTTGAGTGTCGGCATCGCCCGGTGAATGGGGTTATCAGCGAGGTGCGGGTAGGCGATGTGGCCCTGCTTGCCGTGAATCACTAACCGCGCGTTGAGTGAGCCCCGGCGGCCGTTTTTCACCAAATCGCCGAGTTCGCGTGTGCTGGAGGGCTCGCCCACAATGCACCAATCGATCTGTTCGCCACGGTCTTTCAGCGTCTCCATGACGCGGACCGTCCCGTCTTTGGCAGGCCCCTCTTCATCAGAAGTGATCAGAAAGCCGATGCGACCGGAGTGATCAGGGTGCGTGCTAACAAAATTTTCGCAGGCCACCACCATCGCGGCGAGGCTGGCTTTCATGTCCGCAGTGCCGCGGCCAACCAGATCAGGCCCCGTTTCAGTGGCGATGAAGGGATCGGACTCCCATTGCTCCGTGTCTCCGGGAGGTACCACGTCTGTGTGTCCGGCAAAGACCAGCAGCGGACCCGATGAACCGCGTGTTGCCCAGAAATTATCGACCGAACCGAAGCGCAGGGACTCGACCGAGAAACCTGATTGCTGCAAACGCGCCATCATCAGAGACTGGCAGCCCGCGTCCTCTGGGGTGACCGAGGCGCAGGCGATCAAGTCACGGGTCAGCGCAAGCGTGGGCTCCTGATCATCATTTGTTGGCATGCAGCATCTCATTGAGCTCAATCGCGCTCTTGTTGGTAAGGCACTGTACGGTACCGGTGCTCGAATGCCGCCTAAACAAGAGGTCTGATCGCCCCGCCAATGTTCTGGCGGAGATGGTTTCGATGGTGTCACCGCCGTCATCCAGCACACTGACCTTGGTGCCGGCCGTAACGAACAAGCCTGCTTCAATCGTACAGCGATCTCCCAAGGGGATACCCAAGCCGGCATTCGCACCGATCAAGCACTCTTTACCCACCGAGATCACAATATCACCGCCACCCGAGAGTGTGCCCATCGTGGAGCAGCCGCCTCCGAGGTCGGAGCCTTCGCCCACCCAAACGCCTGCTGATATCCGGCCTTCAATCATCCCGGGGCCTGCAGTGCCGGCGTTGAAGTTGATGAAGCCCTCGTGCATGACGGTGGTGCCTTCACCCAGATAGGCCCCCAGGCGCACTCTGGCGGTATGCGCAATGCGGACACCTGCAGGGACCACATAGTTGGTCATCTTCGGGAACTTATCGACGCTCGAGATTTCTAGGACCGAGCCTTTGAGCCGCGCGTCCAGCTGGCGTCGCGGGAGCTCTTTAAGATCGACAGGTCCTTGGTCCGTCCATGCCACATTGGGTAGCAGGCCGAATAGTCCGGTGAGGTCCGTCTCGTGCGGTTTCACCCTTCTGTGAGAGATGAGGTGCAGCTTGAGGTAGGCCTCCTCGACTGAGCTCGGCGGTGCGTTGTCGGCCAGCGATGTCGCCACTACTTTGCCCTCCGCGGCGGCCAGTTGCGTCGCGAGACCGGCCCCGGCGCTGTCGCCCGCTGCGTCCAGTGCTCTTGATAAAGCTGCGAGCTGTGCAGCATCCAGTCTTCCCGACACGCCCGACAGTACGCTGGCCAGCTCGTCGCTGACCTGCGCGACCGGCCGGGGGTAAAAGGTATCCAGCACGGCGCCCTGAGCATTCTCAGACACAATGCCTAGGCCGAAACCGTGAAGCGAGCTCATGAGTATGATTCCTCAGCTATCGAATAGTTGCGCATAGTCTTCCGCCTTGAAGCCCACTGACACCGCGTTGTTCCACTCAAGAACCGGGCGCTTGATCAAGGTAGGTTGGGCCTGCAATACACTCACCGTGTCACCGCCTTCCAGTGCCGCCTTGTCATCTTGGGATAATTGCTTGAAGGTGGAGCTACGCCGATTGATCAGTTTCTCGGACCCAACCGCCGAAAGCCACTCACTGATTTTTTTAACAGACGGCCCATCGGCTCTGAGATCGATGAATTCGTGCGTCAGACCATGTTCATCGAGCCACTTACGCGCCTTGCGGACCGTGTCGCAATTAGGAATACCAAAGAGCAGTGGCTGACTCATCAGAGTGACCTTTTGCAGTGATTGACAGTTTACGGGCTGGGGCGTCACACCGGATCGCGCACCATCCCGTGTTAGGCGGCGCAGAGTAGCAGAATTGTGCTTATACCGCCGCGGCGATCACGCTTTGTTGCAACGCTTGGGGTGTTTTCTTGCTGGGTAGCAGGTGCGGCAGATCTCGCAGACACGGCCATCGCAGCCCCGTGCCGTGCAGTATTCTCTCCCGTAGTAAATGATTTGCAGGTGCAGCGCGTTCCAGCGGGCCTCGGGAAAAGTGCGTTTCAGATCCCGCTCTGTTTCGACCACGTTCCGCCCCCGGGTCAGTCCCCATCGTTGCGCGAGGCGGTGGATATGAGTGTCCACCGGGAAAGTCGGCAGCCCAAATGCCTGTGCCATCACCACACTCGCTGTTTTATGACCCACTCCCGGCAGCTTCTCCAGCGCCTCAAGATCAGCTGGCACTTCGCCGCCGTGGTGCGCTAACAGCAGCTCGCTCAAACGATGAATCGCTTTGGATTTCTGCGGCGAGAGGCCGCACGGACGGATGATGCTACGGATGTCTTCGACGGTCAGTGTGACCATGTCTTCCGGACAATCCGCCTTGGCAAACAATTCGGGGGTCACCTTGTTGACCCGCTCGTCCGTGCACTGCGCGCTCAGCAGCACGGCAATCAGTAGGGTATACGGGTCCCTATGATCCAGTGGCACCGGCGTCGTTGGGTATAGAGACTGCAGCTTGTCGTCGATATAGGCGATGCGCTCGGCTTTGTTCAGATTGCTACTCGCATTAATCGGGCCGCTCATGTCATCCACCGGATTTCACTACGTGGGCGATGCGTTCTGCGGCCTCAACGCATTGCCCGAGCTCGGCCACAAGTGCCAGGCGGACGCGGTGCGCGCCGGGATTGCCAGCCGCAGTGTCTCGAGCGAGATAGCGACCGGGCAGGACTTTGACGCCGGCATGCTGGAGCAGCTGCTGGGCAAAGGTCTCGTCGTCGATCGGCGTCTCGGGCCAAAGGTAAAAACCGGCATCGGGAGAGGGAGCCGCAAGCACGGGTGCCAGAATGGGCGTCACAGCGGCAAACTTATCCCGGTAGCGCGCCCGATTGTCGCGCACATGCTGCTCGTCGCTCCATACCCACTCGCTGGCAATTTGGTGATGGGGCGGCATCGCGCAGCCGTGATAAGTGCGGTAGCGGCGAAATTGCTCAATCCAGTGCGGATCCCCCGCGACGAACCCCGAGCGCAACCCGGGAAGGTTAGATCGCTTTGAGAGACTGTGAAAACACAAGCAGTGCCGGTAGTCGGTGTTGCCCATCGCGGCGGCTGTTTCAAGCAAACCCGCGGGCGGATGTTGCTCGTCTGGATAGATCTCGCTATAGCACTCGTCGCTGGCGATTACAAATTCGTGCTCCTGCGCCAAGGCAATCAGTGCTTGCAGTGCCTCCCGGGGCATCACGGCACCCGCGGGGTTACCTGGGGTGCAGATAAACAAAAGCTGGCAGGCTTGCCATTGTTCGTCGGTCACCGAATCGAAATCCGGCAGGAAGCCATTACCGGCATCGCAATTCAGCAAGACGGGCTCGGTGCCCGCCAGCAGCGCCGCGCCCTCATAGATCTGGTAGAAGGGATTGGGGCATAACACCGCGCCTGGTCTGCCATGAGTCACCATCGTCTGTGCCACGGCGAAGAGACCTTCTCGCGTGCCGTTTAACGGCAAGACATGTCGGTTGGCATCCATTGGAGGTAGATGAAATCGATGTTCTAGCCATGCGCCGATTGCGGCGCGAAGTTCAGGTCGACCTGCTGTGGCAGGGTACTGCGCCACCAGCGCTGCGTGTTCGCTCAGTAACTCGGTCACCTTTTCGGGCGGCGCGTGCTGTGGTTCACCGATGGTGAGCGGAATGATCGGCTGATTGGAAGGGGAGAGCCCCTCAAAGAGTTGCCCCAGCTTTTCAAAGGGGTAGGGGTGCAGCGTATTGAGACCGGTATTCAAATACTCAGCTCCGACACGGCACTGTCTTCCTGCTGGCCGGTGCCCAAAGCCTCGATAAGGTCGTTTTCAAGAGAGGCGAGCAAAGCGCCATCCTTTAATTGACCGCCTGCTGCATCGGCGAGAAAAAAGATATCTTGGACGCGCTCGCCCAGGGTTTGGATCTTGGCGCCCTGCACCGATACATCGTATCGAGACAGTACTGACCCCAGTCGCGCCAGTAATCCGGGTCGGTCGGCAGTGGTGACTTCAAGCGTCGTCAGATGACTGGTTGCGTCCTGAGAGAACTGCACAGTGGTGGGTATGGTGAAGGCTTTGACTGTTCTGGGTGTATGTCGGGACACGGGTTTCAACTCGGACTCGCTGAGGTGCTGGCGAATCCTGTCCTCGATCTCTTGAAAGGTATCTGGATGGCTGTCGAGTGAGGCCCCATCACTCTTTAAGACAAAAAAGGTATCAAGGGTGCTGCCATCGGTGTCGCTGTAGATGCGTGCGTCGTGGATGGTGAGGTCCAGCGTCTCTAGCGCTGCGCAGATCCGGGCGAAGGTACTGGGCTCGTCCAGCGTATGCACAAAAATCTGGGTCGCATTACCGATGGGCGATTCTCCGGCCTGCCGCACCAAAACCAACGCACCCCGCTCGTGGTTGTGGTCCGCGATGGCCTCGGTATGCCAGGCAATATCTTCGGCGCGCTCCCGGAGAAAATAGTCCTCGCCCCGCGTTGACCAGAGCCCTTCCAGCTCATCCTCTAGGAAGCCCCGGTACTCCAATATGTCAGCGGCACTGTGCTTGGTTTCCCTAATGACTTCGTCCCGGTCCAGCGGGTTATCCAAACCGCGGCTCAGGGCTCGACGGGTCTCGGTATACAGCTGACGCATCAGCGAAGCACGCCATGCGTTCCAGAGCTCAGGGTTGGTGCCGGCGATATCGGCCACGGTCAGCGTATACAGGTAATCTAGGCGCTCCTCGGTCACCACAATCTCGGCGAAGCGCTGGATTTCTTCGGGATCGGAGATATCCCGCCGTTGGGCGATTTGGCTCATCAACAAATGGTTCTTTACCAGCCAGACAATCAGTTCGGTGTCGGTCTGCGATAAACCGTGATCGATGCAAAATGTTTCGGCGTCGACTGCCCCGAGCTCCGAGTGATCGCCGCCCCGACCCTTGCCGATGTCGTGAAACAGTGCGGCAATGTAGAGCAGTCTTGGATCCCTCAAGCGGCGGGCAATCCGGGTCGATACGGGGAACCGGTCTGTGTAGTCGGCGCGCATGAAACGGCGTGTATTGGCGATCACCTCTGTCGTATGCGCATCCACGGTATACGCGTGGAATAAATCGAACTGCATTTGCCCGATGATTTTGCCAAAAGCCGGCAGGTATCGACCCAACACACCGTGACGTGACATGCGCCTGAGCTGCTTGGTCATATTGTGGGGCACGTCGAGTACAGCCATGAACAGGTCACGGTTGATCTGTGAGGCTCGAAAGGCGTTATCGATCAGGGGCGAGTCGCGACGCAGCAGGCGTTGTGTGTTGGGTTCAATCCGGTCCACCAACGGATCGTTGCCAATCAACACGAATACTCGTAACAGATTGCTGGGGTTGTCCTGAAATACGTTGTCGTGCCGGGCTCTGATGCGGCTGTTGCTCACCTCGAAATCGTCATCAATGACGCGAATATCGGAATCGGTTGCATGAGCCAGCCGGTGCTCAAATACCTCAATCAGCAGTTCATTAAGCTGGCTGAGCGTCTTCATCCAGCGGTAATAGACCTGCATGAACTGTTCCACTGCAAGCGTGTCGCCATCGACCATCCCCCACAGTGCCGCAAGCTTTTTCTGGTGATCAAATAGCAGTCTGTCGTCAGCGCGCCCCGTCATGTTGTGCAGTGCGAAGCGCACCTGGCTGAGAAACTCCTGGCCATTACGCAACTGGTCGCGCTCGGTCTCGCTCAAAAAGTCAGGCTCGTTGACGTCGCTGAGGCCCTCACCGAAGCATCGTAGCGTGATCCACTCTATGACCTGAAGGTCTCGAAGACCGCCAGGTGAACTCTTGATGTTGGGTTCCAGCGCATATTCGGTATTGCTGTAGCGATCGTGGCGATTCTGTTGCTCGCCCAGCTTGCCGCGAATAAAGTCATTGGGCGGCCACATGGCGGAGGGGTCGATGATCGCTGCCAGCGCTTCGATCAAGCCGGTGTCGCCTGCGAGATGTCGTGATTCCATCATCGTCGTCACTACAGTCAGGTCCTCTTTTGCCAACTCCTCGCACTCGGCCAGCGTCCTGACGCTGTGTCCGATCTGCAGTCCCGTGTCCCAGAGACTGGTGACAAACTGTTCCAGTTGGGGTGCCGTGCCCGCGTTTGGCGCCTCTCGAGTGAGGATGAGTACGTCAATATCAGACTGCGGGAACAGCTCGCCTCTGCCATAACCGCCGACGGCGATCAGCGCGGCCGCTGAGTTATCTCCCACGTATTCCACCCATAGTTGGGTAAGCACCGTGTCGACCATGTCGCTGGTTTGTCGGAGCAACGGCGTAATCGCCTTGCCAGGCGCGAAGTTCTTGGCCACAGCCTCTCTTGCTGTCTGCAGAAAACCCCGGGCCGCCAGAGCAGGGTTGGTGTCCTGAGTTAGGCAAGAACCGAAAGAGGGAATGGACGCGTCTGACAGTGTCTCAGAAGGGGAAGGTTTCATCCTGCCTCCGGGTCAGCACTTCACAACCTGTGTCCGTGACGACGATGGTGTGCTCCCACTGTGCGGAAAGCCGACCATCCCGCGTAGTCACGGTCCAGCCGTCTCGTGCATTCAACTTGGTGTAGCGCTTACCCGCGTTGATCATGGGTTCGACCGTGAAGGTCATGCCGGGCTCCAGTTTCAAGCCCGTACCGGGTTTGCCGTAATGCAGCACCTGCGGCTCTTCATGAAACACCTGACCGATACCGTGGCCGCAATACTCCCTGACAACGGAGTAGTAGTTGGATTCGGCATGCTGCTGAATAACATTGCCCAAATCGCCCAAGGCGGCGCCGGGTTTAACCAGTGCCAGCGCTTGGTACAGACACTCCTGGGTGACACGCATCAAACGCTCAGCATGGGGCGCGACGTTGCCGACACCTATCATGATGCTGGTATCACCGTGCCAGCCGTCTTTGATTACCGTGACGTCGATGTTGATTATGTCGCCATTGCGTAATTTCTTGCTGTCCGAGGGGATGCCATGACAAATCACCTCGTTCACCGACGTGCAGATCGATTTGGGGAAGCCTTTATAGTTAAGCGGTGCGGGGACCGCTTTTTGCACGCTAACGATGTGATTGTGACAAATGCGGTCAATTTCGCCGGTCGTCATACCCACTTCGACTCGAGGCTCGATCATCTCGAGGACCTCTGCAGCGAGACGGCCCGCCTCGCGCATGGCGTCGATCTCAGTGTCGGTTTTGGGTTTAACGGTGCTCATCAGCGGTTGCCGGTGGTAATGGGCCCAGAGGGAGCGAGAGTGTAACCGACTCTGAGACCCTTTTGGGACGCGCTTTTACTGTCAGGGCGCCTGTGGTATAACGCGTGCCGCTGGAGGGATCCAGTAAGCCAATAATGGCAAATAGCACGCCCCCTCGCAGTTGCGGACCCGGGTGCCGGTTTTCCGGTTGGAGTCGCAGGACGGGGCGGAAGGTTAACCCAAACAGAGAGTTTGACTATGACGCAGGTAAGCATGCGCGACTTGCTGCAGGCAGGTGCGCACTTCGGACACCAGACCCGTTTCTGGAACCCCAAAATGGATCAGTACATTTTTGGGGCCCGCAATAAAATTCACATTATCAATCTTGAGCACACCGTGCCCGCCTTTAATGACGCGCTGAATACCGTTAAGCGTCTGGCCGAGAATAAAAACCAGGTGATGTTCGTCGGCACCAAGCGCGCCGCTGGCAAGATCGTTGAGGAGCACGCTCGTCGTTGTGGCATGCCTTTCGTCAGCCATCGCTGGCTTGGCGGCATGCTGACGAACTACAAGACGATCCGTTCTTCGATCAAGCGCCTGCGGGAGCTGGAACAGCAGGAGCGTGATGGCACCTTCGCCAAGCTGACCAAGAAAGAGGCGTTGATGCGCTCTCGTATGAAGGAAAAGCTTGAGCGGTCCATCGGCGGAATCAAAGAGATGTCGGGTCTGCCCGATGTGCTGTTTGTCGTGGATGTGGACCACGAGCGCATTGCAGTAACCGAAGCTAACAAGCTGGGCATCCCGGTTATCGGCATCGTCGATACCAACAGCGATCCCGACGGCGTCGACTACGTAATTCCAGGCAACGACGACGCGATCCGCGCGATCAAGCTGTACGTTACCGCTGTGGCTGACGCGGTGCTGGCGGGTAAAGCGGCGGCGGGAGAAGTGGTATCCGCTGATGAGTTCGTTGAGGTGACTGAAGCGGAGGCAGAAACTGCTCCCGCTCAAGAGGCCAGAGAGACAACGGAGTCCACCGAGGCGGTCTCTGGAGTGGCGACGCCTGAATTATCTGCCGAAGCGCCCGAGCCGGTGGAGAAGCCCGCCTCCTGACACGCGAGCTGGCTCGCTGGTGGGGCTTTCACGCCGGAACCATGAACGATTCTGCCGCCTTACGCGGGCGGCTTTATGAGGAAAAAAACATGTCTGCGGCATTGGTTAAGGAACTGCGCGAGAGGACCGGACTGGGCCTGCTGGAGTGCAAAAAAGCGCTCTCGGAGGCGGGTGGTGATATCGACGCGGCGATTGAGGCACTTCGCAAGTCCAGTGGAATGAAGGCGGCCAAGAAAGCCGGTCGCACCGCGGCTGATGGTGTGGTGGCGATTCAGACCGCAGACGATGGCAGCTTCGCTGCGATGGTCGAGGTGAACAGCGAGACGGACTTCGTTGCGCGAGACGACAACTTCCTGAATTTCGTCCGCAGCGTCGTGGGTAAGGCTTATGAGGAGCGCATTGACGATGTGAGCTTGCTCGCAGAGGGCGATATCGAAGACGCCCGTCAGGCGCTGGTGCAAAAAATTGGCGAGAACATCAGCGTGCGTCGCGTGGTGACCCACGCCGCAGACGGCGGAGTCATTGGTGGCTATGTCCATGGCAATAATCGTATCGCCGTACTGGTGTCGCTGAAGGGCGGCTCGGAAGAGCTGGCGCACGATGTCGCCATGCATGTGGCTGCCGTCAACCCGCAGGTCGTTTCTCCCGATGATATGCCAGAGGATTTGGTCGCCAAGGAGCGCGAGATCTACTCCGCACAAGCTCAGGATTCCGGCAAGCCGCCGGAGATTGTCGAAAAGATGATCGACGGCCGAATCCGCAAGTTTCTCTCCGAGAACAGCCTTACCGAGCAGGCTTTTGTCAAAGACCCGGACACCACAGTAGGCAAGCTGGTCTTGCAGGCGGGTGCGGAAGTGCTCGGTTTTACCCGCTACGAGGTGGGTGAGGGCATCGAAGTCGAGAAAGTGGATTTCGCCTCCGAGGTGGCTGCCCAGCTCGGCAACTGATTCTGGCGTTGCGCTCTCGTATTGATCCCGCCCTGTTTTCGGGTCGGGATGACAAGAATCACCAAGGTTTCTGTATCAACAGGGACC
The DNA here is from genome assembly GCA_913052635.1 of uncultured Halieaceae bacterium. Lineage (GTDB taxonomy): Bacteria > Pseudomonadota > Gammaproteobacteria > Pseudomonadales > Halieaceae > Luminiphilus. Next base: position 11,185 of record CAJXDE010000018.1, read on the forward strand.
GCGCAGTCCGGTAGCATGGGGCGGCACAGGTTGAGCAGGCGGAGATAGGGTCAGATGGCGGCGGACAAGGTCTACAAGCGCATACTGCTGAAATTGAGCGGCGAGGCGCTAACTGGTCAGGAAGCCTTCGGCATTGATCCCAAAGTATTGGACCAACTGGCGCTCGAGATCGGGCAGCTAGTGGGTATTGGCGTACAGGTTGGACTGGTCGTAGGCGGCGGTAATCTCTTCCGCGGCGCGGCCTTGAATGCAGCCGGCTTGGATCGCGTTACAGGCGATCACATGGGCATGTTGGCCACCGTCATGAACGCTCTGGCCCTGCGCGACGCCCTCGAGCGCTCCAACATTGCGACCCAGGCTATGTCGTCCATTCCCATGAGCGGCGTGGTGGAGCATTACGATCGGCGCAAAGCGATCAGGGCGCTGTCCAACGGCGACGTCGTCATTTTTGCGGCGGGCACCGGCAACCCCTTCTTTACCACCGATTCCTCGGCCTGTTTGCGCGGCATCGAGGTCAAAGCCGATGTCGTATTGAAGGCGACGAAGGTCGATGGTGTGTACAGCGCCGACCCGGTCACGGACCCCGATGCGGTGAAATATGACGTGCTGACCTATGACGAAGTGCTCGATAAGAAGCTGGGTGTCATGGACCTGACCGCGATTTGCCTGGTGAGAGACCACGATATGCCGGTGCGGGTATTCAATATGGCGCAGCGGGGTGCGCTGCTCAGCATTGTTCGGGGCGGAGATGAGGGCACGCTGATCCAGGCTTGATAGCGCAAAGCGACGCGCTTCAGTCAAAAAGAACAACATTTAGGATTCATCATGATCGACGATATCAAGCAGGACACCGCAGAACGCATGGGTAAAGCCCTCGAGGCGCTCTCCCACAACTTCAATAAAATTCGCACTGGCCGGGCACACTCGAGTTTGCTAGACAGCATCCGGATCGAGTATTACGGCGCCGAAACGCCGCTTAACCAGTTGGCCAACATTAATATTGAAGACGCTCGAACGCTGAGTGTGGTGGCGTTCGACAAGGCGATTACGCCCGATATCGAGCGCGCTATCCTCAAGTCGGATCTGGGATTGAACCCGGCAACAGCAGGCGATGTGATCCGCATTCCGATGCCGGTGTTGACCGAAGAGACCCGCAAGGGCTACATCAAACAGGCCCGCGGTGAGGCGGAGTCTGCTCGCGTTTCAGTGCGCAACGCCCGTCGCGATGGTCTCGGTATGCTCAAAGAGTTACTCAAGGAGAAAGAGATCTCCGAAGATGAGGAGCGCCGCGGCCAGGACGTCATTCAGAAACTGACCGATGACTATGTTGCCAAGGTCGAAGCCGCCTTGGGCGAGAAAGAAACCGACCTCATGGCCATCTGAGGCTTGAGACCCAGCACCCGTGCAAGCATCTGATATTCAACTGCGTACCGTTCCCCGACACCTAGCTATCATTATGGACGGGAACAATCGCTGGGCGCGCCGGGAGGGGTACCCGGGCGTGGCGGGGCATCGGGCGGGCGCCGAGGTGGTCCGAGGGATCGTCTCAGCCTGCGAATCTAGGGGTATCCGTTACCTCACCTTATTCGCGTTCTCCAGTGAAAACTGGGGTCGGTCCAGGACAGAAGTGCGGGCGCTCCTGGCGCTGCTGTCGCGTTACCTGCGCAATGAGGCCGCCAAGCTGGCCTCGGACGGGGTGCGATTGCGGGTGATAGGAAGACGAGACCGGTTCAGTCCTCGCCTGCAGCGACTGATGGCTAGGGCCGAGGAAGCGACGGCAGCCGGGGACCGGGCGACGCTCACTCTGGCGCTGGACTATGGTGGTCGCTGGGATGTGACGCAGGTGACCCAATCCCTCGCCCGAGATGTGGCCTCAGGTAAGATGTCGCCCGATGATATTAATGAAGACACGATCTCACAGCGACTCGCTACGGCGGAGCTGCCTGACCCGGATCTTTGTATCCGCACGGCGGGCGAGACACGCGTCTCCAATTTCCTGCTGTGGCAGTTTGCCTACGCCGAATTCTGGTTTACCGAAGTCCTGTGGCCCGATTTCGACGAGACCGTATTGGATCTTGCCCTAGCTGACTACGCGGTGCGGGAGCGGCGCTTTGGCGTGCGCCCCCTGTTACATCGCTACTAACGGCGCTCTGGAGAACAACGCATGCTCCGCCAGAGGGTGATCACAGCACTGATTCTCGCGGGGACCCTCATTGCGACCCTGTTATTTGCGCCCTATCCCGTGCAGGCGATGCTGTTTGCTCTGGTTGCCGCCGCCGGTGGCTGGGAGTGGGCGGGTCTCGTCGGTGCTCAGAGAGCACTCTCCCGAACGTTCTATGCCGCCATCATCCCGCTACTCTGCATTGCGCTGTGGACGGGTCTGGCGCTTGATGGCCCCGAAGCGGCACTGCATGCCCGGCCCTGGCTGGCCGCTACAGCGTTCTTATGGTCTGTCATGCTGGTGGGGCTGAAGTATTACGCCGCCGGCCGCGGTGCATGGCGCTACGCGTGGCTCCGCGCGGTGATGGGGTGGCTAATGCTCACTGCAACCTGGCTTGCTGTGATTGTGTGCTTGACACTGATCAACGGGCCTTTTGTTGTGTTTCTCTTGATATTGACTGTCGCGGCGGCCGACATCGGCGCCTACTTTGCTGGCCGGCGCTTCGGGCAGCATGCGCTGGCCGCCGAGATCAGTCCGGCCAAAACTTGGGAGGGTTTTTGGGGCGGTATGCTCTGCGTGGCGCTGCTGGCTACATTGATCTGGCAAAACCTGCCCTTGTCACAACTCCATCTGGGTTGGGGCTCGCTCATAGTGCTGGGACTGGCCACGGCAGGGGCCTCGGTAGTTGGGGATTTAACGGTCAGCCTGCTTAAACGCGAAGTGGGCCTGAAAGACTCTGGGTCGTTGCTACCGGGCCATGGCGGTCTGATGGATCGGCTCGACAGTATTTGTGGCGCGGCGCCGGTTTTTGCCCTTGGCCTATTGTTGATCGGTTACTGATTGATGCGACGGGTAGCGGTGTTGGGTGCAACGGGGTCGATCGGACGGTCTACCCTTGATGTGATTCAGCGACACCCCGATCGCTATCAGGTAGCGCTGCTGTCTGCTCATCACTCGGTGGACGATATGGAGGCGCTGTGCCGAACCCATCAGCCAACCCATGCGGTGATGGGGGACCCGGACGCCGCGGCGGCACTCGCCGATAGGCTTGCCGACCTGTCGGCGGTGACGGTCGAGTCCGGCGCAGCGGTCCTGGATGATTTGGTTGCTGAATCCACCGTTGATTCCGTTGTTGCGGGTATCGTCGGGTTTGCGGGGCTGCGCCCGACGCTGAGTGCAGCCAGAGCAGGGAAAACGATTCTGCTCGCCAATAAGGAGGCGCTGGTGAGTGCTGGCGGCTTGTTCATGGAGACGGTCCGCCAGGGCGGGGCCACCCTGTTGCCGGTAGACAGTGAGCACAATGCCATGCACCAATGTTTGCCGGTCGCGTCTGACGGACGTCCCGATATGACCGATGTCGAGAAAATCGTACTGACGGCGTCAGGGGGACCGTTCCGTGGTCGATCCAGATCGTCTCTGGACACTGTCACGCCCGCGGAGGCCTGCGCCCACCCCAATTGGTCAATGGGCCAGAAGATTTCAGTCGATTCCGCCACGCTGGCGAACAAGGGTCTGGAGTTGGCGGAGGCATGTTGGTTATTTGGTCGACGCCCGGATGAGATCGAGATTGTGGTGCACCCTCAGAGCATCGTGCACTCGATGATTCGTTATTGCGATGGCTCGGTCTTGGCGCAATTGGGCCAACCGGATATGCGCACGCCCATCGCCTATTGTCTCGCCTGGCCCGAGCGTGTCGATGCAGGCGTGGAGGCACTGGATATCGTCAGCGCAGGGCGTCTGGATTTCGAGGCGCCCGATCTGGAAGCGTTTCCCTGCCTCGCGTTGGCGCAATGGGCGATTACCCAGCCAGGGGGCATGTGTGTCTTCAGCGCTGCTAATGAGATTGCCGTGGCAGCGTTCCTGTCCGGCGAGATCCGTTTTACAGACATCGACAGAGTGATTGACGTTGCGTTGAAAACTATTGATTTGGCGGAACCTGACAGCCTCGATGCTGTCCAAGCACTCGATCAGAAGGCGCGGGAGGCCGCGCGGCAGTCTATAGCGAGTGGGCTCACTCGCTCTGAATCCTAGGACGAGGCGGTGGTCGATACCCTGCAAACCCTATTTGTCGCGCTGGCAACCTTTGCCATCGTCGTGGCGTTTCATGAATACGGTCATTTCTGGATGGCGCGCCGAGCGGGTGTAAAAGTTTTGCGCTTCTCGATCGGTTTCGGTCGGCCCTTATTTTGCTGGCAGGGTAAGGACGACACCGAATATGTGATCGCCGCTATTCCTCTGGGTGGCTACGTGCGTATGGCAGACGAGCGCGACGGTGAGATTGCCGAGGTGGATCTGCCCCGCGCGCACAATCGCCAACCTGTGTCCAAGCGCATTGCGATTGCCGCCGCGGGCCCGATCGCCAATTTCCTGTTGGCTATTTTGGTGCTGTGGGGGCTTTTCCTAAGAGGTGAAGTCGGCATCGTGCCCGAAATCGACACGGTGGCACCGAACTCCCTTGCCAAAGTAGCGGGACTGCAGACCGGTCAGGAAATTATTGCGATTGATGGTCGGGAGACGCCGACTGTGGCGGCGGTCAATTTCGCCTTGCTCGAGCGGCTGGGGGATTCGGGCACGCTGACGTTGGCTGCCCGCTATCCGGGGTCGGGTGTGGTCGCCGAGTCGGAAACGCGCATCAGCCAATGGCTCAAAGGCGATGAGGAACCCGATCCTCTCGGAGCGCTCGGCGTCACGATTCGTATGCCGCCGGTGCTTCCCGTAGTGGGTGGGCTGACCGAGGACGGGGCCGCCGCGCAAGCCGGCTTTCTGGAGGGCGATCTCATAATCAGTGCAGACGGGGAGGCGATCCCGCTTTGGATGGATTGGGTGACCTATGTTCGCGCCAGACCTGCTCAGGCCATCACTGTGGAGCTTGAACGTGAAGGGACTCGTCAGAATCTATCGGTGACGCCGGCCGCCGCTGTGTCTGACGGAGAGCGTATTGGCGCGGTCGGCATGTCTGTGGCCTTACCGGTGATTCCGGATGCGCAGCAACGCCGCTTTGATAGGGGGCCGGTGGAGGCGCTAGTGGCTTCGGTAACGCGAACCAGTGACCTCGTGGTCTTTACCTTCAAGTCCATTGTTCGGATGCTTCAGGGGCTGATTTCCCCCAGTAATCTCTCGGGGCCGATTACCATTGCTAAGGTTGCAGCGTCGACGGCTGAGGCGGGCTGGGTGGCCTGGTTCGGGTTTTTGGCGCTACTCAGCGTGTCGCTGGGTGCCTTGAACCTACTGCCGATACCGGTTTTGGATGGCGGACACCTGGTGTTTTATGGGTTTGAGGCGATTTTGGGCAAGCCGCTGCCGGATCGGATTCAGATGGCGGGCTATCAGGTCGGATTGGTATTGGTGCTGAGCATCATGGTGTTTGCGCTGTATAATGATTTTTCGAAGTTCTGACGGCGCAGGATGACACGCTGTTTCACAACCACCGACGCTCGCCCATGCGCGCCAAGCGCGCAACCGTGCGGCTTGCCCGGCGCTGTGGGAACAGGTTTTAAAGAAAACACCGTATGCGGCTAACACACCACCACAAGCAGCGAGGCACTCGCCTCGGGGCACTTCTCACGCTGCTGGTCACGCTGCTGGCTTCACTCGGTGGTGGGCAGTCGGCGCTGGCTCAGGCCGAGCCCTTCGTCATTCAGGATATCCGCGTAGAAGGTCTGCAGCGGATCTCGCCGGGGAGTGTGTTTGCAGCGTTGCCAGTGGGCGTTGGCGATACGGTGGACACCTTCGCCGTGCGTGCAGCGGCCAAGAGTCTATTTGCCTCAGGCAATTTTGACGACATCTCGATTGCCCGGGACGGTGGTGTGCTCGTGGTGGTTGTGGCGGAGCGTCCCAGCATCAGTGAGATTACCATCGATGGCAACAAGGCCATTGAGACCGAGGCGCTGTTGGATGGACTCAAGGGGGCAGGTCTGTCCGTAGGTCAGGTCTTCCAGCGCTCTACGTTAGAGGGGATGCAGCTCGAGCTGCAGCGCCAATACGTGTTGCAGGGCCGATACGACGCCACCATTGATTCTGAAGTCATCGCTGAGCCCCGCAATCGCGTGTCGATCGCGATCGATGTGAACGAGGGCACGGTCGCCACGATTCAACATATCAATGTGGTGGGCAACACTATTTTCTCGGACGAGGACCTGATCGATCTGTTCGAGCTCAAGACCGGCGGCTGGTTTTCGTTTTTTACCAGCGACAACAAATATTCTAAAGAAAAGCTGACGTCCGATTTGGAGACGCTGTCTTCCTTTTATTTGGATCGCGGTTATCTGCAGTTCAATATCGATTCTACCCAGGTCGCGGTTTCTCCTAACAAGGAAGAGGTCTACATCACGGCGAACGTCACCGAGGGTGCCAAATTCACTGTCAGTGAGGTGGGGTTAAGCGGTGATCTGGTCTTGCCTGAGGAAGATCTCAATCGTTTCCTGATCGTGCAACCTGAGCAGATCTACTCCCAGCAACTGGTGACCGCCACTGAGGATTACCTGACTCGCCGCCTTGGTAACGAAGGCTACAATTTTGCCAAGGTCACGGGCATGCCCGAGATCGATGAAGAGAACAGCACGGTGGTCATGAAATTCTTCATCGATCCAGGAAAGCGCACCTACGTCCGACGAATAAATTTTGCGGGCAATATGACCACCATGGATGACGTACTGCGCAGGGAAATGCGTCAGATGGAGTCCGCCCCCGCTTCTTCTGCGGCCATCGAGCAGTCCCGTATCCGACTGGAGCGGCTAGGCTTTTTCAAAACCGCCGAGGTGGAGACTAATGAGGTTCCAGGCTCTGACGACATGATTGACGTCGATTTTACGGTTGAGGAGCAGTCCTTCGGCTCGATTGGCGGCAGCTTGGGTTACGCGCAGGACGCTGGCCTGATTCTCGGGCTGAATCTTCAGCAGAACAACTTTCTGGGAACCGGTCGCCGGGTCGGAGTCTCGCTGAATTCCTCCCGTTTCCAGGACGTCATCAGCTTCAACTATACCAATCCCTATTTCACCGAAGACGGTGTTAGTCGCGGATTCGGCATCTTCTATCGCAAAACCGATCTTTCAAAGATCAACGTGGCGAGCTACACCACGGATACCTGGGGGGGCAGCATGAATTTTGGCTACCCCATTAGCGAGACGCAGCGACTTGGTTTTTCATTGGGGGTCACTGACACCAAGATTACATCGGGTCAGTATGCGGTACAGGAGATCTCTGCTAGTCCACGGCTCGCACCCGAAATCGAGTATTGGTACTACTCAACGCTGCAGGACGATGGCACCTATGCCGCTGCCGAAGTCCTGCAACCGATCGACACACTGCCTTTCTCGGCACTATCCCCACCAAGGAACGAAGGCTTTCTGGATCTGAATGGGGATCATTACCTGAACTGGAGCGTCACAGGTAGTTGGCTCCAGTCGACACTTAATCGCGGGCAGTTGGCGACTCGCGGCGCTTCGCAGTCTGTATCGCTTGAGATAGCGGTTCCACTCTCAGACCTAGAGTTTTACAAGTTGAACTACCGCGGTGAAATTTATTTCCCGCTGTTTGGTGAATTCACTTTGCACCTCCGCGGCGAGTTGGGCTACGGCGACGGCTATGGCGATACCACCGAGCTGCCTTTTTATGAGCACTTTTTCGCTGGCGGTTTTGGTTCGGTCAGGGGCTATGAAGTGAACACCCTGGGTCCTCGTGCAACGGAACCTATTGTTTACACTGCCAACACCGCTGCGACTGCTATTGATGAGAATGGCCGCCCCACACAATTTGGCGGGGCTGACGGTCGCGGCTATGGTTATACGGTTGACCCACAGACAGGGAAGATACCGACTCAGCAGTTTAACACCAGAAACAGACCGAACCCTTTCGGAGGCAACGCCCTCATAGAAGGTAGCGCAGAGGTGTTGTTTCCGATGCCGTTTATCAAAGATCGGAGTTCGCTGAGAACGGCGCTGTTCCTTGATTTTGGCAATGTTTTCAATACAAATTGCCGTGAAAATCAGGTGAATTGTTTTGGTATCGACGCTGGTGAATTACGTTACTCTGTCGGCATTGGCGTAACGTGGCTGTCCGGTTTTGGCCCGCTGACTTTTAGTTTGGCCAAGCCGCTAAATGCCAGCCCAATTGATGAAAGGGAAGTCTTCCAGTTCACACTGGGACGAGGCTTCTGATTTGAGAAAAAATGGAGAAAGTTCAATGAACGCACGTGTGTGGCTGGCAGGCCTGCTGATGGCCGTTTTGCCATCAATCGCTTTGGCGCAGGGCCGAATTGCGGTCGTCAATCTGGAACAGGCGATCCTGCAAACCGATGTGGCGCAGCAGCGTCTGCAGGAGTTTGAGACCAATGAGGACTTTGCGTCGGATAAGTCACAGTTTGATGCGTTGCGTGCCGAGCTGGATCAACTGGTCAAGGATTTCCAACGCGACCAGGCAGCGATGAGTGAGGAAGATCAGGTCGCGGCTCGACAAAAGATGGCCAGCAAGCAGTCTGATCTCGAGTACGTTGCCAAGAAATTGCAAACGCTGCAAACCCAGAATGCGCAGCGCGTGATGCAGGAACTGGCGCCGCAGGCACAAGAGGTGCTGCGCGAGATCATCGAGACCGATCAGATTGGCCTCTTGCTTCAGCAGCAAGCCGTTATTCACGCTGACCTAGGCTACAACATCACGGCGAAAGTCTCGGACAAGATGAATCAACTGGGCGCTGAGTAAGCGCCATGACCACCCTCGGGGAGCTCGCCAAAACCTTGGAGCTCGAGCTCCGGGGGGATCCGACGCGCTCCATCGCCAGTCTGGCGACACTGGAGTCGGCCACCGAGGATGATCTGAGCTTTGTCTCGGAAAAAAAGCATCTGTCCAAGGTCTCTGATACGAGCGCAGGCGCGCTGATCTTGCATCCTGACTGGGTCGACGCCTGGTCCGGCTCTGCGCTACTGAGCGACGCGCCCTATGTGGCGTTTGCCAGAGCATCCCGGATCTTCGATAACCATCCGCCTAGCAGCGGGCAGATCCACAAGCAGGCCGCTGTTGCAGACAGTGCCGTGCTTGGTGCTGATGTCACCGTTGATGCCGGCGCGTGCGTGGAGGAGAACGCGGTGCTCGGAGATCGGGTCTGGATCGGCGCGGGCGCTTACATTGGTCATGGTGCGAGCATCGGTGCCGATACGGTAATCAAGCCCGGTGCGGTGATCTGTCACGCAGTGAAAATTGGCCAGCGATGCGCGATTCACCCCAACGCCACGATCGGTGCGGATGGCTTTGGTTACGCGCCCAGCGCAGAGGGTTGGGTAAAAATTGAGCAGCTCGCAACAGTTTTGATTGGCGACGATGTTGAAATCGGATCCAACTCTACGGTGGATCGTGGCGCGCTCGAAGACACGGTGGTGGAAGATGGCGTGATCATCGATAACCTCGTGCAACTCGGGCACGGGGTGCGCGTTGGCCGCCAGACGGTGATCGTTTCTCAAGTGGGTGTCTCCGGTAGCACGAAAATTGGCGCCAGGTGCGTGATTGCAGGGCAAGCTGGCCTAGCGGGGCACCTGGAGATTGTCGACGACGTGCATATCGGTGGTCAGGGCAGGGTGGCTAGCTCGGTCACCGAAGCGGGGCATTATTCATCGGGTACGCCGATTCAACCGCTGAGATCTTGGCTGAGAAGCGCCTCAAGATTTACTCAATTGGACCAGATGGCGAAACGTATTGCGGAACTGGAGAAAGCCACCGGTCTCGATCAGCAAGAGGAGGGCGAAGCGTGACACTCGACATTGAAGAAATTCGCAACCGACTTCCCCACCGGTATCCGTTTTTGCTGGTTGACCGGGTGGTGTCGGTAGAGCCGGGTGAGCGCATTGAGGCCTACAAGAACTTGAGTATCAATGAGCCGTTTTTCGACGGCCATTTTCCCGGTAAGCCAGTGTTTCCAGGAGTACTGCTGCTTGAAGCCATGGCCCAGGCCGCGGGTATTCTGGGCTTTGTCACCATGGATAAAACCCCAGCGGACGGTTCGATCTACTACTTTGTTGGCGCCGATAATCTCCGCTTTAAGCGCCCCTGCGTGCCGGGGGATCAGGTCATGCTGTATGCCAGTATCGTAAGCGAAAGACGCGGTATCTGGAAGTTTGAGGTCGAGGCTCGGGTCGATGACGAGTTGGCGGCATCGGGCACCATCCTCTGCGCCAATCGGTGACCCGTGATCCACGAGACCGCCATTGTTGACCCGGGCGCTCGCCTCCATGAATCCGTGGAGGTGGGTCCCTGGTCATTGATCGGACCCCATGTTGAGATCGGTGAGGGCACCAAGATCGAGTCCCATGTGGTCATCAAGGGCCCCACAAAGATTGGTGCACGTAATCACATTTATCAGTTTTCGACGGTGGGGGAGGCAACCCCCGACTTGAAGTACCGGGATGAACCCACCGAACTGTACATTGGCGATAACAATGTGATCAGAGAAAATGTGACCATTCACCGGGGGACCGTACAGGATCGCTCCCTCACTTCTGTGGGTCATCGCAATCTCATCATGGCGTACGTCCATATTGGCCACGACAGCCTAGTGGGCAACGACACCATTTTGGTGAACAACACGGCCCTGGCCGGTCATGTCGAGATTGGCGACTGGGCGATTCTCTCGGGTTATACGCTGGTGCATCAGTTCTGCAAGATCGGAGCGCACAGCTTCAGCGGGATGGGTACTTCGATTGGTAAGGATGTCCCCGCGTTCGTGACAGTAGCGGGGAGTCCGGCTGAGGCGAAAACAATCAATGCCGAGGGATTGCGCCGACGCGGTTTCGAGAGCGCTGAAATATCGGAACTGAGACGGGCGTTCAAAATCCTCTACCGGGAAGGCCTGACGCTCGATGTTGCCCTGGAGCGACTGGAAAGCATGGTAGCCGAGACCCCCAGTATCCAGATACTGATCGACTCATTGAAACAATCCCAGCGGGGCATTGTTCGTTAGTGTCACAGGGGTTGCTGCGCCTCGGCCTGTGCGCGGGTGAAGCGTCTGGCGATCTGCTCGCCGGCGCGATGTTGCGGGCCTGGCGGCAACGCGGCACCTCACTCGACATCACGGGCATTGGCGGCGATCAGATGCAGGCCGCGGGCCTTGAGTCACTCTGTGCCGTAGACCGATTGGCCGTGATGGGGCTGGTAGAGCCATTGAAACGGTTGCCGGAACTGCTGGGCATCCGCCGCCGGCTCATCGCGCAGCAGCAGCGGGTGGCGCCGGATCTATTCGTCGGCGTCGATAGCCCCGATTTTAATCTGCCTGTCGAACGCCGCCTGCGCGCGTCGGGGATCCCCACTGCTCATCTCGTCAGCCCCTCAGTGTGGGCCTGGCGACGGGGACGACTAAGGGGTATCCGGGAGTCGGTCGATCGCATGCTGTGTTTGTTGCCCTTCGAGGTAGATATCTACCAAGAGGCCGGCATTGATGCGGTCTGTGTGGGCCACCCGCTGGTGGATGAGCTGCAGCAGTTACCTGCGGCAGACGAACTCCGCGCTGCCATGGGGCTACCGTCCAACAAAACCTTGTTGGCAGTGCTACCTGGCAGTCGAGAGGGAGAGGTGCGGCATTTGATGCCCGTCTTTACTGACGCCATGCACTTGCTACAGGCACGACATACCGATCTGCATTTTGTGATCCCTGCGGCCAATGCCGAGCGATATCAACAGATTAAATCGGTGCTTCAGTCGACAGCGCTATCAGTGAGCCTGATTTTAGGGCAGGGGCGTGAAGTGATGCGATGCAGCGATGCGATCATGATCGCATCGGGCACCGCGACGCTGGAAGCGATGCTGTTGCGCAAACCGATGGTCATCAGTTACCGCATGGCGTCGTTGTCCTGGGCTATTCTGTCGCGCCTGGTGAAGACTCCGTATGTTGGTTTGCCCAATGTGTTAGCCGGTGAGGAGGTTGTGCCGGAACGCTTACAGCACCATGCCACCACTTCACAGCTGGCCGACGCGGTTTCCGGACTGCTGGAGGGTGACGGTGACCGGCAGGTGCGCCGTTTCGACGAGTTGACGGGGCTGATCGGCGGCAACTTTGCTGAGCGCAGTATCGATGCGCTGTTGCCGCTGGTTAAGAGGCGATGACATCCGCTGATCTCTTCGAAGGCACAGCGGGCCACCTGCTGGCGGGTGTCGATGAGGTGGGCCGGGGGCCGTTGGCGGGTGATGTCGTCGCGGCAGCGGTGATTCTGACGGAATCCCCTCTCGAGGGCGTCACCGACTCCAAAATGTTGACCCCGGAGCGCCGTGAGGCATTGGCTGAACGCATTCGGGTCGAGGCGGTCAGCTGGGCGCTGGGACGCGCCACCGTGGCCGAGATTGATGAGCTGAATATTTTGCAGGCGTCGCTGTTGGCGATGCGCCGGGCAGTCGAGGCGCTACCAATACAACCTTCGCTGGTGCTGGTAGACGGGAATCGCTTGCCCAAATGGCCCTATGAAGCACGTGCCATCGTCAAAGGCGACTTATCTGAACCCAGCATTGGTGCCGCATCTATTCTTGCCAAAGTCCAGCGCGACGCAGAGATGTTGGCGCTGCACGAGCACTACCCGGCATACGGGTTTGACCGGCATAAGGGCTATCCCACGAAGGCCCATTTGGCGGCGCTTGAGACCGCAGGCATCTCTCCAGTGCACCGGCGGAGCTTTGGCCCGGTCAGACGCTTGCTGGCAGACCCCGAGGTGGGATAGCGTTCGGGCATGGCATCGTTTGTTCACCTCCGTCTTCACAGCGAATACTCCCTGATCGATGGTTTACTCCGCATCCGCCCCGCGCTCAATCGTGTGGCGGAGCTGGGGATGCCCGCTGTTGCGATTACCGACCACCACAATTTTTTTGGTCTGGTGAAGGCCTACAAGGCCGCTGCGGAGTTAGGACTCAAGCTAATTGTCGGTGCGGATCTGCATGTGCTGGATCCCCTCGATGAGGAGCGCCATCACGAACTATGTCTGCTCGCTCAGAATGAGACGGGCTATCGGAATCTGATGTTGCTGCTGTCTCGCTCTTACCAGCAGGGTCAATATCTGGGCCGGCCGCGGGTCAAGCAGGCTTGGGTCAAGGAGCACGCGGAAGGCGTCATCGCCTTGTCCGGCAGTCGCCAGGGAGACATCGGCCAGGCGCTGTTGAACGGCCGGGAGGCCGATGCCCGCGCAGCCCTGACGGAGTGGCAGCGCTGCTTCCCCGGCCGCTTCTATATGGAACTGCAGCGCACCGGGCGCGCAGGGGAGGAGGACTATCTCCACGCCGCAGTGGCATTGGCGACGGAATGCAGTTGCCCTGTCGTGGCGACCAATGATGTCCGTTTTCTGGAAGCCGATGAGTTTGAGGCGCACGAGGCCCGGGTCTGCATTGGCGATGGGCGTACGCTGGATGACCCTAGACGCCTGCGGGCCTACTCCGATCAGCAATACTTGCGCTCTGCCGAGGAGATGGCGGAGCTGTTTTCCGACATTCCCGAAGCACTCGAGAACTCGGTGGAAATCGCCCGGCGTTGCTCGGTGTCACTGACGCTGGGCCAGCCTTTTCTGCCTAATTACCCGGTTCCAAAGGAAGAGACGATCGAAGCGTATCTAGGTCGCCTGTCTCACGAGGGGCTTCAACGACGCTTCCCCGATCGGGATGAGCAACGCCTAGCACCCTATCGTGAACGACTGGAGTTCGAGCTTACGACCATCAACCAGATGGGTTTCCCCGGATACTTCTTGGTGGTCATGGACTTTATTCGCTGGGCCAAGGAGCAAGATATCTCGGTCGGTCCCGGTAGAGGCTCCGGCGCTGGATCTTTGGTAGCGTATGCATTGGAGATTACCGACCTAGATCCGATCGAATATGACCTGCTGTTCGAGCGTTTTCTGAATCCGGAGCGGGTCTCGATGCCTGACTTCGACGTGGATTTCTGCATGGAGCGCCGCGACGAAGTCATTGATTATGTGGCGCAGACTTATGGACGTCAGGCTGTGTCGCAGATCATTACTTTCGGGACCATGGCCGCCAAAGCGGTGGTGCGCGATGTCGCCCGGGTCCAGGGCAAGCCTTACGGGCTGGCAGACCGCATGTCCAAGCTGATCCCTTTCGAAGTGGGGATGACCCTGTCCAAGGCGCTCGAGCAGGAAGATCAGCTGGTGCAACTGCTCGAGGAGGATAGCTCGGCGCAGGAAATCTGGGATATGGCGGTGCAGCTCGAGGGAGTCACCCGCAATGCCGGCAAACACGCCGGTGGTGTGGTCATCGCACCGAGTGAGTTGACCGATTTCTCACCTATTTACTGCGACGAGAACGGTGGCGGTGTCGTCACCCAGTACGACAAGAACGATGTTGAAGAAGCGGGCTTGGTGAAGTTCGATTTTCTGGGCTTGCGCACGTTAACGATCATTCAGTGGGCGATCCAGATGATCGACGCCAGGGGAACGTCGGAGCTCGACATTGATCGCGTGCCCCTCGATGACCCCGAGGTCTTTCGTATGCTTCAGAGTGGTGACACCACGGCAGTGTTCCAGCTTGAAAGTCGCGGCATGAAGGAACTGATCAAAAATCTGCGCCCCGACTGTTTCGAAGACATCATTGCGCTGGTGGCCTTGTTCCGGCCGGGGCCTTTGCAGTCCGGCATGGTCGAGAACTTCATAGACCGCAAGCACGGGCGCGAACCGCTGGCCTATCCCGACGCCCAATACCAGCATGAATCGTTGAAACCCATTTTGGAGCCGACGTACGGCATCATTCTGTATCAGGAGCAGGTGATGCAGATTGCCCAAGTGCTGGCGGGCTACACGCTTGGGGGTGCCGATCTGCTGCGCCGGGCGATGGGCAAGAAAAAACCCGAGGAGATGGCTAAGCAACGCAGCGTCTTCGAGGAGGGTGCTGCGGCACAGGGCATCGATCCCATACTGGCCATCAAAATCTTCGATCTTGTCGAGAAATTCGCGGGTTACGGTTTCAACAAATCGCACTCCGCGGCTTATGCGCTGGTCTCGTATCAAACCGCGTGGCTGAAAACCCATCACCCGGCGGAATTTATGGCAGCGGTGATGAGTTCCGAGATCGACAACACCGACAAGCTACTCACTTTCCGGGATGAGGCTCGAAGGATGGGCCTGACGGTGCGGGCACCGTCGATTCAGACCGGCGAGTACGCCTTCTCCGTCGACGACGAAGGCCAGATTC
>CAJXDE010000019.1 GCA_913052635.1 uncultured Halieaceae bacterium
CCGGTGCTTTCGCAACGCGACTCCTTTACGTTTCGGTGACCCGCAATCCGGACGGTAAAGATTTTTATCGCCTGACGCTTGCGGATGCCGACGGGCGCCGGCCCATCGTTCTGCTGGAGGGACGTGACCCTATATTGGCCCCGGCGTGGTCGCCCGACGGCACCGAGGTGGCCTATGTATCGTTTGAGACTTCACGACCGGCTATCTACCGGCAGAATCTGCGCACCGGTGAGCGGGAGCAGTTGACGAATTACAAAGGCTTGAACAACTCCCCTGCGTGGTCGCCGGATGGCAATAGTATGGCGCTAGTGTTATCCAGGGACGGCAATCCGGATATCTACCTGTTGAATCTAAAGAGCCGCGCCTTGACCCGTCTGACCCGCCATTTTGCTATCGACACCGAGCCGACCTGGATGCCCGACGGCAAATCATTGTTGTTTACGTCAGACCGGGGCGGACGACCGCAAATCTATCGATACGACCTGCGAACCCAAAAAATAGAGCGGGTCACTTTTGAGGGACGCTACAACGCCCGGGCGCGGGTTGCGCAGGATGGCCGCAATGTCGCGTTGGTCCATCAGAGAAACGGTCGATACCACATCGCGGTATTTGATTTGGTGACAGACAGGCTGACGGTGCTGACCGAGACGAGTCTTGATGAGAGCCCCAGTATCGCGCCTAACGGCTCGATCGTGCTCTATGCCACCAAACGCGGTGAAGACAGTATTCTCGGTGCGGTGGCGGTCGACGGCGGTGTGCGATTCAGCCTGCCAGCCCGTCAGGGTAGCGTTCAGGAGCCCGCTTGGTCGCCTTACGTGACGCCCTAAGCTTCCTGTCACTTTTGGACTTCTGAAGAGAAGAGTGTTTTTAAAAGTGGACTATTGTTGGTTTTTGTAAATGGGCCGTTCGTTTCGTGCAATATTTTTGGGCTTCAACGCGAGAAAATTACCCACATATGCGCTACATTACGGCAAGTTTAAGTTCCAGTGACTGTGGAAGGACTAACAATATGAAAAATGTAAAGCTGAGTGCGAAGTGGTTAGGCGTAGTTTTTGCTGCGCTGTTTCTGGCGGCATGTTCTAGCAACGAAACCAAAGAAGCAGAAGTTGCGGCTGCGGCTGCGGCTGCGGCTGCTGAGCAGGCCGCTCAGGAGGCTGCCGCACGGGAGGCGGAGCAACAGGCACAGGCTGCTGCTCAAGAGGCGCGCGAGACGGCTGCTGCCGACGCAGGAACGGTTTTTTACTTTGACTTCGATAGCTCGTCGTTGACCGACGAAGCCCGCGGGCAGGTGGATGCTCACATCGCCGCGCTGCTGAGTAATAATGACAGCGTCCGACTCGAAGGCCATACCGATGAGCGTGGCACGCGTGAGTACAACCTCGCCTTGGGTGAGCGACGTGCAAATGCCGTAAGGGATTACATGGTCGCTAACGGTGTGCCCAGCTACCGCATCGAAACCATCAGCTATGGGGAAGAAAACCCGGTTGCTTATGGCTCTGGCGAGTCCAACTGGCAGCAGAATCGCCGCGTTGAGCTCAAATAACTGAGGATCTCACTTTGACAGTGTTACCCATCAAGCCGGCGTTATGCGCCGGCTTTTTGTTACTGGGCACCTCATTACACGTTGCGCCAGTCATTGCTCAGGACTACGTGGATGTGGAGGCGGAGCGTCGCGCCGCTGCGCAGGCGCCTCTGGAAGAGACGTCGGTGGTGGCGCCTGCCAAGTCTTATACCGGCATTCAGCCGTACTCTGGTTCTACAACGGTGGCGCAACCGCCTGTTGAAACCGCAGCCGCGCCGATCACGGGCACTGATTCGGGTAGCCTGATGCTCCGCGTGCAGCAACTTGAGGCTGACTTGCGCCGACTGAACGGCTTGCTTGAGGAAGCCACTCAGGCGCTGCAGCTCTTGGAAGCACAGAGCCTTGAGCGCTACGTCGATCTGGATCGTCGCCTGGCATCAGGTGCCGCTGCGAGGATCGATGAGAGCACAGGGTCGACGGGTGCCGCGCCAATCACCGCGGCATCGAAAGCCCCTGCTGCCGGCCGAGCCGTCGATGCGCAAGAGGGGGAGGAGGCCGCTTATAGGGCTGCCTACGAACTGGTGCGCGAGCGGGAGTTTGATGATGCTGTTGCGGCGTTCACGGCGTTTCTCGCGGACTTCCCGTTTGATCGATATGCGCCCAATGCCCATTACTGGCTGGGGGAGCTTTATCTGGTCCTGGACCCCCCCGATCCCGAATTGGCGCGACAGAACTTTAAGTTACTGCTTAATCAATACCCTTCTGATCCCAAGGTGCCTGACGCCCTGTATAAGCTGGGCCGGGTACAATTCATCAAAGGTAACCGCCAGCGCTCGAAGGAGTACCTAGACGAGGTGATTCGGGAGTATCCCTCCCACGCGGCCGCACAGTTAGCGCGGCAGTTTTTGTTGGAGAACTTTTAGAAAGAGGCCGAGACGCGCTATGGGCGGCCTGCGCGGGTGCCCATTGTGCATTTCATGCTCTGCCGGGGCTTGAATTTTCACCCGTTAGCGTTAGCATACGCGCCTTCCCTTTTCGGGCCGTTAGCTCAGTCGGTAGAGCAGTTGGCTTTTAACCAATTGGTCGCTGGTTCGAACCCAGCACGGCCCACCATTACAGCAAACCACCCAAGGGTGGTTTTTTTTTAAAATTTACCGTGATGACGCTGCAAGTCAGTAAGCGCTGTGTGATCACGACCGCAACAGTAGTGTCCTCATGGAGTTGTCAATGTCCTCAACCTTTCATCCTCCGCATCGCACACTGATGGGACCAGGCCCTTCCGATGTCTCCTCGCGGGTTTTGGCGGCATCGGCGCGTCCAACGATTGGTCATCTGGATCCTGAATTTGTGAGACTGATGGATGACGTTAAACGGTTGCTGCAGTTCGCTTTCCAAACTCAAAACGAGTTGACCATTCCGCTATCCGCCCCTGGTTCTGCTGGGATGGAGGCGGCGTTTGTCAATTTGCTGGAGCCAGGCGATACCGCCATTGTTTGCCAGAACGGTGTTTTCGGTGGACGAATGAAGGAAAACGTCGAGCGATGTGGAGCCAAATTGGTGTTGGTGCAGGACCGTTGGGGCGACCCGGTAGACCCTGAAAAAGTGTCTGCAGCGATCCAAGCTAACCCCAACGCTAAGGTACTCGCATTTGTTCATGCAGAGACCTCTACGGGGGTGCGCAGCGATGCGGAGCAACTCTGTCAGCTCGCAAAAGCCGCGGGTATGTTGACCATTGTGGATGCCGTGACATCTCTTGCGGGCATTGATCTAAAGGTCGATGCCTGGGGTGCGGATGTCGTCTATTCGGGCACGCAGAAATGTCTATCCAGCTTGCCGGGCATTGCACCGATCACTTTCAGTCCCGATGCAGTCGCTGCGATCACATCGCGCACCCATAAAGTGCAGAGCTGGTTTCTGGATATGAACTTGATCATGGGCTACTGGGGCGAGGGGGCAAAGCGTGCCTACCATCACACCGCACCCGTTAACGCAATCTATGCGCTCCACGAGTCCCTCCTGATGCTGGAAGAGGAAGGCCTTCTGGAGAGCTTTGCACGTCACCGTGAGAATCATGCCGCACTGGCTACCGGGCTTGCGGAGCTGGGCCTTGAGTTGGCAGTTGCTGAGACGTGGCGACTTCCGCAACTCAATGCGGTGTCTATTCCCGAGGGCAAGGACGATGCTGCGATCCGTTCTCGTTTGCTGGCTGAATTTAATCTTGAGGTGGGCGCCGGCTTAGGCGAACTCGCCGGGAAGCAGTGGCGCATTGGATTGATGGGCAGTAGCAGTAACGCGGTGAATATCAATCGTTGCCTGACTGCTTTTGAGGCGGTGCTGGCATCCTGATGAGCGGGCGTCGCCCGTTTCAAAATAAACTGGGTGACGGCAGTCAGGTGGCGTAGTCGGGCTCCTCACTGTCCAAAATCGCTTTGAGTTCTGCAAAGTGACGATCTCCCTGTGCGGGGTAGTTTTCCAGCTCTCTTGCAGTTTTTTCGGCAACCTCGTCCGACAGTACTCTCAGAGGCTGCTTGGTCCACAGCGCTTTAATGTAGGTCTCTGCCGCGCGCTCAAAATAAAACAGTCGATTGAAGGCGTCTGCTACGTCTTCTCCAATGACCATGACGCCGTGATGGCACATGATTAGCACCTTTTTATTCGGGTCCGCCAATTGCTGGCAGCAGCGTTCAGCCTCTTCTTCAAACGCCAATCCACCGTATTCGGTATCAATGGCGTAGCGATTGAAAAACATGGCGCAGTTCTGGTCGATGGGAGGCAGCCGCGGATCCTGCAGCGTCGACAGGACGGTCGCGTGACTCGAGTGCACATGCAGTGCCACGCGGGCATGTTGGCACTGCCGGTGCAGGGCGCCATGCAGACCCCAGGCAGTGGGATCCGGCGCGTCGGGCCGATTCATCGTTTCCGGATCGTTGGCATCTACCAGAATTAGGTCAGAGGCCTTGATGCGCGAGAAATGCGATTGATTGGGGTTCATCAGAAATTGCGTGCCGTCTTCGTTGACGGCCACCGAGAAGTGATTCGCCACTCCCTCATGGAAGTTAAGCCGTGCTGCCCAGCGAAAGGCAGCGGCGAGATCTGCTCGTTCTCGATGATAAAGCGCTGTTGAGGCGGCCATGGGTGATGTCGAGAGCGCTCTTTGCATAGTGCGGTGTCCAAAACAGGATCGGCTAACAATACCACCGTAAGGCCAGCCCGTGACACTGCAGCGAAGAAAAGCGGTTCACCATGGAGGTCGACGAGCTGTCGCTTGCTTCACGGCTGCCGCATGATTGGGGTTCTGGCGCGTTATACTCGATGCCGCGATATACATGCTCGGCGGGGTAGTGGCATGACACTACAGACTTTTGCAGCGACGGATGACATTGACGACATGGTGGCCGCCCTCCAGCAAAACGGGGCGGTGGTGATTAACTCTGTGTTACCAGAGGCGGTCTCTGAGGGATTGTGTGCCGACTTACGCCCGGAGTTTGATCGCGAGGGCCATCTGTACCAAAACACTTTTAATGGGCACCATACTTTGCGCGTAGGTGGTGTGGCTAAGTACTCCTCGCATTTCTCCACGCTCCTCTTGCACCCTACCGTATTGGCCATTGCAGACGTTATTCTCAAGCCGCACTGCGAGGTCTATCAGGTGGGCAGCACAACCGCGATCGAGATACTGTCTGGCGAGGACGCGCAGGTACTGCACGCTGACGACGCCTGTTACCCCAGTCATTTGTTGCCTTTTGAAATGCAGATTTCGGCTCTCTGGGCGCTGGATGACTTCACCTTGGAGAATGGTGCGACGCGTGTGGTGCCAAAAGAGATGGGCGTGGAGAAGCCAGAAGATGCTCGCGAAGAGCATGTGGTGCAGGCCGTGATGCCCAGAGGATCGGTGGTGATCTATCTGGGATCCACGATTCATGGCGGTGGCGCGAATCAGAGTGACGCGCCCCGAAAAGCAGTGGTGAATACCTACTGTTTGGGGTGGTTACGTCAGGAAGAAAACCAGTATCTGACCCTGACCAGAGAGGAGGTCGCGGCTCAGTCAGACGAGATGCGGCGGATGCTGGGCTTTCAGGCTCACGGCCCTTATTTAGGTGTGTGGCCAGAGGATCCCGACGGGCTCTGGTACGAGACCTGAACCACAATGACCTCGCCACTGCGGCTTTGTCTTCAAGCCGAAAGTTAGGCCGCAACCTACCCCGCAGGACGCGGATCTCTGGCCAACAGCGGATACAGTACCGGGCCAGATAACAGCGCCACCAGACCCGCGATCCCGTACCAACCAATCCCCAAACCCAGCAAGTTGAAACGATCCAGCCCCCAGAGGACGATACTCTGATCCGTGATGGTAATACTCATCATGAAGGCGATCAGACACAGTGGTGGAACGATCAGGATGACCAGCGTGCAGGTGCCGCCGGGGATTGTAAAGGGCCTTACCAGGCCGGGCTCCTTCGCTCGCAGCCGCACCGCTGCAATAAATATCAGGGCGTATGAGGCTACCATCAGCAACACATCAATGATGACGAGGCTCTGAAAGGGGCCAATGACAAGTACTGCGTTCACGCCTGCAATCAGTAATAGCGCCACTACGGGTGTACCAAAGCGATTATTGAATGCCGCGAGGGGCTTTGGCAGAAGGCCGTCTGCCGCCAGTTTTTGTAGCGGGCGGGCGCCTGAGGCCATGTAATCCAGATACAGCGCTAGATTCCCCAAGACCACAGACGCCAGCAGCGCGTGACCAAGCGCAGTACCACCCAGCGCACGCCCGATATCGACAAAAGACACCGCGCCCTCTTTGCCATCGACCGAGAATAGCTCCCACTTTCCAAAGGCGGCCAAGCTGGCTAGGGTGGGCAGGAGATACATCAGCGCTACAAAGGGGAGTGCCAGCATCAGGGCTTTAGGAATGATGCGCTGGGGCTCCTCGATTTCTCCCGCCAGCGTCGACATGGACTCATAGCCTGAGTAAAACCACATACCAATACTGAGCCCCACGATGAGCGCTCCATCCGCACCCAGCAGATCGGTGTCAGGGGGTGTCATCGGTGTGAACGGGTTGAACTGCCAATTGGCGAGTCCAATGACGGCGAGCACAAGAATCGGCGAAATGATCAGAATCGCAAACAGACTGGACCCGATAGCCACAATCTTGATGCCCAAGACGTTGACGAGGGTACACACGGCGATGACGGCCCAGCAGATCGCGTAATACAGTCCATCGCCGAAGCCGATTTGATTTTGAAGGTAGGTGGCGCTGAGGACGATGTATAGCGAGGTGTCGACAAGCAGGGCCAGCGACCACCACCACCCAGCTTGAAAACCCCAAAATTGGCCCAATGCTCGCCGTGTCCACACATAAAAACCGCCGCTGTCGGGGATTGCGGAACCTAACTCGCTGGCGATAAGCGCCATGGGAAGCGCCCAAATGATGGGAAGTACCAGCAACAGCAGCAAGGTCAGGCCGGGGCCGGAGGAGGCCACCATCTCCTCTATGCCAAACGAACCGCCTGACACGAAGATATAGATCATGAAGAACGCACTGAAGAGCGGTACGCGGGTGCGTTTCGTAGTATTAACTGCTGCTCCGTTCACGTCCTCAGACACCGCATGCCCCTTTACATTTCATAATGGGAGGGCAATGCGCGTCGAGTGACTGCGTGGACACAGTTACAGCTAGTGGCTGGAGAGAACCATCCCGTTCAGCACCAAATGTACTATATGAACCACCTTAAATCTTTTAGTGGAGGCTGGCTTCCAGTGAATGCAGATACCAGTGCACAAACTGCTGCAGAGTGAACTCGAACTCCGGATGATAGGGGCCGGGCTCAAAGAATCTGGAATTCACACCGGCGGCATTGCGGGTAATGATGTATTCATCTTCCAGCGTGGTGTGGTGCCAAAGCCACGTGACTTTATCGACGTCGTAGTCGACGCCCTCTTGCGCGTCCTCGCGCACAAACCAAACCAGTTCCATATCTGTCTCGGTCAATGAACGCGGAATAAAGCGATAGAGCACGCAGTGATCGGGGTAGTTGAGCATGAAGGTGACCGGGCCCATCTGAAAGTCCCCTGCGCCACCGTCGTAATCTTTGAAGTCGCCCATGAGCGGCGCGACGGGCCGTCCGTCCTGGCTGCCGGTAACATAACCCTCGAATAACCCGTAGCGCATGGTGTGCGCGCAGGCACCAAAGCTCGGCGCGTCCAGATAGATCTCGGTATGTTCTTTTGAGATGCCAGGAATGCCGGTGATGGCGTCGGCATTTTCCAGCATCTTTGCAACGACTGGTTCAGATTTTTCCTCGAGATCCTTCAAGGTGTGCATTTTGGCGTAGGCGCGGTGTGACGTGGCGCAGTGGTAGCACTCGAGATAATTCTCGATCGCCAGCTTCCAGTTCGCCTCGACCCGGTAGGTCTTGCGGTGCGCGATCTTGGCGTGCTCGAGATCGTAGGCGCCGAGCGGTTCGCGAATGTTTTCAAGCGACGCCACCAAATCACCGGCATCGGGATCGCAATTGATAAAGACCAAGCCCATATACGTCACGCACTTCACCGGCTTTAGGCCGTGTGCGGCTGCGTCAAAGTCAGGCATGACGTGGGTCTCGCGTGCCGCTTTGAGTGAGCCATCCACGTTATAGACCCAACCGTGGTATGGGCAGACGTAGGTTTTTCGGTTACCGCTCAGTTCTTCACAGACCCGCGCGCCGCGGTGCCGACAAATATTGTGCATGGCCCGGATATCGCCGGTTTCGGTGCGTGCCACGATAATTGAGTCCTCACCGATTTCGACGAGCTGGTAGTCACCGGCTGAGGGGATTTCGCTCGCATGCAGTGCATAAATCCAGCTCTTGAAAATCAGGTGTTCGAGTTCTTGTTCGTGCACCAGATGGGAGCGATAGAAGTAGGGATCCATGGCGTGATGCGGGCGCAGCTTCTCTGCGGCCAGCTTGTCGCGCATGCGCTGAAAGGAATCATCTACGGAAGTCGCGATGGCGTTCATGGCGTCTCTCAGAGAAATCGATCGATCAATGGGGTGGTGCGGGCGTCTGCCAACGCTTCGGTGACTTGAAAATCGGTGTATCAATCACCCTGCAGGGCGCCAGTAATCGAGTCCAATGCAGCTCACGCTGATAGTAGATTTCCGCAACCAGTTCATCTCCTACGGCGCCGTGGGGCATCTCGATCTGTGCATAAGCAATATTGGCCTTGGCGGTCGGGCACCAGGCAGCGGACGTGACGGTGCCCACCTGCTTGTCGCCTTTGAGGATGAAGGAGTGCTCCGCAGGTTTGTTGCCCTCAACATCAAGCATGGCAAAGCGATATCGAGAACCCTTTTCCTGCTCTTTAAGCAGCGCCGAGCGACCGTTGAAGAGGGGTTTCTTAAAGTCCACAAGCCACCCCAGACCCAGCTCAAAGGGACTGCGGGTGCGCCCGACCCGCACGACTTCCTCGGCGGGCATGAAATCGACGTTGGCCTGCAAGAACCCCGCCTCGATCCGCGCAAGCTCTAACGCGTATGAGCCAATGGGTTTGATCAGGTAGTCGCGGCCCAGTTCGAACAGCTGGTCCCACAGTGCTTCGGCTGATTCCGGCGGAACCCATACCTCGTAGCCAAGGTCACCGGTGAAACCGGTTCGGCTAACCATCAGCGGTCGTCCCTCGAAGCTGTAGTGTGCTATGCCAAAAGGTTTCAACTGGTTGAGATCAGTGCAGCCCAGCAGTGTCAAAACAGTGCAGGAGGTCGGTCCTTGCACCGCGAGACCTGCTACGGACTCGGACTCGTTCTCGATCGTGACGTCAAAACCCAGTGTGTTCCAGGCAAGCCAGTCATCGGCGCGTTGATAGGAGCAAATGCGGTAGTCCTGTTCGCCCAGGCGGAAGATCGTACCGTCGTCCATGACCTGGCCGTTGTCGTCGCACCAAATCGCATAGCCCACCCGGTCGACGCCAATTTTGCTGACGTCTCGCGTAATCAGACGATCCATATATCGCTGAGCGTCGGGCCCAGTTACGCGGTACTTGTTCATCGGTGATAGATCAAAGACGCCGGTTGTGCTGCGGACAGCGAAGTACTCGAGTTCGACATCGAAGTAGGCGTTGGGGGTGGTGTAACCCATCCAGTTGCCCCAGTCGTTCAGATCGCACATGGCTTCGACCCGAGAGTGGAAGGGCGTGGTGAGTAGCATGGTGTCTCGGCTAACGTCGCTCATCACAGTGCTCCTCGCTTGAGTATTTCCCTGGCGGCGTTGCGTCCCGGGAGACCCTGTAGCCCACCGCCCGGGTGCGCACCTGCACCACAGAGATAGAGGCCTTCCACCGCCGTAGCGTACTGGGTTGAGCCGGGGAAGGGGCGCATCATCAGTGCCTGATCAATGGAGAGCTCCCCGTGGTGCCAGTTGCCACCGGTCATGCCATGAGAGGCCTCGAAATCGGAGGGCACAACCAGCTCGCTGGCGGTGATCAGTGCGCCGATGCCCGGAGCATAACCCTCTAGTTCACTAATCAGCTGACTCAGAAGCTGGGGCTTACCAGCCTCCCACCCGATATCCGGTTCATAGGGTACGTAGTGCACAATTGCGGTCAGACTATGCTGGCCTTGAGGCGCCAGCCCCGGATCCTCAAGGGTCGGAATACTGATATCAAAGGTGTGCAGGTCACTCAGCTCCCGGTACTTCATGGGGTTCAGTGCCGTCTCCATGCCGTCCATCGGCGGCGTGATGACCAGCCGCTCTGTCAGCTGTCCCTCGCTGAGCCCTGTAAAGCTGGGCAGCCCGCTCAATGCGAGATGCAGCTTTGCAGTCCCGCTTCGCGACCGATAGCACTCCACCCGCTTGGCCATACCGGCCTCCATCTGGTGGTAGCCCAGCAATCGGCGGAAGGTAGTGGCAGGGTCAGCGCTGGAGATCACCAGCTTGGCCGAGATCTGCTCGCCCGAATCGAGGGTGACGCCGGTAACGCGGTCTTCAGTTTTCACGATCGCGGTGACTGCTGAATCCAGCTGGATATTGGCGCCACATTTCTCGGCGGCGGTGGCCAGAGACCGCCCGAAGGCACCCATGCCACCTAACACCTGCGTGGTGCCGCTTTGTCCTAAATGTTCACCGGTCGCGCGATGTAAGTAGCTGTAGACAGTGTTGGGCGAGCGCGGACCCATGTTCGTGCCGGTGACAGCATCTAGGGCAATAGCGCTCTTCAGCGCGGCATGAGAGAAGTGCTCATTCATGACGTCGTAGATATTGATCATGACGATGCGCATCAGATCCCTGAGGCGCTCGCGGCCCAGCAGTTTCAAGCCCAGACCCAGCTTCATGAGGGTGAGGCGATCTGTCCAGTTCTGCTCCACCAGCTTGGGCGGACGGCTACGATAGAGTGTCGTCATCAACTTGGCGAAGCTGCGCACCATCTTTTTGAAGTCGCGGTATGCCGCCTGATCCGCAGAATCGACGCCGGCACCGCTGATGGTGTCGCCGTCGAGAACAAGGTGGTCGCCATCGGATTGCAGTGAGATCGTAGTCTTCGGCGTACCCAGTTTGAGGCCGGCAGCCTTCAGATCCAGATCTTTGACGATACTCTGGTCAAATTGTGACAGCCATTGCGCGCAGTCTGAAACATGGTGCCCCGGGGCAAACTCCCGCGTACTCGCGCAACCGCCTGGCTCATTGCGTGCGTCTAGCACCAGTACGTTTTTACCCGCTTTGGCGAGGTAACTGGCGCAGATCAGTCCGTTGTGGCCCGCGCCAATAATGATCGCATCGTAATCAGTCATCGGCGTAACCTCCCGGCACGGTATTGGGTTTCTTCAGATCGGCCAGAATTTCCCGCGCGGCGTTGGCGCCCGGGGCGGCCATCACGCCACCGCCGGGGTGAGTGCCGGAGCTGCACATATACATGCCCTTAATTGGCGATCGGTATTGGGCGTAGCCCGGGAACGGCCGGTTAAAGAGCAATTGGTCGAAGGTGAGTTCGCCCATAAAGATGTTGCCTTCTGTCAGTCCGACCTCGGCTTCGATTTCACGCGGTGTTCGTGTTTCGCAGTGCAAAATGAGATCACGGAAGTTGGGGCTGTAGTTGGAGATTTGGTCAATGACCGACTTTTCAAAGCCGTCTTTGTCCTCGTCAGTCCACTCCCGGCCCTCAACTTTGGGCGGCGCATACTGCACGAACACGGACATCATGTGCTTGCCGGGTGGCGCCATGGTCGGGTCGGTCAGTGATGGGATCATCATGTCGAGGTAGGGGTCCTTGGACCATGTACCCGCTTTCCAGTCGTCGTAGGCGCGTTCCTGCCGCTCGAGTGAGTCGCTGAAGTGAAGATCTCCCGCCATCAAGCGATTACGAGGATCGAGACCGTGGAACACCGGCAGGCCGTCGAGTGCGATATTGAGTTTTCCTGAAGAGCCTCGAATCTTGAAGTTACGGGCTTTCTTCAGCACATCTTTGGGTAGATCTGAGGGATTCGTGATGTCCAGGAAGGTCCGCTTCGGATCGAGGTTAGAGACAACGATGGGGGCTTTGTACTCGGTGCCGTCTTTCAGTGCGACACCTGCTGCCTGACCATTTTTGACAATGATTTCGTCGACGTTGGCGTCACAGATGATCTCACCGCCATAGGATTGGAAGGCTTTGGACAGGGCATTGGCAATGGCGCCCATGCCGCCGCGGGCAAAGCCCCAGGCGCCCACATTGCCGTCCACATCACCCATGTAATGGTGGAGAAGGACGTAGGCGGTGCCGGGAGAGTAGACCCCCAATGCGGTACCGATGATGCCGCTACCCGCCATGTGCGCTTTGATGACGTCGGTTTCGAAATATTCGTTGAGGTAGTCTCCGACGCT
Organism: uncultured Halieaceae bacterium; assembly: GCA_913052635.1. Classification (GTDB taxonomy): domain Bacteria; phylum Pseudomonadota; class Gammaproteobacteria; order Pseudomonadales; family Halieaceae; genus Luminiphilus. The sequence continues at coordinate 12,361 of CAJXDE010000019.1, forward strand.
GGCCGTCCAGAACTTGATGGTGTCGAGCAGTTTTTCCTCGCCCAGATCCATAAAGGAGCGGGCGAATTCCAGGAGATCACGCAGATCTCTGGGTTTCATTGAGGTCGGATCCGGCGGGGTCCGCATCAGATAGGGACGTATCAGCTTGGTTTGCAGGCTGGTATCCGCTGCATAGCGATCGTAGGCATTGGCATCACGCTTGGAGTGACGCGCCATCTCGCGGTAGTGACGATCGTGGTCGCTGTAATTGCCGAAGCAGTCACCGTTGCGCATAAAGGTAGCGCCACCCCCGAACGAGACCACCTGCAAGCCGTGTCGAGGCAGCTCGAGGTCACGGGTAATTTCTGGCCTCAGCAGGCTCGATACATAGGAGCAATTGGAATACCACCAGCCTTTATGCAATTCCCGGCTGACCGTGGCGCCGCCGATATAGGGATTGCGCTCCAGGACGGCCACTTTGAGCCCCGCCTTGGCGAGGTAGGCGCCGTTGGTGAGACCATTGTGGCCCGCACCAATGACGATCGCGTCGTATTGGTTCACTGCACTCTCCGGTGAGTCAATCTGAGCCGAAATATTGCCACGACCGGCTATGAGCGTCTACCCAGAATGAATGAATGTTCATTCTTCATTGAGACTTCGGGTCGAAATCCTTAGACTCGGGCGGATAAGTGTTGTGAGAACCCATATGACTGATGTATCCAGCGCAGTGACTGAGGCCCTGCCGGAGGCTGGCAGCAAACGCCGTCAGATCCGCCCGAAAGCCGAGCGGCGGCAGCAGCTGATTGACGCGACGATTCGGTGCATTGCTCAACATGGGCTCTCCGCTGTCACGATGCAGATGGTGACCCGGGATGCGGGCCTCAGCGTGGGGATTGCCAATTTGCATTTTGAGAGCAAAGACAATTTGCTCAAGGAGACCCTCCGTTTCGTTGCCGAGGAATATCACGGCGGGCAGATAGAGATTATGGAAGGGGGTGATATCCCCAACCTGAGTGAACGGCTTGACGCCCTGCTGGATTTTCAACTGGGCCGCGGCGTCACCCAGCGGCAAAAGATGTCCGTGTGGTTCGCCTACTATGGAGAGGCGGGCGCGCGGCCTGTCTATCAGAAGATTGTGTCAACAGTAGACAGGCTGGCCGCCCAGAAACTAGAAGCTTTATTCACCGACATTATTCGCGAGGGTGGTTATCAAGGCGTTGATGCGCGGGAGTTGGCAACGGGATATTCGGCACTGATCGATGGCCTGCACCTCGGGTTACTGGTGACACCCCGAGAGCTCAGTAAGCGCCGCGCCAGAGCGGTAGCACGCGACTTCCTTCGCCGCGCTTTCCCCAAACACATCTACTGAAAACGCCACAATGCGCTCCGCTCATTGATTATTTAGCGCTGTATCTTCGTTGGCGGGATGTAATCGAAGATAAAGTTGATGCGTCCCTCGCTACCTTTGTTCATCACGCTGTGCTGTTTCTGGTTGTTGATCTCATAGACGTGGCCAATGGGCATCTTTTGTGGCCGGCCGTCGATCATGAATCGTACACGGGGGTTGGTGTAGATGGGGATATGGATGCGGTGACCAAAGTGGAATGAAGGGTGATTGTCGGTGTGCGGCTTGATGATGCCACCCGCTTCGAGTCTTGCCGCCATCGCGCGGATAATGGTGCCCCCTGGTGGATAGTGATCCTCGAGAATCTGGTGCATCAGCGGTATGGCTTCGTCGGCCAGCAGATCCCAGCCTTCGTCTTTAGAGACCTCGATGTTTGGCCAGCCGTCACCATCGGTAAATACCATGACCACCGACTGAGTATGCTGGTGAACCTCGTACTCCAGCTGTCGGAACTGATTGCCCCACCAAGCCTCTTCGGGCAGGTCCATAATTTTGGCCTTCAGCGGCTCGATGTCATACGGACCGAGATCTTTGATCGGTATTCCAATATCCACGGCGTCTGCCCGTTAACGAGTTGTTGTAAGGTAAATCATGGCGAAGTCGCGCTTGCGGTTCAACCGGGGCTCAATCTGCAGCAGCTGCCTTGACGATGACTCCTGCCTGCATGACCACCGTAACGTCGCGCAAAATCTCGGTATCCGCTAGAGGATTTCCGCGAACCGCGATGACATCAGCGACTCTGCCGGGCGCGACGGCGCCTACGTCGGCTGACAACCCCATATGTTCTGCGGCAACCGAGGTGGCTGAGCGTATCGCGTCCATGGGGCGCATGCCCCTCTCTACCATGGTGGCAAATTGCCAGCCGCCCATATCGTGCGGTAGCACCGCCGCATCCGTGCCATAAAGCAGGGTGACGCCTTTCTCATACGCCTTCTCGAATACGATCCGCTGTGCCTCGGTGGTGTAGGTATTTCTTTGCAGAAAGATTTTAGGGTAGCCCTGTTCCCGGCCAACGGTATCGGTGTAAGTCCCATTATAAACATCCATCGAAAACGCGACCCCATGCGCGGCAGCAAGGTCAATGGTGCTGTCTTTTAGGAGAGAGGCGTGCTCCAGCGAATCGACGCCGGCTCGTATCGCGTCTTGACCCGACTGGTCGCTGTGCACGTGGGCCGTAACTTTTTTGCCATGCCGTTTAGCTACCGCTACTACAGCTTCAATGTCAGCCCGCGTCATCTCCGGTGCGCCCGGAGCGGTGCCCACCGAAAACACAGCGCCTGATGCGATGACCTTTAAAAAATCTGCGCCGGCGGCGATGGCGGCCTCAGCGCGAGCCGCAAATTGCTCAGGCGTGCTGGCAATGCCCTGTTGGGATTCGGCCGGAATGTCCTCGGCGGGAATTTCCGGGAAGGTGAGGTCACCGCCGCCGCCCGGAATCGTCAGGTAGGGGCCCGCGGTATGAATGCGCGGTCCGGGTGCCTGACCGTTCTCGATCAGTTCGCGCGCTCGATACACCGTATCAGGGAACCAGGCACCCACGTGACGCACGGTGGTGAAGCCGGTTAACAGCGTTGTTCTCGCGTTATCCAGAATCAGCTGCAGGGTTTCATCAGGGGTGCGTCGAGCGTAAACACTGTAATCCACGGAATCCTCAGGATTTCCGTCAAAGTGGACGTGGGTATTGATCAGGCCCGGCAGGCAGGTGAACTCAGTCAGGTCATGGATGACTGTCTGATTCGTGAGAGGTGGGGCGGCACCTTGGGCCTCGATGCGGACAATGCGATCACCCCGGATATGGATCGACTGATCCAGCCGCGGCACATCAGACAAACCATCGATCAGACGGCCACAGTGGACGACGATCTCAGTCGGCTGCGCATTGGAAGCCTGTTGTAGGTTACCGGGTCCTGATGATTGTCCGCAGGCACTCAGCAGGGTGCATGCGACATAGCCGAGACACCGAAAGAAACGCGTGTGGAACCAGTTGCTCATGATGGAGGTGTCTGGCTCCACGGCACTAGGCGGCAGGCTGGTGACGATATCTTAAGTAAATCAGGGTGTAGATCAGTAAGGCGGCTGCTGAGGCCATTGCGCACAGGACAAAGACGCCATCAAAGCCCCAGTCCCGCTCGAGCATGAGAGAGGCTGCAAAGGGACCTACCGTTTGTCCCAGCCCCTGAGCGCCCGGGATAAAGGCAGCGGCGCTGCCGGAGCGATCGGCGACCGACACGCCGCCCATCTGGTAGACATCAATAAAGATCCAGAGGAAGTTAAACATGGCCACGCTGAAGACGAACACCGCTGCGGTGAAGTTAAAAGCCAGTAGCCCCACAGCCAGCACCATAAGCACAAAGGTGAACAAAAGCGGTCGATCGTAATCAAATTTCTTCAGCACCCACATTGCGGTGAAACAGCCGCCAAAAGACAACAGCACACACCAGGCAATGACTTGAGCGGCCCAATTGCCATCCAACCCGGCCGCCTCGGCGGCGAGCTCAATATTGGACCAATAAGCGCCAATATTGATGTACGCGATGACGATCGCGCCAATACCCACCCATGCGAGCAGCGTCGGTCGTTGCGCCTCTGTGGGAGTATTTTGAGCGGCAATGGGCGGACGTGTCGTGGGGATGAGTCGTACGAAAGGAAGAGTGACCACGTAGGTGGCAATAAAGAAAAGGTAGATGCCGTCCATCGACAGGTGCGGTATCAGCTGCAATTCCAAAAACTGAGAGATGGCGAAGGCCAGAAGCATCCAATTGAACGCCTCTCTTGGCTTGGAGTGCGCCCCCAAGCCCGCCACTGCGACCGCGGTGTAGAAACCCGCGCCCAGCCCTGCAACAAATCGCAAGATCAGGGTCGTCTCGTAGTCGACGTACTGGGTGCACAGCCCGTTAGCAATAATGGAGAGTGCAATGCCGAGGTAGGTGAGGGTTTGTCGATTCCACGAACGAATCAGGAAGCTGGTCAACACTGCACCAACGAAAAGCCCCAAAAGGTCTGAAGAGGCCACGCGATTGACCTCAACCTCACTAAAGCCGAGCTGATCGACCCAGGCACTGTTAATCGCCGGTAGCGCTACCAGAACGCTATAACCCACCAGCGTCATAAAGAGGCTAAGCAGGAAGGGTCCTCTGGCGTCAAACGGATTGGCTTGGCTCGATGCGGCGACAGCGGAATCGGTCACAGAAAACTCCCGTGGTACGTGTACCCGCTACGCGCGGGGTCAACCTACTCTCGCACCCGTTTGCGCGCAACGCAACGGCTGTTAGTGTGAGGGGCGCGAGAATCTGGCACACTTTCTCCCGCAATTTATGAGCTGTATGCCCGTTGTTAGAGACTGAATAGATGAATGATCAAAGCCCAAGAGCTGTCTTTGAGCGCGCCGTGTCGCTTCTCAAAGGGGGCGCCCGGCAGGAAGCGGAATCTCTATGCCGCGATATGCTCGAACGAGACCCGGGAGATATTAATTTTGTCTCTCTGCTGGGTTCTATCCTCGCCACGCGCGGTGCACAAGAGGAGGCTGTGGATCTATTGAGTCGCGCTGTGAAGGCCGCTCCCGGGCACGCCAAGGCGCGCGAGGATTTAGGCACGCTGTTATTGAATCTGGATCGCGCAGAGGAAGCGCTCCCGCATCTCGAGCGCGCTCAGGAACTTCGACCACCTCATGCTCCACTCAAGAGCAAGCTGAGCGCTGCTTATCAGCGATTGGGGCGATCTGACGAGGCACAACAACTGCGCAATGAGGCCGCCTCGCTATCGCCGACGCAGGCCAAGCTGGATGAAGCGACCCGACTTTTTGTCAAAGGACAGTTCAGAGAGTCGGAAAAGCTCGCACAAGAGCTGGTCCGTGAAAACCCTCACGATGTCAACGCGGCATTGCTACTGGCAAGATTAGCGATGATGGCTAACTGCTATGAGGACGCGCGAGAAATTCTGGAGCGGATCGTGGACAAGCAGCCACGATTCATCGCTGCTTGGCACGATCTGGGCACCGTGCTCAAAGAGTGTCATGAGTACGAGGAAGCAGTTGCGATTCTGGAAAAAGCGCTGACGCTCGAGCCCGAGAATGCGCTGACACATTATTATCACGGGGCGGCGCTGGCGATGGCTGCCAAACCCGCGAAGGCCGTCGAATCGTACGAGAAGGCCGTCAGTATTGATCCCGAACTACCGGGCGCTCACATTGGTCTGGGCCATGTTCTGAAGACCGTGGGCGATCAGGAGCGTGGTATTGCCGCTTATCGTCGCGCAATCGAGTTGCGGCCCAACTTTGGCGAAACTTACTACAGCCTTGCCAATCTAAAGACATTCCGTTTCACAGAACAGGATGTCGAGGCAATGAGCCAGCGCCTCGCCAATGAATCGCTGCCCGTCGAGTGCCGCGTCCATTTTGCTTTTTCGCTAGGCAAAGCCTTTGAAGATCAGAAGGACTACGATCGAGCGTTTGAGCATTACGCCCTCGCCAACCAGTTGCACCGTGACACCATTGCTTACGATCCGGTGCAAACAGGCGTGGCTCACGAGAGGATGCGCGAGGTGTTCAGCGCCGATTATTTCCTTAGCCGAAGTGCTGAGTCCGGATGCCAAAGCGCCGATCCTATCTTTATTGTCGGCTTGCCGCGATCCGGCTCGACATTGCTAGAACAGATCTTGGCCAGCCACTCTCTGGTCGATGGCACCAGCGAATTACCCGATATTTCTATGATTGCTCAGGGGCTTACACAGCCCCGATCAGGACAGGCGTTTCCCCGCTGTATGCCTGACCTGAACGAGGACGCAGTCAGAGGGTTGGGCGAGCAATACCTTGAACAAACACGGCGTCATCGCGGCGCAGCGCCTTTCTTCACCGACAAGATGCCGAACAACTTTGCCTATGTAGGGTTTATCAAGGCCATTCTGCCCCATGCCAAAGTCATTGATGCCCGCAGGCACCCCATGGACAGCTGTTTTGGCTGCTTCAAGCAGCACTTCGCCAAAGGGCAAACCTTTACCTATGACCTGTTTGAGCTGGGCGAGTTCTATCTTGAGTACTGTGAGCTCATGGACCACTGGAATACTGTGTTACCGGGAGCGGTGCTTCACGTGCAGTACGAAGAGGTGGTCGCCGATCTAGACACACAGGTCCGTAGGATTCTCGACTTTTGCGGTCTGCCTTTTGAGGAAAGTTGCGTGAATTTCCACGAAACTGAGCGCGCGGTGAGGACAGCAAGTTCCGAGCAGGTGCGCCAACCGATTTATTCGGGCTCCGTACAGACCTGGAAGCGTTACGGCGAGCATCTTGATGGCCTGAGAGAGATCCTGGAGCCTGTTTTCCCTGATTTATCGGCATCACAATCATGACGCCCCAGTTACCCAAGCTGGTAGCGACCTCGGTAGTGAGAGGATCCGAGAAAGGACAAAGTCATGGCGGGGTGTACCTCATCGATTTTGCCGACCAGCGGGTCGAGCAAAAGATTGATTGGAATACGGGCGATATTGATTTTGCCGGCCGCGGTTGGGACCGAGGGCTCCGCGGAATTGAGTTTACCGACGACGCGATCTGGATTGCTGCCAGCGATGAGCTGTTTTGTTATTCGCCTGATTTCGAATTGATTGATTCCTACCGAAATGAATATTTGCGTCACTGCCACGAAATCTGTCGTCGGGAAAATTTGCTATTTCTGACTTCCACCGGCTTCGATTCGATTCTGGCCTTCGATGTGAATCAGCGTGTTTTTGTGTGGGGCCTATATCTCTCTAAAAATGGGCAAGACTGGGTAGGGCAGGCGTTTGATCCCAGAACCCGGGGGGGGCCCGACTTTGTCAATTCCTATCACCTGAATATGGTGCGGGTGGACCAGGATGGGGTGTCTTTCAGCGGACTTAACACGCAGGCTCTGCTGGCGTTGTCATCTGACTCGTCGGTGTCTGAGATCTGCAGCCTCCCCAGAGGCTGTCATAACGCTATGCCGCATCAGGAGGGAATTCTCTTAAATGACACGGCCGCGGATGTCGTTCGCTACGTGCCGCGCTCTGCGGATGATGTTGCCGTTCCCGTTCCGAACTTTCCCGTTGACGAGTTGGAGTTCAGGGGCGTCGACGATTCGCGCATCGCGAGACAGGGATTTGGCCGAGGGCTTTGCGTGATCAATGAACGTCTGATAGCAGCGGGATCCTCGCCGTCGACGGTGTCAATCATCGATATCGTGGCAGGAAAGCGCCTTACGGCGGTTAATCTGACCATGGATATTCGCAACGCAATTCATGGTTTGGAGTGCTGGCCTCGCCACTGGGGTTAGTGAATCACCAGCAAAAGGAATGGCCAACAAAAAAGGGCGCCGAATGGCGCCCTTTTTTGTTGGCTGCTAGTACTTAGAAGGCGTGTCTCACTGAAATGGCAAAGTTTCTTGGCCGGATCACAATAGAGCTATTTCGGCCCCAAACGGTATCGAAATCAGTGGTGTCCTCATAGGTAATGCCGCGCTCGTCCGACAGGTTGTTAATTCGAAGTTGCGCTGACCAGTTGTCCTTTTCCCAAGTGACGATCGCATCGGTAATGTCGTAGTCGCCCTGAGTAAGACGTGGAGAGGTGAAGCCGTCCGTGAGCTGGTTCAGCGATTCACCCACATGGCTGTGCTGGATGCGGATGCCGGCTAGACCACCAAAAGCATTCAAGCCTGAGTACTCTGCATAGAGGTAGTAGCTATTATCAGCAAACAAAGGCAGCGCCGACTGCGGTGCCAAACCTGACGGTACCGTCCCGCTGATGGCGCGAGGCTCGTTGTACTCTTGTGCCGCATTGACATAAGCGTCTCTAATATCGGTCATGTTGAAGCCGATTTCGAAATTCTCGTTTAACAACGCCTTTAACTCGATGTCATAACCATCGACCTCAGCATCGCCTACGTTACCCACCACAATCTGGAAGGGAATGTTCTGGTATGCACCGCCACTCAGCGTGCCAAGCTGGTTACTTGGATCGGTGACCTCAATCTGCATATCTTTCCACTTCATGGTGTAGTAGACCGCATTGAATATGATGCGTCCGTCTAGGAAAGTCGATTTCAGTCCGAACTCTGTGTTCTCAAGGATGTCCGATTCATAGACCACGGGAAGTGTGGGGCCACACTGGCCGCCGCCGCAAATATCCAGTCCACGACCGCGGTTAGTACCGCCCACTCGGAAGCCCTCCGAGTAAACGCCGTAAACCATGACGTCATCGGTAATTTGCAGCTCTAGGCCGTACTTTGGAATAAATCCATCGTCAGTTGCTTCGCGGTCTGGAAGTTGCCTGTCTACTCTCGCATCCGGCCGTTCAACCGTGTAGCTCAGCTCCCGCTCAACGTCATACCATCGACCGCCAAGCAGCACCGTGAGCCTGTCCTCCAGTATCTCTACATCAACTTCGCCAAAGACTGCTTTATCAGTCCTATCTGTGCCTTGGTACGAGTTCCACCAAACGTCCGTCGGCGCGATGCCTGGATAATAGTAGCTCCACGCCTCAAAGGCCGGTGAATTGCGATAGCCATCCTCATAGGTGTAGAAATCCCAGAATTCCTCCGACTCTTGCCAGAAGGCGCCCAGTGTCCAATCGATGCGATCTGTGCTTCCGGTCAATCTGATTTCTTGCGTCAAACTCTCATTATTTTGCTCGTTGGTCAGATATCCGGTGGGATCAAGGCCAAAGTCGTAAGTGGCGTACCCGTAGTAAATGCCGAATGAGTAGTGGAAGTAAGCCGCATAGGACTGAGTGTCATTGGAGTAGAACATGTCGCGGTCGTAGTAAGATGTAGCAGACACGAGTTTCGCAAAGCCTAAGTCGCCTTCAATAATTAAACTCGTCTGCGTCCATTCGTCAGTTCTGATTTCTTTATTGAACTTAATCGTCTGTAGATCACCTACGCTGGGGTCATAGTCGTTGTACCCATCAGATTCGACGTCTTGATAGTTCACACTGCCCGTCACAGTCCAATTATCATTTACCAACCAGCGGATCGACGCGCGTGCTCCCATCCAGTCGACTTCATTAATGTCATCGGCAACGGCACTGGCGTTAGTTGCGCCACCGCCGATCCCGGCCAGCCCTGGGAAGCCGACACCCGCATCGACAGTTGTGCCCAGTACGTTGTCGATAAAGCCTGCGTCACGGGCGCGGAAGCCAGCCAAACGGATTGCCACGGTGTCACTAAGTGGGATATTGACCATGCCGTCGACTTCGTAGCCTGTGCCACCATCTTTGGTTGAGGAAATGCCGGCACCAATGTTGGCGTCAAAGCCGCTGGGGTCAGGCTTATTGGTAATGACTCGGATTGCCCCGCTTTGTGAGGACGCGCCGTAGAGTGTTGACTGCGGTCCCGCCAGAGCCTCGATCCGTGCCAAGTCGACGGGGTAAATATCTGGCGATGCCGAGGTCAGCGACATGGGCTGCTCGTCAAGATAAACAGCCGCGGTGGGGTCGACTAGGAAGCCGCCGCCGTCACTCACGCCACGGAAAACAATTGTATTCTGACCGGGAGTGGTTGTTTGCACGTTGAGGCCCGCTACCTGCCTAGAAAAATCTTCCAACGTGGTGATGCCTTGTTTCTGGATATCTTCCCCGGAAATGGACTGCACCATCATCGGGATGTCTTGTGACGATTCCGCGCGCTGACGGGCTGTGACCACGACTTCTTCAAGCTCGGCACTCCAGCTTAAACCGGCACTTCCCGTGCCAATGGCCGCGGCAACACCCACGACAATGGTTTTATGGTGGAATGTGGTAGGTCCTGCTTTGTACTCATTTGACACGGCGTGCTCCTCCGGTGCCCCGACGCCAGGGCATTTGATAGCGGCCGCTGATTATCGCAAACGCGCCGCAAATTTTAGTTATGAAAGCGAAATTACCCTGTGAAGATATAGTACTTATGCGGTTTCGGCAAGATGACCGGACATTGCTGATCGGACTGCGCCGGCCGAAAATTCAGCCTGAAGTAGGAGGGCATTGGGGATGACATTATCCGCGTGGCTGTCGCTAGCATTGGTATGTCTGCTGGGCGCGATGTCGCCCGGGCCCAGTCTTGCCATCGTCGTGCGTCACTCGGTCAACAGTGGTACCCGCGCCGGCGTCATCTGTGCGTTGTCGCACGGTTTTGGCATTTTCCTTTGGGCGGCGCTAATGGCCAGTGGATTGGGTGCGTTGCTGTTTGCCCAGCCAACCTGGTTTGACGGCCTGCGTGCTCTGGGGGCCGGATTTCTCCTGTATCTCGGTTGCCGCGCGCTCATGGCGCAGCGCGGTGCCTCCGCCAATACCGGGGAGGCGAACAGTGGCGGTGGCAAAGCGGCGAGAGAGGGCCTTGTCATCGCTTTATCCAACCCGAAGGTCGCGGTTTTTTTTGCGGCGCTTTTCAGCCAGTTCATCCAACCCGATGCCACGCTGAAAACCCAGCTCATGATCGCGATCACTGCAGCCGTGATTGATGTCCTCTGGTACATGGTGGTTGCCATTCTGTTATCCCGACCTGTCTGGCCGGGCTATCTCACGCAGCATGGCAGCTTGTTGGACCGCGGATTTGGCGTGATACTCATTGTGCTGTCGGCGGCGGTATTTTGGTCGATCTGGCAGCCGCTCTGATCCGAGGGGCAGGGTTCCAAAAACAATAAATAAAGAGGGGCAGCCGTGGCCGTACGCTGGCGCATCGCCATCCTGTTGGCGGTAATCACCACTATCAATTACATCGACCGGTCGGTATTTGGTGTGGTGGCACCCGTGGTACGAGGTGAATTTGGTATCGGTGATGCCGATTATGGATTGATCACCAGCGGCTTTTTGTTGGCCTATGGCGTTGGCCAAATGATTTCGGGCCCACTGATCGACCGACTGGGCACCAAACGCGCCTTCAGTCTTGCTGCCGTCTTTTGGAGTGCGGCCACCATTCTGCATGCCTTGGGCCGTGGGCTGTGGAGTTTTTTCACGCTCCGAGTGATTCTGGGTATTGCCGAGGCGGCGAACTTTCCGGCTGCCAGTAAAGCGGTCGCGCAGTGGTTTCCTGCCAGTGAGCGCTCGACCGCGGTGGCGATCTTTATGTTGGGGGCGGGCTTCGGCGCGATCATCACACCGCCGCTCACGGTTTGGACAATGCAGTCTCTGGGTTGGCAGTGGGCCTTTATCATTCCAGGCTCACTGGGGCTGGTGTGGGTCATCCTGTGGCAACGCTGGTATCACGCGCCCGAGACACACCCGGCCATAGAGCCCGCTGAGCAAGCTTTGATACTCGAGAATCGGTCCGGTCAGCAGAGCGAGGCTGGCTGGACTTCCTTGCTCTCGCATCGGGAATTCTGGGGCATTCTCATTGCCCGCGTGGTCAGTGATTTCCCGTTTTACTTCTTTTTGTTCTGGCTGCCCCAATACCTCATCGATGTCAGAGGCTTTGACCTCAGGGCGATCGCGTTATTCGCCTGGTTGCCCTGGGTTGCCGCTGATCTCGGCGCGCTTGTCGGTGGCATGATGAGTTCATCTCTGGTGACCCGAGGGCACTCCATTGATCGCGCGCGCAAGACGGTGATCTGGTTGGGTGCAGTACTGGTCGCCGTTGCAGTGGTACCCGCGTACTACACTCAGTCCACTGCACTGGCGTTGGCTCTGATCTGTTTTGGCCTGTTCGCAATCCAAATCAAGGGCGCCGTATTCTTTACACTGCCAACTGATCTCTTTCCGGCTGACCGAGTGGCAACCGTGTGGGGCGTGTTCGGCGCGGTCGGGAGTTTGGGTGGAAGCTTGCTCGGATTGTTGGCAGGTTTCATGATTCAGGAGGCGGGCTATGAAAGCGTCTTTTTGCTTATCGCCAGCCTGCATTTAATCTCGGCGCTTCTGTTGCAGATCTTCGTGCCGAAAATCGCGTTGGTCACTGAGTAAGCGGGCGTTCGCCGGATTGCAGCGCGGCTCCGCTCTGCTCACAAACATTCAGCTGAGAAGTGCCCTGCTCAGAGAGAGGCGATGACCTCGCCGAGTACCGCGAGGTACTGCGCACCCACCGCGCCATCAATCACCCGGTGATCGCATGACAGGGTGGCGTTCAGTATTGTCGCCACACGCTGCTTGCCGTCTTCGACCACAACCTGTTGAGTCGCCTTGCCCAGCGCCAGAATGGCGCCCATGGGCGGGTTCACAATGGCGGTAAACTGGGTGATCCCGTACATGCCCAGATTGGAAACGGTGAAAGAGCCGCCTGAGATGTCTTCCTTGGCCAGCTTGCCGGTTTGCGCTTTGTCAGCCAGCCCGGCAGTGGCGGTGGCGATTTCAGCCGGTGACTTGGTGTCGGCGTTGTAGACGGTGGCAGGGTAAAGGCCATCATCGGTGGCGATAGCGACCGAGACATGTGCCGCGCTGAACTGGTGGATATCGTCACCCACCAAGTTCACGTTGACGCGGGGCTCCTTCATCAGCGCCTGCGCCACGCACCATACAATGAGATCGTTGACTGAGACTTTGACATCGCCGGACTCGTTAAGCGCGGCGCGATGGGCAAGCAAGCCGTCCAATTCGTACTCAGCTGTCAGGTAAAAGTGGGGGATGGTTTGTTTGGCTTCGGTCAGCCGGCGCGCAATCGTTTTGCGTGTGGCTGTTAGGGGGATGACCTCGATCCCATCAGGTGCACCGCTACTGCCTCCCGCGGCGGCTTTTACATCCTCGTCAGTGATACGGCCACGGCGACCAGTACCGGTGACGGTGCCCAGGTCGACACCCAATTCGTCCGCCAATCGGCGCACGCTGGGAGAGGAGCGGGTGTAGGCATCGCCGGTTTGCACGGTCTGCTTCGCTGCGGGCTCGCCGGCAGTGGACGCCGCCTCGGCCTCAGCAGGCGCACTGCTGTGTGCGGCGATAAAGGCATCTATATCACTGTCCGCGACGCTGGCGTCAGCAATCACGCCGAGGAGGGCGCCGACCGGATGCGCATCGCCTGCGGGCACCAGTACACGACGAAGAACGCCGTCTACAGGGGAGTCCCACACGTTGACGATTTTGTCGGACTCCATCTCGA
>CAJXDE010000020.1 GCA_913052635.1 uncultured Halieaceae bacterium
CCGGCTCGTTAAAGACGGTGATATGTTCCTCGACTACGACAAGCATCGAGCTCACATGGACTTCGCCCTGCGATTACTCGTCGACATCACGTTGGCTGTGGCACTCCTCTCGGCAACAATGACCGCATCCTCCGCTGATCCACGAACATCATTGCCCAGGCATCTTGGCGGATGGCAGCAAGCGCTTTTCCCTCTCAGCATCCCCGTCACCCGACTGACTGGGGGTCGCATGCGCCATTTCACGGAGCACTGCACTGCGGTCGCTGTCACACCCGGCCCCAACAGTCTGTTCGTGAGCGCCTGGCATTGCTTTGAAGACTATCGCTCCACCATCACGCCAATACTGCTGGTCGATCACCACACCACAACGCCGATCCCCATGAAGCTGCTCGAGACCGGGGGTTCCATGCAGGAGGATTGGGCATTACTAGCGCCAGATTCGCCGCTCACTATCGACACCTGGATCCCGATCTCCACCACCCCCCATCGTGTCGGACAACCGTTGATTGCCGCGGGCTTTGCCCCGCAACCCGACCAAAGCAGTGATGATGCTCTCAAGCGTTATCTGCTGGCCGACACCGCCTGCTCAGTAATCGACGCCAGCACCCATCCGCCCGCCTCCGATTGCGTGGCAAAAAAGGGCGCGTCTGGTGGCGCCATTATTGCATTAACCTACAGTGGTAGCGCGAGACTTCAGGGCATCATTTCCGCAGGGGACGGAGAGACGGTGAGTTACTTTTATCCTGCCCAATCACTCATCCGTCAATTGGGCAGGCTGCGTTAAGTCACCGCGCGTCTGTCGCGCAGGCGGCGGCCCACCGATATGCCGCTCGCCTCGTCTGGCAGCCAATTCCACTTGCTTCTGACGTTCCTGAAAGCGCGCCTGCCTGGTGGCGGTGAGATCATCGTAGCAACGGGGACAAGAAACACCTTTCTCATAGTGCTCAGATCTCTTATCCGCCGCGGTGATGGGATGGCGGCAGGCATAACACTGGTCAAAACTGCCTTTTTCAAGCCGGTGATTCACCGCGACGCGAGAATCAAAAACGAAACACTCGCCCTCCCATCGCGATTCTGATTCAGGCATGTCTTCAAGATACTTCAAAATGCCGCCCTGCAGATGCCAGACATCTTCGAATCCCTGGGAAACCAAATAAGAGGTCGATTTTTCGCAGCGGATGCCTCCGGTGCAAAACATGGCCACCTTGGTATGACGCGCCGGGTCGAGATTGTTCTGTACCCACTCAGGAAAATCGCGAAAGCTCTGCGTGCCAGGATTGACCGCACCCCGAAAGCTACCAATGGCCACTTCATAATCATTACGCGTATCGATCACCACACACTCGGGGTCGTCGATCAGCGCATTCCATTCCAAGGGCGTGACGTAACGGCCAACACAGGCCGTCGGGTCAACGTCCTCCAAACCCATCGTGACAATCTCCCGCTTCAACTTCACCTTCATACGATGAAAAGGCGCGGCAGCGTGATAGGACTCCTTCCAGTCGAGCGCAGAAAGGCGCGGATCTCGCCGCAACCAGGCAATCACGGTATCGACCCCCGCCCGGCTTCCCGCAATGGTTCCGTTGATGCCTTCCCGTGCTAGCAACAATGTGCCCCTGACCTCTGCCTCCAAGCAAACTGCCAGCAGCGGCGGCTTCAGATCGGCAAAGTCGTCGAGCGCCACAAATCGATATAGCGCCGCAACGACCTGGTCAGACTCCGGTGGCTGCGTCATTAATTGCCGCTACCGCCACGACAGTCGGGTGAATCCGGTGCGGCCAGCGTCTCTGCCCACTCTTCCGGGGTATAGGTATGGAGCGCCAGCGCATGAACCGGCCCCGCAAGCCACTCGGCGAGCACACCGTAGACCCGCTGGTGACGTTTGACGCTGCGCTCACCCGCAAACTGCTCTGTCACCAGCACTACTTTAAAATGGGTCTCGGAGTCGGGCGGGACACTGTGACGGTAACTTTCATTTTCCACAGTGATCTCCCTCGGCTGGAAAGCAGCCTCGAGCGCTGCAGTGATTTCAGACTGGATTGTCATACGCGTGTCCGCTTATCCGGGCATGCTATTTTACGTTGAAATAGCGATCGAATGTTTTTGATCAAGAGCACACCATGAACACCGCCACTCACCGCGATCAGGACCACCCGCCACCACCCCTTTGGCGACATGGGCTGGCCATGATCTATGACACTTTACTGGTCGTGCCGCTCTTTATGGCTGCCGCAGGGCTCTGGGTGGCCATCCTCGGGCCGACGGACTCTCTCAACGATCCCGCGGTGCCAGCGAGCCTGCAGCGACTGAGCTGGCTGCTAATCTTGCTCCTGTTTTTCGGGATTTTCTGGCGACGCGCCGGGCAGACCCTAGGCATGCAAGCCTGGCGGATCAAGTTGGTGACCGACTCGGGAGATCCACCCACCTGGCGACAGGTAACGCTGCGCGTGCTCGGCGCGCTGCTATCGGCTGTCAGTCTGGGAGCGGGCTATTGGTGGCGTTTCATACCACCACGTCAGCGCTACTGGCACGATCGCCTGTCACAAACGTATCTGGTGCAGCTACCGAAAACTCAAAGCCCCAAGCCAGTCAACGAAGCTAGATCAGGCGCGACGCCACAGTAGCCAGGTGCCGCCCAACCAACACACCGCGATGGGCACCAGTGCAGCAACTAGCGGGTCATAGCCAAAAATGAGACTGGCCGGGCCAAAGAAATCCTGACTGATCCGAAACACCACCCCTACGATAACGCCGACAAATATCCGGGCGCCCATGGTGCCTTCCCTGAGCGGACCAAAAATAAACGACATCGCCACCAACACAAATCCGAGTGTAGCCAGGGGCTGCAGCAATTTGCGCCAAAAGGCCAACTCAATATCCACAAACACCATGCCCTGCTGCTTAAGATATTGCGCGTAGGGCCACAGCTCCAGTACCGGTAGCGTCTCGGGCTCAACGACGTCCAGCGTCAGGAGTTGCGGCGTGATGGCGGTGTCCCAACGCCACAGTGTCGCCTCCTCGATAGCAGTGCGACCTGACTCAAGGCGCGTCAGTTTTACTTGCTCGAGCACCCAGTGGTCTCCAGCGTGGGTCGCGCGCTCCGCCATTAAGGTGCTTTGCAGTCGGCGATTGTCATCGAAACTCAGTAGCGTCACGCCGTAAGCGACGCCGCCACGCTGGACAGCGTCAACGTGCACAAACGTATTGCCGTCACGGTTCCAGGCGCCAAATCGTCCCGCGACCGCAGATTCAGACCGTTGCGCCAAAGCCCGGTGACTCATCGCCAACTGCTCGGTATGGGGTGCAACACACTCCCCTACCGCAAAACCCACCGCCGCCATGAGCAATGCTGGCTTTAACACCATAATCGCCATGGAGAACATCGACACGCCCGCGGCGCGTATCACCACCAATTCGCTTGAAGCAGCGAGCCTGCCAAGCCCAATCAGAGCGCCAATCAGTGCCGCAAACGGCACGAACTCATGGACTCGCCTGGGCAGGGTGTAACCCACATAAATCAGGATATCGAGAAAGCTGTAGCCGTCTCGCATGTCATCGGTTTCGTCGACAATCGATGTCAACGCATCCAGCCCTACCAGAAGCAGCAACACTCCCAGTGTGGCCAGCAGGACGGAGCGTCCGACATACAAATTAAGCTTACCCACGCGCCACCTTCCACCGCTTGCTGATGCGCTCCCACTGGAGCAACACCAGTGCCAATACCGCAAACCCAATGTGCACGGCCAGCATTAGACCAGGACCCTGGCCAGACTCGATAGCGCTGCGGCCCTGGGTCATGCCGAGGAAATAGAGCAATAACACCACCATGGCGGGGCCTATCTTTGCGTAGCGGCCACGCCTCGCATCGGTGCGGCTTAGCGCCAGCGCAATCACCGCTATCGCAGGCACCATGACCGGCAACGATACCCGCCACCAAAACGCCCCCCTAAGTCGCGGCTCGTCACTGGTCCACAGATCAGTGGAGGCAACCGACTCGACTTTACCGCTGCGGCGC
This sequence comes from uncultured Halieaceae bacterium, assembly GCA_913052635.1. GTDB lineage: Bacteria > Pseudomonadota > Gammaproteobacteria > Pseudomonadales > Halieaceae > Luminiphilus. Next base: position 4,016 of record CAJXDE010000020.1, read on the forward strand.
AGGCTATTCTGGGACTCGGGAATCAACTCCCCATATAGGTTGAATGTGATCTCCTCCAGGGCTCGCTCACCCGGCTCACCGCGATAGCGACTGCCGCCTCTCAACTCCAGATATCGCCGCCCGCTCTCCTCGGCAAGAACAATCTCCCCCTCTCGGGCAAACGTTGCGGTAAAAAGGTCTGCCGTCGAACCGGGCCTGCGCTCGAAAACGAAGATGTTGTGCATCAACCCGTCGTCATCAATACGCTCCGCGTAAGTGACGTAATCACCTCTGCGTTGCTTACGGAAGCGACCCTCGTTCAGCATATGCAGGCCCTCGGCAGAGCGCGGGTTGTCCAACAGCACTTGTGCTCTGGCAGAGCCTTCGGGCGCGATAAATAGGGAGAGTGCCGCCACAGCAACCGTCACCACCAGCGCCGGCACCATGACAAAAAGAGCGAGCTTGCCAGGACCCACGCCACAGGCCCGCAAGACGACCATCTCGCTTTCCGCGTAGAGCCGTCCCAGGCTCAGCAAAATACCGATGAACAGACCCAGCGGCAGAATCATCTCGAAAAACCCGGGCAACTTGAACAACATGATGGGAAGCAACACGTCGCCGGTTAATGACCCCACCGCCGCCTCAGCGAGGTAACGAATAAAGCGCCCTGCAAAGACCACCAGAAACAGCACAAAGCTGACCGCGACGGTGTGCTCCAGAATGTCTCGCGTCAGGTATCGAAGGATCCGCATCAGGTCAGATAAACCGCGCCAAAATCATAGAGGGTTATTTCGTTAACGGCGTCGCCATCATACACTAGCGCCCCGCTTCTAAACTCAACAACCTACAGGATCACCAATGGCTACATTGAGCATTACCGCGAGGATTGCAGGGTCAGCTGAACTGATCAAAACTCAGGCGCTGGCTATTTTGATGCCCGAGAGGAAAACACTGTCACCTCTGCTGAAAGCACTGGACAAGGAACTCGGCGGCACAATGGCGCGATCGTTACAAAACGGTGATTTCACAGGATCCGTTGGTAGTCATATGTGGCTACCCGGCGCAGGTAGCGTTGACAGGGTTTTGCTGGTTGGCTGCGGCGACCCGGGCAAGCTCAACGCCGCGCAATCTAAAAAAATTAGTGAGGCACTGTCCCGTGCTCTCGTGGGAAGCCCTGCCAAGGATGCGCAGATTCTAATGGAGTGCCTGACAAAGAAACTGAAAAGCCCTGCTGCACTGATGGAGCAAATCAGCCTGTCTCTCTCGCTGGCACACTATCAGTATGGCCAGACGCTGAATAAACGCAAGAAACCCGAGCGAGCACTGAAAAAAGTTGCTCTTCTTCCGGGTGCCCTGTGCGGCATGGCGGCGGCACGTCGGGCCGTCCTCGCGGGTGTCGCCACAGGCCAGGGCGCCAATTTAACCCGACAGTTGGTCAATCTCCCCGGCAACATCTGCACCCCCAAGTTCCTGGCCAGCGAGGCGAGGCGGCTCGCCCGCTCGGACAAAAGCCTGACCGCCACCATCGTCGATGAACGAAAAATGGCAGAGCTGGGCATGCACTCTTTGCTGTCGGTGGGAAATGGATCTGAGCAACCGTCTCAACTCATCATCATCAAATACCGGGGCGCGGCGAGCAGTGCCCGCCCCTACTGCCTCGTAGGCAAAGGCATCACATTCGATACCGGCGGTATCAGCCTGAAGCCCGGCGCCAAAATGGACGAGATGAAGTTCGATATGGGCGGCGCGGGATCCGTATTCGGCGCCATCAAAGCGGCCTCTCTGATGAAACTGCCCATCAACATCGTTGGAGTAATCGCAGCCGCCGAAAACATGCCGAGTGGACGAGCGACCAAGCCCGGCGATGTAGTCACAAGCATGTCAGGCAAAACGATCGAAATTCTCAACACCGATGCCGAGGGTCGCCTCGTGCTGTGCGACGCACTCACCTACGTCGCGCGATTCTCTCCCGTCGAGGTCGTTGACATCGCTACTTTGACCGGGGCCATCATTGTGTCTCTTGGGCAGGAGGCGACGGGCATCTTCTCCAATGACGAACACCTTGCCAACAGCCTGTTGAGCGCGGGAGAGCGCAGCCATGACCGCGGATGGCGATTCCCGATTTGGGAGGAATACCATCGACAGCTCGATAGTCATTTTGCGGATCTGGCCAACATCGGCTCAGGTGGCGCGGGTAGTATTACAGCGGCCTGCTTCTTGTCTCAATTTGCAGAGGACTACAAGTGGGCACACCTGGACATCGCGGGCACCGCATTCAGAAGTGCGCCAAAGGGGGCGACGGGTCGACCCGTACCCATGCTGGTTCAATATCTGCGTGAGCGTGCCGGCGTCCTGTGACACAAGTCGATTTCTATGTCCTGCCAGAGAATGGCAGCCTGACGGCTCATGCAGCGGTGGGGCGCATCGCTGAGAAAGCGCTCAGCCGCGGCCACCAGATTTTTGTTCAGGTCAAAGACGAGGCTGCAGCCACTGCACTGCATGACAGCTTGTGGACGTTTCGCGAAGCAAGTTTTCTGCCCCACGCCATTGCGGGAAAAGATGATGGCGAGCCGCTGGTCATAGGATGGGACGATCCGCCGATTGAACATGACGATGTATTGATTAACACAACCGGCGCCGTGCCCGGTCATTTTGCTCGTTTTGGCCGCTTGGCAGAGATCGTTGAGTCAGATGCGGCTACACTTGAGGCCTCACGCGAAGCGTGGCGATTTTATCGGGACCGGGGCTACCCCCTTGCCAAACATGATCTGTCGTAGCACGGAATACTGCATACAAGGCACATCAACATCGTAACCATGAACAAGAACTTTTCACCCGCAGACATAGAAGCGCGCTGGTACGAGCAGTGGGAATCCCGAGGCTATTTCGCACCCTCCGGCCAAGGTCCCGCCTATTGCATCCCAATCCCGCCGCCCAACGTCACGGGCACCTTGCATATGGGACATGGCTTTCAGCAGGCCATTATGGACGCACTGGTTCGATACCACCGCATGCGAGGTCACAACACGCTCTGGCAGGTAGGCACTGACCACGCAGGTATTGCCACACAGATGGTCGTCGAGCGTCAGCTTGAGGCCGAGGGCACGTCGCGGGAGGCCCTCGGCAGAGAGGCCTTCATCAACCGGGTATGGGACTGGAAAGCCGAGTCCGGTGGCGCCATCACTCAGCAGCTCAGGCGGCTGGGCACCTCCCCGGATTGGACTCGTGAACGCTTCACCATGGACCCCGGGCTCTCACAGGCGGTCCAACGAGTCTTTATCGCGCTGCACGAGCAGGGTTTGATTTATCGGGGCTATCGACTGGTCAACTGGGACCCGCAATTCCTCACTGCGATCTCTGATCTCGAGGTGGTGCAGGAGGAAGAAACCGGCTCGCTGTGGCATCTCCGCTACCCGCTGAGTAAGGGGAAAGGATATTTGGTCGTCGCAACCACGCGCCCTGAAACCATGCTGGGCGATACCGCCATTGCGGTCCACCCCGAAGATGAGCGCTATCGCGATCTGGTGGGAGAAACCATCGAACTGCCGCTCACGGGACGGACAATTCCCATCATTGCCGACGATTATGTGGATCCCGAGTTCGGTTCCGGATGCGTCAAGATTACGCCCGCTCACGACTTTAACGACTACGCCATGGGAGAGCGCCACCAATTGCCCATGATCAATGTGCTGACCGCCGAGGCGAAAATAAACGATGAGGCCCCGGAGCGTTTCAGGGGCCTGGACCGTTTTGATGCCAGAACACAGATCATCGCTGAGCTGCAGGCTTCCGGGCTGCTGGAGCAAATCGAGCCGCACACGCTCAAGGTGCCCAGAGGCGATCGCTCTGGCGCAGTAATTGAGCCCTGGCTGACACCGCAATGGTATGTCGACGCCAAGAAGCTCGCCGAGCCGGCGATGAAGGCGGTCGAGACTGGCGCCATCGAGTTTGTGCCAAAGCAATGGGAAAACACCTATTTCGCCTGGATGCGCGACATTCAGGATTGGTGCATCAGCCGTCAACTGTGGTGGGGGCATCGCATCCCGGCCTGGTACGACGAGGCGGGTAACGTTTACGTAGGTGAATCGGAGTCTAAAGTGCGCGAGACGCACTCGATCCCCGATGGGACGCCATTACGACAGGATGATGACGTACTGGATACCTGGTTTTCGTCAGCCCTGTGGACCTTCTCGACACTCGGCTGGCCAGACAAAAAAAGCGATCTGTCGGCGTTTCATCCCGCCTCAGTGTTGGTGACCGGTTTCGATATCATTTTCTTTTGGGTGGCCAGAATGATCATGATGTCGCTGCACTTCATGGACGAGATCCCTTTCCATACCGTCTATGTCCACGGCTTGGTGCGCGACGGCGAAGGCCAGAAAATGTCTAAGTCGAAGGGCAACGTGCTTGACCCCATCGACCTGATTGACGGGATCGAGTTGGAGGCGTTGATTCAGAAGCGAACCAGCAGTCTGATGCAACCCCAGCTCGCTGCAAAAATTGAGAAGGCGACTCGCACGCAGTTCCCCGAAGGAATTGCGGGCTATGGCACTGACGCACTTCGATACACCTTCTATTCTCTGGCATCCACTGGGCGCGATATCAAGTTTGATATCGGTCGAATGGAGGGATACCGCAATTTCTGCAACAAAATCTGGAACGCCTCGCGCTATGTGCTCAGCCATACGGAGTCACATAACCTGAGCGAGGGGGACGCGACGCTGTCGTTAGCTGACCGCTGGATTCAAAGCCGTCTTGAAACCACGCTGATTGCCGTCGAGGAGGCCTACGACAACTACCGTTTCGATTTAGCGTCCCAAGCCCTTTACGACTTTGTATGGAATGAGTTCTGTGACTGGTACCTGGAGCTGTCCAAGCCAGTGCTGTGGGACGAGGCCACTGTCGCATCCGAACACTTAGGAGCACGCCGCACATTGATAACGGTGCTGGAGAAATCACTGCGCCTGCTCCACCCTTTCATGCCCTTTCTCACCGAGGAAATCTGGCAAACCGTCAGCCCTCTGGCAGGCCAATCGGGTGAGAGCATCATGCTGGCACCGTGGCCGGCTAGGCTGCCTGACCGCATGGACGCCGAATCCGAAGCAGAAATAGAGTGGCTCAAACAGATCATCGTTGGCATCCGCACTATTCGTGCCGAATCCAATATTCCACCTGCCACCGAACTCCCCGTATTTGTCGTCAACGCCACGGAGCTTGATCGTGAGCGATTCAGCCGCAATGAGGCCTACCTAGGGCGTCTGGCCAAGGTCAGCGGTATCACGGTGCTGTCTGAAGACAAGGCTCCGCCTGCGAGTCTGATGGCTCTATGCGGTGATCTCGAGATCAGAGTGCCCATGGCCGGCTTCATCGATATTGAGACGGAACTCAAGCGCATCGATAAAGAAATCGAGCGCCAGCAGAGGGAGGTCGCGAAACTCGAGGGCAAGCTGTCTAACAAAGCCTTCACCGAGCGGGCCCCGTCTGACATTGTAGAGGCGGAGAAGCAAAAGAAAGCGCAGGCAGAGACGGCTCTGACGACCCTTGGTCGACAGCGCACTCAAATTGAGGAGTTGCGTTCTGCGTAAAGCCCTGATAAGACTGTTTCGAATAACAATTCTAATGCGGTGGATTCAGTCATGTCAGACCGCCAGACAGGAACCGTAAAGTGGTTCAATAATGCCAAGGGCTTTGGCTTCATCACGATGGCCGATCGGCCGGACGATATCTTTGTTCACTTCAGAGCGATCCAGGGGGATGGATATCGCAGCCTGAACGAGGGACAGGAAGTCGAGTTCAATCTGGTTGAAGGTCCAAAAGGCTTGCAGGCCGAAGAAGTCACCAAGCGCTAATACACTCGGCACAGCGCTTTTGCTAAGCTCGCGCTCCCATTGAACGCGGAGAGCGGTATGCCGTCGTCTACAAGCAAGAAGACAACCAGTAAAACCACTCGATCGGCTGCGGACAAAAAGCTGCGTCGTTTCCGCGGTATCGTCATGCCCTACGCCGGGCACAAAAGTATTCGAGCAGTGCGACGAGCAGGTCATGAGCCGAGCATTCACGGCACCAAGCTTTGGAAATCCAGCTGCCTGATTATCGATTACCTTCAGAAGCATCCCCCCAAGCGGCGCAAACGCGTGCTGGATGCTGGTTGCGGCTGGGGTATTACCGGGATCTGGTGCGCCAAGAAATGGGGATCAAAGGTCGTTTCAATGGATGCTGACCCGGCTGTATTTCCTTATTTGGATGCCGTAGCAGAACTGAACGGCGTCTCGACCCAGAGCTGGGTGCAGCGCTTCGAGAAGGTCCGCAAGAAAGACCTTGAGAAGGTGGATATTTTGTTCGGCGGGGATATTTGCTTCTGGGATGAGCTGGTCGACCCCGTAGCTAAAATGATCGATCGCGCCATTGATGCGGGCGTCGGCACGATCGTGATTGGCGATCCCGAGCGGCCCACATTTCATAAAATGGCTGACACAGTAACCGAAAAACACGGCGGCGATGTGTTGGGCTGGCGCCTCTCAGGCAGCGTTAAGGCGACGGGTGCGCTACTGGTGATTCACAACGACTGATCAGTCGATGTAGGCGAGCTCCAGTTTCAACTCTCGCTCCACCGGCTCGGAACACGCCACAAATGCAGGCCTATACACCATACTACGCATCGAACGTCTGACCCGCCCCGGCGGGTCGACATCAGCGCCGGCCGCGGGCAAACTGAAATTCATATCGGCTGGCTTCCCTCTCTCGGTCACGGTCAGGGATACGTCTAGCGGTATGACCGGCTCCTGAAACGCCCGGTTAAAGGCCAGCCTGGGGTATTCCGGCAAGGGAGCAGCTTGGGTAAATCGGTCCGGCGAAAGCCTGCAGGCTCTCCGATAAAGTGACGTCGCCTCATCCCGCTTGCGATAAAACCAGTGCCAATCTGCCAGAGCCGACAGCGCCCCTGAACTGTCAGGGTTGACCTCAAGCAACCGCTCAAAAACCGTTTCTCCCTTGTTAAACAGGCGACGCTGAAGGGCTTCCAGCCGGGGCTCCCGGTCAAGAGATTCCCATTCAGGGCCGGAGAAGGTTCGCTCAAAGCGGGGGTCGTCGACAAACACATCGAGCTTGTGCTCCAAAAGGTAGTAAAACCGACCCAAACTAAATGTGAACGGCTCACACCAGGCTAGATTTACCGACGCGTCAGCGCACACCGCCTCGGCCATCGATTCGAAGCGGGTGTGCAGCACCAATAATTCCCGGCCTCGGCCCTCCCAAGAAACCCCCATCAACGCGTCGAGAGACACATCGAAAAACTCCAGAGTCGCGCGCAATTCACCTTCTTCAAAAGGCGGCAGCCCCGAGCCCAGTAAGCGAAACTGATAGGCCGCTCGGGCCTCGAAACCGTCTCGATCGCCCGTGAGCAGGTACAAATCCAACAGCCCGCGCAAAATCGGCAACTGCTGATCGCCGTACAAGCCGTTATTGACTCTGGCGTTGTGCAATGCAGCGTTGTAGAGAGACGCCGCTAAACCGACATTACCCGCATCCATCGCCAGCTGGGCGACCTGCACAAATTCGCCCGCCAGCGAAGGGTGATAGGGCCCAAGACGCCGCTCCGTTTCCTCGAGTCTGGCCTGTGCCTGATAGACACTCGCAAGCTCAGAGACATCTCTCCCGCCATCAAAGCCCAATACCGGCTCGGCATCCCGATACTGAACGGGCAAGCCAAAGGGGACGGGCGTATCGGCACTGGCCACATAGACGTGAAGACAGACCAGCACCAACAGGTACGTCAGAGGATTTAGCGAGAATCGAATGGACATCGAAGCTGAATATAGCGCAAAAAAAGCCCGCCTCGGAGAGGCGGGCAGAGGCTGTATCGGACTCTGGATAACGCCGGACAAAAGGGAAAACCCGGCGCAATGTGTTCAGAACCTGTATCAGAGTGTCCAATAGGGTTAACATGACTACCAATGTATTTTTTTAATCATATCCAGTCGCCAGCGTTATAAGGTAAAGCCTTGAACCTCAATCGCCTAGCAAGAATTGATCTCAACTTATTGGTAGCTCTGCATATTCTGCTCGAAGAGGGCAGCGTCTCACGGGCCGCTGACCGGCTCTCTATCACCCAGCCGGCGATGTCAAAAACGCTTGGAAGACTGCGGGAAACCTTTGATGACCCGTTGTTTGTGCGCAGTAAGCGCGGCATCCAGCCCACGCCCCGAGCGCTCGGGCTGGCGGGGGAACTCAAAAGCCTACTTGGACAGGTGGATGGGCTGTTAGATGCGGGGGAATTCACTCCCGCCGGTTACCGGGGTGAGATCACGCTGGCTATTTCTGAATACGTTGGCTTCACACTATTACCCCCACTCTCTGCCCGACTGCAATCCAGCGCGCCCCGGTTGCGGCTGCGCACCATTACCCGCGCCGAGCGGCAACTCGATCAGCTGGCGAGTGGCGAACTGGATTTCGCAATACAAATTCAGCGGGAGGAGTATCCACCCGAGTACTCAGTTTCGCCATTGGCCGCCTCCCCTCTCGCGATTTTCGTCCGGCAGGACCACCCGCTCGTTGCCCAGACCGTCAGCGCAGACTTAATGCGGCAGTATCCGCAGGTAGCGCTCTATGTCGCGGACCGGGAAGAGTTGATCGGCGGTCAGGTGCTGGCGCGGGGGTTGTTTGAGAGCGACCGGGGCATTCTCGAAACATCACATCTGTTGACGGCATTTGAAATTCTGAGAGAGACGGACTACCTACTTATCTGCCCGGCTTATCTGGCGCGCAACGAGGGCGCAACGCGCGATATCGTGGCGCTGACCTTACCCGTTGAAATGACGTTCAGCGTGCAGTACTCGCTCATTGCGCACTGGCGGACCGAACACTCGCCCATTCATCAGTGGTTGTGGCAAGAAATTATCGATACGGTCCAATCTATGCGCTTCCGCACCGTTCATCGCGGATAGCTTGTCGCAGAGCGTTCATCGCAAGAATCTCATCGCGGAGCGCTCATTGGGAACTGTCGATCGCCGGACTCCCCGCGAGGATAATTCGGCGCTACAGGCCTCTCTCTAGAGCATTTGTGCCATACTTCGCACCCCAGCGATGCCCTACCCCCGTTAATGACCCAGAACAGCCGCCGAGAGATCCCGCAGTTCAACACGCCTATTGTTGAAACACACTGCCACCTAGATTATCTGGACTCTCAGGCATTGTCCGAGACATTGGATGATGCCTTTCAAGTCGGGATTGAGCGGATCGTTACAATTTCCGTCTCGGCAGATAACTTGGATCAGGTGCGCGACCTCGCGAACGGACACCCGTCCATCTGGTGTACGCAGGGCATTCACCCTCACGAAGCCGAAAGCTGGTGCCCCGCACTGGCCAAGCGTGTCAAAACTGGCGCTGAAAATCGGCGGGTCGTGGCCGTTGGCGAAATCGGGCTCGATTACTACTATGACCACGCAGATAGAGAAGCACAAAGAACAGCGTTTGATGAGCAGTTGGCACTCGCCGCGGAGTTGTCGCTCCCTGTTGTGATCCATACCCGCGAGGCGGATGAGGATACTCGTGCGATTCTGGCGAATCATAGCAGGTCACTGACGCGCAAAGGGGTCATCCACAGCTTCACCAGCTCCCTGTCATTGGCCGAATTCTGTCTAAGCGAGGGGTTTATGCTCGGCTTCAATGGCATCACTACATTTCGCAACGCCGACAACGTCAGAACCGTGGTCGACGCGACCCCGCTGGAGCGGATTGTGCTTGAGACCGATGCGCCCTATTTGACGCCAGTCCCCTATCGTGGGCGACCGAACGCGCCCTGCTACCTGCCCTTCATTGCAGAGACTCTCGCGGAGCTAAAATCAGTCCCGACGGAAGCGTTTCTCGAGCACGCCCGCGCCAATAGCTACAGACTGTTTTTCTGATTCATGACCGATCATTTCTTACCTGGCCAGCGATGGGTCAGTCACGCGGATAGTACTTTGGGCTTGGGGATCGTGACCCACGCCGATGAACGGCGGGTCACTCTGCATTTTCCTGCCGTAGAAGAGGAGCGGGTTTATGCGACCGATCGCGCACCCCTGACCCGACTACTCCTTAAACCTGGCGACCAACTGACACGCGTGGACGGCAGCGTGCTGACCGTGATCTCCCTTCACGAACAAGGCGGGGTGATCACTTATGAAGCAGAGGCATCATCGGGTGACCATCATTCGGTCGTGGAGACGGAGCTTGATGGCCACATCGAGCTCAATACGCCGATCGAGCGACTGCTGAACAATCAGCTGGGCAAGCCTCGCGACTTTGACCTGAGAGCGACCACTTTGGAGCACGCCGCCACCGGGGAAGGCTTTGGGCTCGGAGGCTTGCTAGGACCACGAACCGCCCTGCTCTCGCACCAACTGTATGTGGCAGCCAACGTAGGGAAACGCTTCGCGCCACGCGTATTACTTGCTGATGAGGTGGGCCTCGGTAAAACCATTGAGGCCGGGCTGATCCTGACCCAGCAGTTACATCGACAACGGGTACGCCGCGTCCTAGTGCTGGTGCCCGAGACGCTGGCGCACCAGTGGCTTGTTGAAATGCAACGCCGTTTCCACCTGGCGTTCTCACTGCTCAATGCCGAGCGGTTAGAAGACGCCGATATAGAAGCGGAGTTTTCCGAGAATGCGTTAGTGATTGCTCCTGTTAGCCTGTTTGAGACTGATCCGAGTAAAAGAGAAATAGTCAGCGGCCTTGAGTGGGACATGGTGGTCATTGATGAGGCGCACCACATCACAGGCATTGGCGAGCAACCCACTGACTTGGGCCAGTTTGTCTGCGAGTTATCGGTTCGTGCCCGTGGCCTATTACTACTCACCGCCACCCCCGAACAGGCGGGACTGAAAAGTCACTTTGACCGGCTGCAGCTGATCGATCCTGCGCGGTTCGCCGATTTTGACCAATTCATCGCCGAGCATGCCCAATTTGCCGAATGGAGCCGCCTAATCGACCAACTGGAACAGGGCGACACGGTCACGCTACCCGACGGGATTGATGCTGAGGCGGATACGGAGGAGCAGATTCAACAGATGCTTGACCGTTACGGTACCGGGCGCGTGCTATACCGCAACTCGCGGCGAGGGGTATCCGGATTTCCGCAGCGACACCGACACACTTATTCACTGGTCGCGCCCACGCTTTATCAGCACGACGCCGATTCACTGCATCCAGAAACACTGCACCCAGAATCGAGCTGGATTGAGCAGGACCCTCGGGTCGAGTGGCTGGAGACCCAACTGAAAGATCTCCGCCCCAAAAAGGTGCTGGTGATTTGTACCCACAAAGAAACAGCGATGGCGCTGGAGCACTTTTTGCACCTCAAAGCCGGCGTTCGCTGCGCGGCTTTTCATGAGGGTCTAAGCCTAATCGAGCGAGATCGCGCTGCCGCCTACTTTGCCGAGGAAAGCGGTGGAGCCCAGGCACTGATCTGCTCTGAAATCGGCAGCGAGGGGCGCAATTTCCAATTTGCGCAGCACCTCATATGCTTCGACCTGCCTTTCCATCCGGATCTGTTGGAACAACGTATCGGCCGTCTGGACCGGATCGGTCAAGGCACTGATATTCACATCCACGCGCCCTTACTGGCGGATACCGCCCACGAAACCCTGTTTCGCTGGTTCGATGAGGGCTTGAACGCTTTTGCCGCCACCTGCTCCGTTGGCTACCAGCTTCACAGTGAGTTTGCCGATACGCTTGACGCACTCCTCGCTGGCGAGGGAGAACTCGACATGCTGTTGCTAAGCACCCGTGCACGACGGGACGCGTTGTTGCGCGAGAGTGAGGCAGGGAGAGACCGTCTACTTGAGCGTCATTCACATGACCCAAATTCGGGTGCGGAGATCATTGCCACCCTCGAGCAGCGTGAAACCGCCGAAGCACTTCACGACTTTTGCGAGCACCTGTTTGACCGAATAGGTATCGAGCAGGAATATCTCGACGAAAATCTGTCTCTGGTCAGGCCCACTGAAAACTTGGCAACCGGACAGCTACCGGGACTTTCAGAGGATGGCATCACAGCCACTTATCACCGCCCCACCGCGTTGAGCCGTGACGACGTCACATTTATGACGTGGGAACATCCAATCGTAATGGAGTCGATGGCAGCACTTCTGGGCAGCGACATCGGCAAGGCCAGCATAGGGACATTCAAACACCGAGGCATCCCTGCCGGCACCATCTTGCTCGAGGGCGTCCATCGAGTGGAGTGCCTCGCCCCGCTCTACCTCACCACAGGCCAGTTTCTGAATTCACTGCCAATGAGAACCCTGCTCACGCAATCGGGGAAGACAGTCGGAGACAAGCTATCGTCAACGTTTTTAACCGAAACGCTACAAAGTGTACCCAGCGCAACGAGCGCGAGCGCCCTCACCAAGCTGCGGCCGGTGCTGGAGAAGTTGCTACCCACCTTGGAGCAGATCGCGGCAGACGAGGTGAGTCGACGCAGCCGAGAGGCGGTCGACGCAGCAGATCGTTTCTATGATGTGGAGCTGAGCCGCCTATGCTACCTGCAGTCTTTAAACCCTGCGATAAGGGACGAAGAGCTGTTGGATTTAAAAGCGTCCAGAGACGCCTGCCAGCTCGCGCTGTCGCAAGCCAAACCTGCCCTGGAGGGCCTCCGAGTTTGTATCGCGGTTTAAAGCACCACCCGCTGCTCTCCCCGTGTCAGGGGCGATACCAAATAGGCGAGGTGTACGCACGCTCCTGAATCGTGTCCGGCCTGCGCGTATCGATGTCTTCATCTCCCAGCGCCAGCTTATCGAGCAGCGAGTGCCGCGCGGTTAGGATCTGTAACACACGTGCGTAATAGAAAGCAGACTGCGCCGGATCGAATTCGGGGTCCTGCCACACAACGGTGAGGCGAGGTAAGCCGATGCTATTGGTGGTTAATCCGGTCTTCAGATCCACACTCGAGCCCACCGGCGCCAGCGAACCATCGGGCTGCAAACGGTCGTCGCCACTCCAAGCCGCGTCATAAACCCGCTCCCAGGTCTCTCCGGTCGCGTCAATCCACCCTTTGACCACCTGAATACGATCCAGATAACCACTTTTGGGGTCAGCCTGAGCCTCAATCGCCAAGCTAAACCGATCACCCGCGCCGGCCCCCATGATCTCGCCACCCATTGGCACGGCCTCTGTCTGAATGCTGTCCGGAAAACCCGGAGTCTCCAGTACCGTAGCAGGCAGATTCAGCCCACCGTAGGTGCGCACCGCAATACGAGGTCCGCTGGTGGCATACACCTCTCTCCGACGCATTGCCGCAACAATCGCCTCGCGGGTATTCTCGGTTGCCCAGACGGCCGCCAGGCCTGACGCACTCATACCCCAACCAAAGGTACCGCGCGCATCATCCGACCAACCGCCGTCCTTTCTGGATGGAATCGAGTCAGTCGCCATTTTACCGTGGAAATTGTCCTCCTCGGCAGATGGCAGCGCGGTGTGTGCATCGGTCGATCCAATGACACCAAATTGATAGGGGTTCACGCCTAGGCTCGATTCCAGTTCGAGGCCCGTTTTGAGCGCACTGCGAATATAGTCGCCGGGCTGCGGCACATAGTTCGTCCATTCACGTTGGATGTAATACGGGTAGGTTTCAAAATCGGCAAACGGGTCATCCGGAGATAACGCTGGGTGAGTCTCGGAATCACCCTTGATCTGCGTGATTTCAACCACCGGCTCCCAATAGCGCCGGATCTCCGCGTAGTTCTTGTCGATGTCTTCTCCCCGGATGTCCCTGACATCAAACATCGACCCCTTTGAAATATTGGAGTTATGAGGTATCGCGATAAAGTTGCCACCAGTGGCGCTGCTGGTTTCCTCTAACCAGGACCACAAATCGCTGGGAAAAGAGCTGTCGTCAAAACCAAACGGTGCAAAGGTCTGCGCTTGCTCAGCGTCAATATCAGCCATCACAATCCGGTGCAGATTGGCGCCGCCCGGTATTAGGGAGTATTCCCAGCCAATCAATGCCGTGAACTCCCCCGGCTCGTTGTGCGCATCGGCCGTATCCGTGATGAGCTTCCAAGTATCGATTTCCACCGTGGGCTGCCTGGGGATTAATCCGCTGACGCGATCCTCTTCCCACCCCTCCATCGCCGTCACGGCATTGTCTGAGGGCTTGGGCAAAATTGAGGTGAATAGCTCTCGCCCCTCTTGGCCGTCAATCGCATCGCGCAACAAATACTGCACAAACCGGGTCCAGAGCATTTCGCGCCAGGTAAGCCCCTCTGAGATCATCGGGTTGAGGTAGAGGCTTCGGATGACGCCGAGGTACTCGGCATGATCAGACACTACGAGAAAATCCAGCGGCGTGCCGATTTGCACGCGCGCCTTGTGTCCTGGATGAACGACCGGCATGCCCTTGGCATATCGATAAGCGGTGTCCGGCGACGCCGTCAGGTTGCCGTTGGTAAAGGCGTCAGAAGAATAGGTGGAATGCAGGTGGGTATCGCCCCACAAGAGTCGCTTTTCTTCAGCATGGACAGCGCCGCTGATGGCGACACCTGATGCAATAGCGACAGCGACCATCCCGGCACCGCCCAGCAGTGATTTGCCCGCTGCTATCACCCCTCTCCACTTAACCATTACTGAAGCCTCTCTGCCGCTTTTTGTTATTTACCTAATAGCCGTATCGGTGTGGGACGTCAGCTATAGCACAGGCGCCGGCGGACTCTCTATTTGCCTTGCCAGTCGGGCTGACGTTTTTCAAAAAAGGCCTTTATTGCCTCTTTCGAATCATCGCTGCCTATGCAGAACGCCTGTAGCGCGGCCTCTTTGGAAATCGTATCCGCCAGATTGTGTGATGCGCCAAAGGCGAGTGCCTCTTTTGCATAACGGAGGCCCAAAGGTGATTTACCGGCAAGCTCTTGCGCGAACGTCATGGCATGTCCCGCAAAGTCGTCGTCTGGCAGCGCGCGATTAGCCAGCCCCCACTCCACCGCCTTATCGGCGCCCAGCTTTTCTCCAAACGCCATCAGCTCATAGGCACGTTTGGCACCCACGAAACTCGGCAACAGCCAGGTAGCGCCGCCATCTGGGATCAGACCGATACCGACAAACGGCTGAAAGAGGTAAGCGCTCTCCGCCATCACCATCAAATCACATGCCATGGCGTAGGAGTAGGAAATGCCTGCACAAGGGCCGTTGACCGCGGCAATCCAGGGTTTGCGTGCATGGTGAATCGCAAGCACACCCGGTTTGTATTCGGCGTTCAATTGATCTTCAACCGCCTCCCCGCCATTGGGCATTGGCTCGGAGGTGTCAGACAGATCAGCACCAGCACCAAATGCCCTACCCGCGCCCGTCAATAACACCACCCAGATATCCTTATCCGCGTTGACCTCCTGCGCGGCACGCAGAAACTCTCTACGCATCGTCCCATCGAAGCTATTGAGCTTGTCCGGTCGGTTGAAAGACACCCGCGCAACACGGCCCTCGCGCTCGATCAAAATCGTCTCGTAATCACTCATTTGTCATTCTCCGTTAATTACTCGGATCCTACCGCAGCACCCGTCTCCAGTAACGCCTCTATGGCAGACGCCTCAATCCCGCTATCCTTAAGCACCGAGACGGTATCGGCCCCCAGTGCTTGTGTTCCATGTCGAATCTGTGACGGCGTCCTCGAGAACCGTGGCGCCGGTGTCGGGTGCGTCAGGCCCTCAACGTCGGTGTAGACCGACCGTTCGGTGTTGGCGCCATAAGCAGTTGCCTCCACCATCGTCAGCACGGGCGCAAAGCAGGCATCACTCCCTGCCATCAAAGCATCCCACTCGTCGCGGGTCTTGGTTTTGAGCACCTCCCCCAATTTTTGCTTGAGTTCCGGCCATTGTGCAGCGTCATGCTGCGTCTGAAATTGCGGGTCCGTGATCTCCGCGCGGGCCAGCAGCTCGACATAGAACTGGGGCTCGATCGCGCCGATGGCAACATATTTTCCATCGGCACATTCATAGGTATCATAAAAGTGTGCAGCGCCGTCGAGCAGATTCGTTTCGCGCTCTTCAGCATTCCAGGTGCCAACCTGCTGCATGCCCTGCATCATCCACATGAGTTGCGCGGTGCCATCGACCATGGCGACATCAATGACCTGCCCCTGGCCCGACTTGGCGGTCTCCAGAAGACCTCCAAGGATCCCGGTGACCAACAGCATCCCGCCACCCCCGAAGTCACCCACCAGATTCAACGGCACTGCCGGGCGCTCACCGCGACGCCCAATCGCATGCAGTGCGCCGGTGATGGCAATGTAATTCAGATCGTGGCCCGCGGCCTGCGCGAGCGGCCCCGTCTGCCCCCAGCCTGTCATGCGGGCAAAAACGAGCCTGGGATTGCGCGCGAGACACTCTTCAGGCCCAAATCCCAGCTTTTCACACACGCCTGGGCGGTAGGGATCAATCAGCGCATCCGCCTGATCGACCAAAGTGATCAGTGCTGCTTTACCCGCGTCTTGCTTTAAGTCGAGCACCACAGATTTCTTGTTGCGGCCGCTGATGGGCTCAAACACCTTCGGGTCGATCGCGCCCGGGCGTTCGATACGGATGACCTCGGCCCCCATATCAGCGAGGATCATGCCGCCCATCGGCGCAGGACCAATCCCCGCGAGCTCTATAATCTTATAGCCACTTAACGCACCCATGATTGAGCCCCTTAGAAATTACGTTGATTAAAGGGGTCGTAATGATCCCCCAGGCAGTGCCGCCCGATAATCAGCTTCATGATTTCGGAACTGCCGGCGTAGATTGTGGCAATTTTCGCATCGGCAGATTGACGGCTGATCGGGTACTCATCCATAAATCCAGCGCCGCCATGAAGTTGCAGACCCTCGTCAGCGACGCGCTGCTGCAATTCAGATGTCTTAAGCTTAGCAGCCGCAGCGTCCTCAGCCGAAAGCATGCCCGCATTAAAGGCTAGCGCCGCCTGATCGACAAAACACTGCGCAATGTCTAGCTCGGCCCGGAACTCCGCCATCTTGAATTGTGTGTTTTGCATGGCCGCCAATGGCTTGCCGAATACCTCGCGTTCACGCACAAAATCGGCGGTCAAATCCCAGGATAGCTGCGCCGCCGCCAAATAACCCATCGCACCAAGTAAGCGCTCTTCCGCCAACCCCTCCATGAGGTAATAAAACCCTTTGTGCGCCTCGCCCAGCACATTGCTTTTGGGCACCTTGATGTTATTGAAGAAGAGCTCCGCCGTGTCCTGAGCCTTGAGGCCTAATTTATTGAGATTGCGGCCGCGCTCGAAACCCTCCCACTCTGCCTCGACCAGAAACAGCGTCATCGCATGGGGGTTGTTCTGTGGGTCGGTTTTGGCGGCAACGACCACCAGATCACAGTTGATGCCGTTGGAGATGTAGGTCTTTTGGCCATTGAGGATCCAGTGATCATCTTCCTCGACGGCATGGGTGCGCATCCCAGCCAGATTGCTGCCCGCGTCAGGCTCTGTCATCGCCACCGCGAGAATGATGTCGCCTGACACCGCACCCGGGATATACCGCTCAATCTGATCCTCGCTGCCGAAACGGGTGATGTAAGGCGCGACAATGCGGCTATGCAGGGAGCCAAACCAGTCGCTGCAGCGCGCATAGGCCAGCTCTTCGATAATGACCTGCTCCCAACGGATGTCGTAGTCATCCATGCCCCCGTAGCACTCCTCCGGCCACACCATGAGGAAGCCCTGCTCGCCCGCCTTTTTAAAGATGTCGCGATCCACAACGCCCTGCTCGCGGAAGCGCTCCATGTGAGGCACCACCTCCTCCGCAAGGAACCGCCGATAGGCCTCCCTGAACATCACCTGCTCTTCCGTAAACTGCCTGGTGAGCATGTCGCCCTCCTGATGTTGCGTTAATTAAAAGTGTCTCTCTCCGGTGATCTTCAACCACCGGTTTGACATCAATGCCTCATATCCATGTCGACCGACCGAACCAAGCGAGTCCTGTCCTTTTCAACTCGACAATGCGCTTCCCAGCAGGGCTTGGCGCTCGCGGATTTACCGGGTTGAGCCGTTCACCCCCACAGCGCCGCAGCATCTCTACTCATGGCCAATGCCCAAGAGAGGCGAAGTCCAGCACTGACTCCGCAGGCTCAATCGGCCGATGCGGGATCCAGCACCTCTTTCAGCTCACGCTTGAGGAATTTGCCGTTGGCGTTGCGTGGCAGTGGCTCCGAGAGGAACCACACATAACGCGGCACCTTAAAGGCCGCGAGGCGCGAACTCATGTGCTCGCGCAAACCAGGCGCGTCCAGCAGCGCATCGGGCTTCAAGTGCACGGCGACACCTACCTCCTCACCGAGACGATCATCGGGCACCGCAAAAGCTACTGTCTCTAACACGGCCGGGTGGGTATACAGCGCGCCTTCGACCTCGGCGCAGTAGATATTTTCCCCGCCCCGCAGAATCATGTCCTTTGCCCGGTCGACCAGATAGAGAAAGCCGTCTTCATCGAAGTAACCGATATCACCTGTGTGCAACCAGCCATCGACGATGGTCTCCGCGGTCGCCTCTGGGAGGTTCAGGTATCCTTTGATCACGGGCGCGCCCTTGACCAGCAGTTCTCCGGCCTCACCCACGGGCAAGGTCTCACCCGCTTCATTGATCACCTTGCCTTCCAGCGTCGGTACCAAGGGCCCACAGCTCTCTGGCCGCGCCAAAAACAGGTCGCCGGCCGTATAGGTACTGAGGCCACAGACTTCCGTCATGCCATAACCCTGAGCCGGCTTGGCGCGTTGCGTGCTCTCTATCACCTTACTGGGCAGATCAGGATGCATGGCCGCCCCTCCACCGCCCAGTGATGCAAGGCTGGAGGTGTCGTAATCAGAAAAGCTGGGATGCGCGAGCAGCTCTCGGGTCATCATCGGCACCGCGCTCAACGTATTAACCTGCTCCTGCTCGATGAGCTTGAGCGCCTCCTCGGTATCCCACTTGTACATCAGCACCAACTTGCCGCCGCTCAAGGTCGCCCCGTGCAGCACGCAATTATTGGCCGTAACGTGAAATAAAGGCGTCGCCACCAGAGACGTCGCGGGGGGTGCTGATACGGGTGCGTCGAGCGCCTCTCCACGAACCAGAGCCTGAGTCGTCGCAAAAATCTGCCCCATGGCCGCCACATTCATGATGTTGTGAACGCAACCGCGATGAGTTAGCTGAGCGCCCTTAGGGCGCCCTGTGGTACCGGAGGTATAAAAAATACACGCGTCGTCGTTGGTGTCGATTGCGGGCATAGGCAACTCGCCGGGCTCACTCACCGTGTCGGCCCACTGCACCGCCTGCACGGGCGGCGAGGATTCGCGCACCGCGACGACGGCCAGGTCTGAGAAATCTCCTGCAATTTCCGAAAAAACAGCCAATCGCTGATCGTCAGCCACCAGCAGCTTCGGCTCGGAATCATTGAGGGCATAGGCCATCTCGTCAGCAACCCACCAAGCGTTCATGCCCACGACAACCCCACCAACTGCGATCACCCCCCAGTAGGCAAAGATCCACTCGGGGTAATTGCGCAAAGCAATCGCCACTCGGTCACCGGAACCAATCCCCTGGCCTTCCAGCCACGTCGCAAAATTAGCAACGAGCTGACCTGCCTCGGCAAACGTCCAGCGCTCATCGCCGTAAACGATGTACTCCTGACCCGCATAACCCTGACCTAACATCCATAGGTCGCGCATAGAAGCAGGAGCGTGCTTGTAAGCTTTCAGGGTTTGGCCCCCATGCTCGATGGTCGTCAGCTCGAGAAACGCATTGGGTGCAGTGACCATCGCAACCGCGCTGCGATAGTTTTCCATGACCTGGTTACTCATCCTGAATGCCCCTCATTTTTATAGGTCAATGTTGTTAGCTCGCAATATAGCGTTGTGTGATGAAGCGACCGCACGATACCCTAAGCACCCCGTAACAACCAGCCACCGCGGCGCCAGTATTGGCAGGTATCATGCCAATAGTTGAGAGCGGATTCCATAACGCGCTACTGCCCGAAAAAGCCGCTTCGGCACCACAAGATAGAGGTCTGTCATGAGCACACAGGAACTTGAACTCTCCCGGCTGGAACCCTGGCTTCGCACCAATGTCCCGGGCTTTGACGGGCCGCTGAGTGCCGAGAAATTTCCGGGTGGGCAATCGAACCCTACCTTTAAGCTAACGGCCGGCGAGCGGCAGTATGTCTTGCGACGCAAGCCATCGGGCGAACTGCTGGCCTCTGCCCATGCCGTGGACCGCGAGTACCGGGTGTTGGATGCACTGCGAGACACCGGTGTACCGGTTCCGGACGCCTTAGCGCTCTGCGAAAAGGACGACGTCATCGGCTCCATGTTCTATGTGATGGAGCATCTCGAGGGCCGCATTTTCTGGGATCCGGCAGTTCCGGAGGTCAACAACGCCGAGCGGACCGCAATTTACGACGAGATGAATAGGGTGCTGGCCGCGTTGCATTCCGTGAACGTCGAAACAGTGGGTCTATCGGACTATGGCAAATCCGGCAACTACTACGCTAGGCAGATAGGACGGTGGACCAAGCAATATCGCGCCTCAGAAACGGAGACCGTCGCCGACATGGAAACACTCATGGAGTGGCTTCCCAATCACATTCCCGAGGGCGAGGAGACCGTCGCGCTTGTGCATGGGGACTACCGCCTCGACAACATGATCTTTCATCCGACAGAACCCCACATCATCGCTATTCTCGACTGGGAACTCTCTACGCTTGGTGACCCGCTAGCAGACCTTGCCTACCAGTTGATGGCTTGGCAATTCCCCCGCGAGGGCGGCATTGCAGGCCTGGCAGGCCTGGACCGCACCGAGCTGGGCCTGCCTTCTGACGAGGACTACATCGCAGCCTATTGTCAGCGCACGGGGCGCAGCGGCATTGATAACTGGCCTTTTTATATGGCGTTCTGTTTTTTCCGCATCGCGGCCATTCTACAGGGCATCAAGAAACGCGCCCAGATCGGCACTGCCTCCAGCGCAGAAGCTGACAGTCGAGCGATTATGGTGGGTCCATTAGCGGCACTGGGAGCGGCCTGCATCCCGTAACTGGCAGGTTATGGCGGGCAACCGAGCTCTAGGCGATACTGCGCTTCTTAACTGAGGCGGCTGAGCGGCCTGCGCTCCTTGATCGGGAGGTCTTGCCTGAGCGCGATCCCGATTCAGACTTCAACGCTTTTTTCTGCCCCTCGGTGGGCGGCGGCCGACGTCGGGAACTCTTTGGACGCCGGTAGGTGCCCGGGGCCGGTCGCAGATCCCCGTATTCAAATCGATGCAGGATCTCTTCCAAGGTTCTGGAGATTTGCGTGCAACGCCTGATCGGTTCAATCCGGCTGTAGGTGGCGCGCTCGCCTTCTTTCACCAGCTGCCGCAACTCTTCCTCATTGGGTTGCGTGATTAGGTTCAATGGGTTTTGAAACCGGAACTTGGGGACGATATTAATGTCTCCGGAATATTCCTGGTCAAGCAACGCATGAACACCGTGCATCATCATGTTGAATTT
>CAJXDE010000021.1 GCA_913052635.1 uncultured Halieaceae bacterium
TTGTTCATCTGGTTCTAATGCTTATGTTTGGTATGAAGGATTGGAAAAGGAAAAAATTTTTGAAAATTCAAGTACTGTAGGTGGCCTGGCATTTGACTCAACTGGAAATCGTCTTGCTGTATCCTCATATGGAGGGGTTACTGTTTGGGAAAGAGGAGAAAGGCGATGGAAATTTTCCGTATTCGAAGTTCGTGTTCGATACCCTAAGGGCAAGCTATATTTGCGACACAGCTGAAGATATGGTCAAGGCTTACAGAGCACTTCTGAAGTCTGAAGTCTTCGATGTTGTGCGGATGAAGAACAAAATTGGCCGTGATAAAGGGCCGTTCAATCTCCATGTCAACGTCATGTTCAAGTTGGAGAAGTGCGAAGATCCTATCCTTTGCGAAGTGCAGATCTACCCGAGGAGAGTATTCGAACTCCAGCATCGCCAGCACCTGCAGCCAGCACAACAGAGCCGCCCGCTTCCGCAGACTCATCAACCGACACCGTCAGCGCGCCGCCCGCGATGCCCGATCCGATAATGGCAATGTCAAAATGTCGCGAGGTCACTCACACGTCCCGCTGCCTGGATGAATGGATTTGCAGGGACACCATACCGGCACTGGCCGCGCAATCAAACCAGCGCTCGCGACAGCCGCGTCGCTCAGGCGATTGCGCCACTGCGATTCCCTGCTGCCAAGCGGTGGTGTAATGTCGGTCGGAATGACCAACGGCTGACTCCCTATGACCGGGGCCACACCTCAACATCAACGATGGATCGTGCTCAGCGGGCTGTTTCTGGTTTACATGGCCTCAAACGGCGTCACCTTGCATACGCTCCCCCTGCTGTATCCCGAATTGATGGATAACTTTGGCTGGCAGGCGAGCGAGGTAACGTTGCCTGCAACCGTATTCTTTGTCATCGGCGCCGTGACATCGCCACCCGCCGGGTGGCTCCTCGATCGCTATTCATCCCGTGCCATCATCGCGATTGGCAGCGCGCTTCTGACACTCGGATTGGCGGCCTACTCCGCGACAAACAGCCTCTGGCAACTAGTCGCCGTCTACGCGCTGCTAGGCCTGGCTTTGTCGCTTTGCGGCCTCGTCTCCAACATGGTGATGCTGACAGGTTGGTTCGACTCGGGACGCGGCCGTGCCACAGGCATACTGCTGATGGCATCCAGCCTCGGCGGAGCGCTGTTTCCCCTCGCTGTCGGATCGGGCATCGAGCAACTAGGTTGGCGACAGACCGTGCTGCTAACGGGCGTCGGCGTCGGCTCGATGATGCTGGGAAGCGTCTGGTTGTTGCTCCGCGATGGGCGGCGAGTGACGCCGGCCTCACTGCCCCCTGGGACCTCAGCGCACTTGCAGGAGCGTGTCATCCCAACCCTCTTGACGCGTCGCTTCACTGCCATTGTCTTTGCCACCGGTAGCCTTTGGTTCATTATCATTGCGCTGACCCAGCATCAGTCCATTCACTTGGCCAAAGACGTCGGACTCGCAAGATCCTCTCTACCATCTGTGTTTAGTCTGTTTTTTGGCTGCTCGGTGGTGGGTAAATTCTGCTTTGGGCTGCTGTCTGACCGCTTCGACCTTCATCGAGTCATGGCGACTGCAATACTGATGCTGGCGATCGCACTGATTGCGCTTAGTCAGATGGCGGCGGACGCCACCGCATTACTATACGGCTATGCCGTGCTCGCCGGGCTTGGATTCAGCGGTGCTTTTACCTGCATCCAGATTTTGATCGCGGCGCATTACAGCGGACCACTGTATGGGCGCATTCTCGCGACGATCGTCTTGATAGACACACTGTGTGGCGCACTTGGCACGCAGACGGTCGCCCGCGTCAGGGAATGGCAGGGTGACTACACTGCCGCCTTTGTCGGCATGGCGATGCTCGCCACGCTGAGCGCAATGATGGTGCTTAGCCTGACGCGCGCGACGGCGGGGTCAGAGTCGCCTGCACAAGCTACAGATGCGCATTTATGAGCCTAAGGCATCACTGATAGACAAGACACATCGCTCATCTGAGAGCAGGTCGGCAACGGCATAATGATCCGTGAAGGCCGACTTGTAATCTTTCATAAACGCCACACCCTCTTCCCGAATTCGCCGACGCTGTAACGCACTACAAAAGCGCCTGACATCTTCCTCACTCTCAAGGATCAGAGGCGGCACTTCAGCAGTGGAGCCGTCTGCATCCTTTGCCACCATCGTGAAGTAGCAGGTGTTCGTATGCTTACTCGCCCCCTCCTGTAAATTCTCTGCGACCACCTTGATCCCCACGACGAGTGATTTTTTTCCTACGTAATTCACTGACCCCATCAGCGACACCACCTCGCCTACTTCAACAGGGCGGAGAAACTGCACGTTATCGACAGACACCGTGACGCAGTAGTTACCGGCGTGCTTGCTAGCGCAGACGTAGGCCAGCTTGTCCATCAGAGACATCAGGGTGCCGCCGTGCACCTTGCCACCAAAGTTGGTATAACTCGGCACCATAAGCTCAGTGATCACGCTTCGCGAATACGCGACGGGATGGCCTTTCATAGCAAAACTCCTCGACTCTGCACCCCTATACGCGCCAAAACACGCCGGAGATTAGCCCTCGCACACACCGCTTTCGCCAACAAACCAGCGGTCTGAGGTTCAGACGTCGCCGGAGCTGACCCCCGTAGCACCCGAAAGCATCTTATCGCCATTGGACTCAATACCCATGGGGGGTATACTGAAAGGAAACTGATATACCCCCATGGGGTATATCAGCCTTCAATCAGGAGATCTGTGAGTGAGAGACATAACGCAGCAGAAGGCGGATGCCCGCCTAGCGCGCATAGAAGGTCAGATCAGGGCCGTGCGGAAAATGGTGGCCGAGGATCGCTACTGCATCGACGTGGTACGACAGGTGCAGGCCGCTCGATCTGCGCTGAGCAGCCTGGAAACACTGATTATCGATGACCACGTTGATACCTGCGTGCAACACGCTCTCGAAGCCGGCGAGACCGGTGAGCGCAGGGAAAAGGTGACCGAGCTGGTCTCCATTCTGACAGGAAAGAAAAAGTGACAGCAATGCGAACGGCACTCCTGCTAACACTGGGATGCCTGATATCCATAGTGACGCTCGCCCGCCCAGTCTCCTATACCGGCGGCTGGACCGTGATAGGAGAATCGGATCGGCAATCCAGCGCAGTTTTAGTGCACCACACGCCGGCACATCAATGGTCTGCCGGACCCCGAATTGAGGTTAATCGAGATGACGATTTTGCGCTGTATTCGGTTCAGCCAACCTGGCTCGCCAAGCGCTGGTTCGGTGCTGACTATCAGGGCAATCTCTATTTTTTCGGTGGCGCCGGCATCGCATCTGGCACAAACGGCAATCCGCTTGATGACCGTATCGCTGGGTATGGTGGCGTAATGGCGGACTGGGAGACAAGATCCCGATTTGCTAGTTACAGGGCGCGCTATCTCGGCGCCTCGCATTTCGGCGAGCAATTCATGCAGGCCGCGAGAGTCGGCTTCGCCCCCTACGAGGGCGACACCGGAGATTTGCATACCTGGCTGATGCTGGAGATAGACCATCGCCCCTCCGACTCGGACTCGGTCAGCGCCACGCCCCTAGTGCGCTTTTTCAAAGGACCACTGCTTGTCGAAGCCGGCTACAACCTCACAGTTAACCAACCGCTGTTTAATTTTACCTACCGTTTCTGATAAGGAGCGTTACGATGAACTTACTGATAAAAACCATCGTCATGACCACCGCACTTTGCTCCTGCCTGCTTTCCACGGCGCAGGAGCATCACGATCACGAAGAGGCTAATTCAAGCTATGCTTCTCACAGTGGCCACGGCGCTAGTGACGGACCGGTTCTGACCCGCACCGAAGACATTGAATCTGCGCTGGCTGACGGCGGAGAACCCATCGTGGCAGACGTACTGGGTGTCGTCTGCGACTTCTGTGCATTGGCCATGAATAAGATCTTCAGCAAACGAGAGGAAGTCGCCGCAATCTACGTCGACCTCGATACCAAAGCGCTCAACTTGGTGCTGGCGCCCGGCGCCTCCATGAGCGATCAGACGATTGCGGATCTTGCCGTCGAGGCAGGCTACCGGATCGCTGAGGTGCGGCGCGGTGATGCAGCACTGGGCAGCGCATCTTGAGAGGTGATTGGCGAGACAGCATTGCGCCATCGCTGGCTCTTTTCGGCAGCGCTTCAACGCTACTGTGCTGCGCACTACCCGCGCTGCTGATTTCGATTGGCGCCGGCGCCGTGATGGCGGGACTCACGGCGGCGATACCTGGCATCATGTGGCTGTCAGCTCACAAAGATATCCTGTTCGTCCTGTCAGGGGGACTGATGGCCGCTAGCACCCTACTGTGGTGGCAACAGCGCCACGCGCCCTGCCCTGTGGACCCGATCAAAGCCGAGGCCTGTGCGCGGCTGCGCCGAATCAACGTCTGGCTGTTAGCAGGCGCCTGGGTGGTGTACGTGACCGGCCTGTTCTTCGCTTATATCTGGGTAACCATATTCTATTGAGAAGTGCGGCGAACGCGAGTGTGGAGGAACAACCACAATCCCAACACCGCGGTTGCCAGCGCGAGCAATGAAAAAATCCTGAGTAGCCACGTCCCGATCGTATCCCGATCCTCATAGCTCATGATGTGTAACGACCATAAGAAGTCCCACCATCGCCACGCATCATGGCGCACCACGGTCACTTCTCCCGACATCGCATCAACATAGGCGACCCGGTCAGGATCTTCCGCTCTCCACAATCGCCACAGCGGCAGGGGCGCTCCGCGATACTCACTGCCAGGCATGTCAGTGTCGATCCACTCAACCTGATCGGGCTTGATGACCGTTCTCTCATTACCAAGCGTCAACGCCAGCTCTGCAGTGAGCGCTGCGATGGGCAGACCCTGTTCGTCCAACCACTGCACTCCGTCGTCTGTCTGCACACCGACTATGAGCTCGCCAGCAAGGCGCTCCTGAATAAAAACTTTGTTGGCCGATACCAATCCAGCCGTCAACTTCGACAAGTCCAGCTGAGTCGGCGGGCTACTCCGCTTGAACTGGTGGCCGCGCACATAATCGATATCAATGAATGCGAAATACAGGCCGCTCAGGGTCCAGAGTAACAGCTGACACGACGTCACCAGCGCAACGAGGCGATGCCATCGTCTCAGCCTGCGCTGCTTTCGCAGCGGATGGTTACTAGCGACCTCAGGCACTGCTGATTTCATTGGGATCCGGTGGGTATTGGATAACAAATGCGCATGGGCAGCCCTACTTCATCAAACTCCTGCCCGCCCGGGGGCAGACAGTCGCGCCCTGCAGCGTCAAGGCGCGCTACAACGCCGCAGACTAACGCGTCTACCATGTCATCCCTCGCGCACTGCGCACGCGGCACTGACGCCATTAAATCCCGAAGCAACCGCTCAATGGTTCGAGCTGGTATATGACGAGCCAAAACGGTTTTCCGCTCGCGAAACCCTGCGTCGGTCTTCTTATTATGCTCCATCGGCATGGCCCCATTAAAGCTGCTGAAAGAGAGCTCCGGATGGGTTTCCAACCAATCCATGTCATCGCTATAGGATGAACGCAAGAGCGCCTCGGTCTCTCTAATCTTGGGTAGCAGGTAAAACGCCTGCTTGCTGACACCTTTTCCACACTGCGCCTTACTCGCGAGATTGATCTCCTCGTAAGTCAGCGGCGCCAGCGCCAACCTTGGCGGCACGGGAAACACACTACTACTGCGCTTGCCCAGCAACTGCCTCGCAGCGCGGTCGCAGGCCCGGAATCCGTCACTGGAAAGCCCTATGGGGATGTCGATACAAACAGTTGCCTGGGGCTCCAGCATCGGCACGAACGACCCAAGGGTCGGCAGGCAGTCCAGAGACCAGCCTTCACCGTCCCAACCTGCGCAGACCCATCCACCCCGGCACCCGTCGATACCGGCAGCTATCAAAGATCGACTGGTATGTAATGCGGTCATAATGAGGGTGTCATAAGTGCGCCTGAGCGACTATGAGAGCCAGTCCTAAAAACTTTGTCTCTACTGGGGAAGCTTGAGCGGGATCAGGACTGAAATCGCGTGACCTTAACCGGCAGCTCGGTAAACCCTCTAATGAAGAGATTGCAGGTGCGCTTTGGCTCACCGACGACCTCTATGGTTTCAAAGCGCTGCAGCGCCTCCTCCCAAAGGATGCGCAATTGCATCTCAGCCAGACGGTTACCCATACAGCGGTGGATGCCGGCACCGAAGGACAGATGGTTGCGCACACTGGGGCGATCAATCCAGAAATCATTCGGCCGCTCAATCACCGCATCGTCATAGTTACCCGATACAAACCAGAGGACCACTTTCTCGCCTTTCGCGATTTTTCGACCATTGAGCTCTACATCGCGGGTCGTGGTGCGGCGCATATGGGGGAGCGGTGTCTGATAACGAATGATTTCAGAGACCATGGACGGTATGAGATCCGGGTTCTGCCGCACCTTCGCCATTTCATCCGGGAACTGATTCAAAAACACCACGCCACCCGACATAGAGTTCCGGGTCGTGTCATTCCCCCCGACGATCAAGAGCATGATATTGCCCATGTAGGTCAGCGGGTCATCCACCATGTTTTCAGTATTAGGGTCGGCTTGAAGCAAGCGAATCAAATCAAACGCTTCTTTACCGTCGCCTTTTCGCTCATGCCACAACTCAGTGAAACGCTGCAAGCAGGCAGTGATGTGTTGGATAATGACCTCGCGAGTGTAGCCCTCACCGGCAGTGATTCTGACATCCGAGGTAAACATGTCAGACCATTCCGTGAGCTTATTGCGCTCCTCCCAAGGAAAATCAAACAGCGTGGCCAGCATTTTTGTAGTGAGGTCTCGGCTCACCAGCTTGACCCAGTCAAATGGCTCATTTTCGGGCAACGAGTCCAACACTTCGGTAGTCCGCTCACGTATCAGAGCCTCGAATTCTTGAAGATTGCGAGGCGCCACTACATGATGCACTGCGCGGCGCTGATCATCATGCTCAGGCGGATCCATCGCGATGAACATCTTCAGAATCATATCGGGCTCTGGATCGATAATGGCGATGGAGGGCTCCGAGGAAAAAGTCTCGGTATCGCGCTCGATTGCGACGATATCCTCGTAGCGAGTGACGGACCAGAAAGGGCCTGCGGGACTATCAGGTTGATAGTGGATGGGGCACTCCTCGCGGAGTCGAGCAAACAGCTGGTGCCAATAGTCGTACTGGAACATGCGTGGATCAGACACGTCCAGATCTTCCAACGGCATGCCACGATAATCAGGGACTGAAGCTCCCATTGGCATATTCATAACCTGATTCTATTCAATATGTTACGGGTAAAACGTAGACTCATTGGTACTACATCTGGAACTCAGGCAAGCGTACCGTGATGTCCGCCATACCTTCTGACACCACAATCTGGCAAGCCAATCGAGAATTTTCTGCCCGATCGGGCCGGAGCCCCAGCATTGCAGTCTCTTGTGAGTCGGGCGCCGGCAAATCGCCTGACACCTCGACGAAACAGTGGCAAGTGCCACAGATGGCTCCTCCACCGCAGTCCGCATCAATCCCTGGCACATCGTGTTTGAGCGCGGTCTCCATCAGGGACAAACCCACGTCACCGTCGACCATGCGCTCAGAGCCATCATGCTGAATAAACGTGATTAACGTCATGACTGCTATTTCCTTCTCCGTTGACTCATGCCAAGGGCCCGCAGTGCGCCCCAATGCCGGGCAGAGGCTATCACCACGGCTCTTAACCCGCTACTGCCTGCTCTGCTTCGAACGCCTCGTGAAAGGCCGCCAGCATGCTCTGCTCATGGCTCTGTGCTTCTGAGGTGTCCAACGGGCGCTCCAACTTAGCCCAGTCGATGTCGCCGTCATCAGCCAGCGACTCGTAATCAAGAATACCCAGCTCCTCAAATCGAGGACGCACCGCGTCAGTGAGCAGACCGATTCTCCTAAGGTTGGGTACCACTCTCTGGAATAGCAGGTTGCGGAAAGTCGACATGACAAACCCATCCAGCACTTTGCGACGACTCTCCTCAACGTCCCACCCGAAGCGACGGAAAACATCCGTTGCAACTAAGCGCTCGCGGCTGATAGCGCAGGCCTCGAACGCAAATAAGGCCCGCTCTTCGCGCTCTGCATCCGTCAGCGTCTGCACGAACTCCTCGAGGTAATTCACGCCGAACGTCACGTGCCGTGCTTCGTCGCGGGTCACAAGGTAAACAATATCCTTCAGCACAGGGTCGGGGGTTGTCTCACGCGTCGTATTAAACGCCGATAAAGCCAGCCCTTCGATCACGATCTGCATGCCTATAAATTTCAGATCCCATCGCGGATCCGTCAGAATTTTGTCGATGATGCTGTTGAGATAGGTGTTGATCGGATACATCAATCCAATGCGCCTTTGGATGTATTGATTGAAGACCTCAACGTGCCGCGCCTCATCAAACGTCTGAGATGCCGCATACAGCTTCGCATTGAAGGTTGGCGCGCAAGAGCAGAGCTGGCTCGCAACCAGCAGGGCTCCCTGCTCACCGTGCAGGAACTGGGATAAAGACCAGGCATTCATGTGCAACCAGAACTCGTCGCGCTCCTTGTTGGATAGCGAAAGGTATGGAGGGTAATCATGCAGATTCATGAGCTCAGCCTGACCCTCTTCTTCTGGCCAAGGCTGGTCCCAATTGATATCCATCTGTGGATCCCAGTTGAGCTGCTTACCGAGCTCATAGAGTTTTTTGATGCGGTCGTCCTGAACCGAGTAGTCCCAGTTGTATGAACCTGTCAGCGGCGTCTGAAAAATTTGCGCGACGTGATCCACATCCGAGCAGGTCAGCACATCCTCAAGTTCGGGGTTATCACTGGGATAGTCTGGATGCGGGAACTGCTGAATTTTTCGAGGCGTTTTCTCACTCCACTCAATTTTCATTGCGCACACTCCTATAATTGGAGCCTCATATTCTGTCCTGTCAGGCGCTGACTCAAGGTGCTAGGTTGCCAAATAAAGGTCATTTATGGCCAAATGAGCCATGGAATCGTCCATCCCAAGTCAATATCTCCTGATCCTCGTGGCACTTGCGGTCGAGCGCGGCTGCGCACCCGGACGGCTATTTCACAACACTGGCTTGAGCCTCGACACTCTCAGCAGCCCGGGATCACGCATCGACGACGTTCAGGCAGACCAGATCATCGTTAACACGCTGGAGGCAACGGGTGACCCCTCTCTAGGATTGACCGTGGGACAACAGCTGAACATGGGTGCCCATGCCGTCGTTGGCCAAACCTTCCTCGCATGCGCCAACCTAATGGAAGTGCTGGACACGCTTGTCCGCTACGGACCGCTGCTCACTGGTCGGCAGGCCCAGATCGATCACTACAAAGATCTCGACGCAGGACGGATCGGTCTGACATTAAGCCTGACATCGCCATCCAACTCGACACGCTTCTTCCACGAAGCGATATTTTCTGCGGCACAGAAGACCCTTTCTAATCTGCTACAAACACCGGCGGTCGACGTCAAAATATCGCTGCCCTACGACAAGCCTCGGGACACAAATGCCTTTAAAGAAATCTTCGGGAATCACGTCCGTTTCAATGCCGATAACGCGACACTGAGTATGCCCGAAGCACTGACAAGGGAACCCCTACCCACATCAAATCCAACATTGAGGGCCCTTTATGACGCAGAGTGCGCACGACTGCTAGCCGATCTGTCAGATAACGCGAACTGCTCGGAACGCACACTCGCCGCACTGAACAAGCTGGAGGGACAGTACCCGGGGCTGGATCAGATGGCATCCATGCTGCACATGAGCACCCGCACTTACCGCCGTCGATTACAGGAAGAGTTCACTTCTTTTCAGACACTGCTGGATTCGACTCGTTGCAAACATGCAAGGCAATTACTTCGACACCCCGAACTGTCGGTAGACAGCGTAGCGCAGCGCCTCGGCTTCAGCGATGTATCCAACTTTCGCCGCGCGTTTATTCAGTGGACGGGGGATTCCCCGTCGCAGTGGCGGAAAAACCAGCGTGCTATAGCAAACCTCAAAGATTATTGAAGTCGTCGCAACTCAAAGCCCTTCCAAGGAAAATGCAAGTAGATCAACTTCCCCGAATCCAATGTTCGTGAAATCACGATCCGATTTTTATCTAGGCTCACCAGTTCACCGACCGTCTCGTCTCGCGCGTAATCAGACGGCGCCACCCCGACACGCTCACCCGGCTGATAAGGTTCGGCGACCACCCTAACAACGACTGACGACCGGTTATCACCAATATCCTGAAGAACTAGGTCCCATGTTGCCGGCAATACCTCGCCATGACCCAAGGCATCCATGCGCTTCATCCACTTCGACACTGTAAGTGGCCAAGCTGAGGCCACACGCCGATCAATCTGCCTAGCCATCCACAGCGGGTGGCAGCAACACAAATCAAGATAACCGGGCGCCGCGCCGGACAAATATGGAGTCGAGGAAAGGCGCGCGCCAAGGTGCGCGATAAAATCCCCTACCGCTTCCCGCGCTCGCTCGGCAGTCAACACTTTAAGTGTCGCGTTACGCATCATTTGCGAACGGTCACGCATAAACCTTCTGACGCCCAAAATTCCCATCTGCCTCGCTAAAAATCCAAAGACTTTGAGCGGAGAGATGATAGAGAAGACGGCAAAAAAAATCTCGCGCTCAGCCCAATCACGCAGGGTCTCATCGTCCGCATCAAGATGAGTGACCGAGGGATCGTCGTCATGGAGCGCCTCGAAAGCCAAACGCGTGTCGCAATAAAAATGTGCGCCTCTCTGCAACACAGGAATGCGACGATAGCCGCCCAATACCTGATCCAGAGTGCCTCGCGGGGGCTGCGGAGACACCTGTATCGACGACCAAGCTATACCGCTCAAACCCATGGCCAATCGGAGCTTTTCGGAATAAGGCGACATGGGGTAGTGATAGAGCACAGGGGTCACGTTCGGGTACCTGGCAGAGGATTCATGAAGGCGCACTCTCTGAAGTATTCTTAGCGATCAAAACCATCGACAATAAAAAAGCCGGCAGTGATGCCGGCTTTATTATCTTCTGCCACTCCCAAACGTGGCGCAAAGAGAACTTACTTCTTCTTTTTGGCTGCCTTCTTTTTAGCAGGAGCCTTTTTCTTAGCTGCTGCCTTCTTTTTAGCAGGAGCCTTTTTCTTAGCTGCTGCCTTCTTCTTAGCAGGAGCCTTTTTCTTAGCAGGAGCCTTTTTCTTCTTAGCTGCTGCCTTCTTTTTAGCAGGAGCCTTTTTCTTCTTAGCTGCTGCTTTCTTCTTGGCAGGAGCTTTCTTTTTAGCCGCCGCCTTCTTCTTGGCAGGAGCTTTCTTCTTAGCCGCTGCCTTCTTCTTGGCAGGAGCTTTCTTCTTTGCTGCTGCCTTCTTCTTGGCAGGAGCTTTCTTCTTTGCTGCTACTTTTTTCTTAGCAGCGGGTTTTTTCTTTGTTGCTTTCTTCGCAGCGGCCATGAGTTCCCTCCTAATGTGCCCAGCCTCAAGTGAAACGCTATCAAGCTTTATATTTGATGACAAGCAAAGTCGTGCGAATTACTACCTAACCCAATGCCGCCATTATGTGCCGCGTAATGTCATCAACAGCACCTACTCCATCGAGATGGTGATAATCCACACCCTCTAGCTCACGATAAAAATCGACCAGGGGACGCGTTTGATCGTGATAGACAGCAAGCCTATTGCGGATCGTATCTTCCTGATCATCATCGCGCTGGATCAATGCCTCGCCTGTGTCGTCATCCACCCCGGGCTCGGCGGGTGGGTTGTACTCCACATGGTAAACGCGGCCTGACCCGGGATGTACTCTGCGACCGCTCAGCCGCTTGATAATTTCTTCGTCGGACACAGCAATCTCTAGCACGTGATCAATCGCGATACCCTCATCTACCATCGCCTGCGCCTGGGGGATGGTTCTCGGGAAACCATCGAACAAACAACCACCCTGGCAATCAGACTCAGATAACCGCTCCTTTACAAGCCCAACAATGATGTCGTCGGACACCAGGCCACCAGAATCCATGATGGCCTTGGCTTGCCGGCCGAGAGGAGTGCCCGCCGCCACCGCTGCTCTGAGCATGTCGCCCGTTGAGATCTGAGGGATACCAAACTGCTCACAGATAAACTGGGCCTGTGTGCCCTTACCCGCGCCTGGGGGGCCAAGTAGGATAATGCGCATAGGTGAACTTCTCTTATTGGGTGCTTATCAGGTATTGCTGGTGCGTGAGCTCTACGCTACACAGGCATCAGTCGGCTCGCAAGCTGATTGAAAGCGCCTTTGCGTCCAGTATTAGTCAGTCGCTGGCCAGCTCGCGTTTAGCAGCTTGCCAGCGTTCCTCCAGTCGTTCCAACGATTCCTCGCCGAGTTGACTGCCGTCACGCTCCGCCGCTGCCTCCATCAGACGAAAACGATCCTCAAAGCGACGGTTGGCGTGACGCAAAGCGTCCTCTGCATCTACGCCAAGATGCCGTGCCAAGTTCACCATCGCGAGAAAAATATCGCCGACTTCGCTCTCAATGGCCGCGGAATCGCCCTGAAAAACAGCCTCTGCTAATTCTCCCAGCTCCTCATCCACCTTCCCACGCACCGCATCAAGTTCGCTCCAATCAAAACCAACACGCGCCGCCCGTTTCTGCAGCTTTTGAGACCGGCTTAGCGCGGGCAATGCTTTGGGAATATCGTCGAGCGTGCCCCCCTGATTTTTCTGCTGGCGCTCTTCTCCCTTGATTTGCTCCCATCGCTCTTTGACTTCACCCTCTGATGAGCGTTGCCCGCCAGTCCCGGCAAAAACATGCGGATGTCTGCGGAGCAATTTTTCCGCTATGCCATCTACGACATCTTCAAAGGTGAAAAGCGCTTGCTCACTCGCAATTTGGGTGTAAAACACCACTTGAAATAACACATCACCCAGCTCATCTCGTATCTGCGCAAAATCTTCGGCAGCAATCGCGTCAGCCAACTCGTAAGTTTCTTCAATGGTGTAGGGGACAATCGTGTGGAAGTTCTGCTTGAGATCCCAGGGGCACCCCGAATCGGGGTCTCGTAATCGCCGCATGATATCGAGTAACGACTGAATCCCGGCGTGAGTTGTCGTCGCGTCATCGGTCATAGATTTTCAAAACCTCTTACAGCAGGGGATTCAGCTTCGTCAGGCACATCGACCCCGGCGGACCAGCGCCGCCACCAATCCATCTAGGCAAAACCACCGGTGGATAGATAACGGTCTCCGCGGTCACAAATTATCGCCACAATCGTTGCTCCCTGAACCTCTGCGCTCAGTTTGAGCGCCGCCGCGATGGCGCCGCCGGAAGAAACGCCTGCAAAGATACCCTCCTCCCGCGCAAGCCGCTTCATCATCTGCTCTGATTCGCGCTGGCTGATATCCATGACACGATCCACGCGCTCATGCTGGTAGATATCGGGCAAATATTCAGGCGGCCAACGCCTAATCCCAGGAATCTGCGAACCGTCTGTCGGCTGCAGGCCAATAATCTGTATGTCGGGATTTTGCGATTTCAGAAATCGAGATACCCCCATGATGGTTCCGGTTGTCCCCATCGAAGAAATGAAGTGCGTCACGTTGCCGTCGGTTTGCTCCCAAATCTCAGGACCCGTCGTGGCGAAATGACCCCCGGGATTATCAGGATTGGCGAACTGATTAAGCACCAGACCCTCTCCGCCGGCCTGCATCTGCAAGGCTAAATCGCGCGCGCCCTCCATCCCCTCATCGGGCGACACATCAATTAGTTCAGCGCCATAGGCGCGCATGGCGCCTTTTCTCTCCTCGCTTTGATTGCTCGGCATAATCAGCTTGAGCCTGTAGCCCTTGACCGCAGCGGCCATAGCCAATGCGATACCGGTGTTGCCACTAGTCGCCTCAATGAGTGTCTCGCTGGGCGCAATCACCCCTTTAGACTCTGCCTCATTGATCATACTCATTGCCGGGCGATCCTTGACCGAGCCAGCGGGATTGTTGCCCTCCAGCTTCCCCAGAACGATATTGCTGGTGTCTCCCGGAATGCGCTGAAGCCTTACCAGCGGCGTATTACCAACCGTGTGCTCAATCGTGGGGTAAACTACGGGCGTACTCATCAGTCATACCCCGTGACAGCCGTCTCAACCTCAGACTGATACGCGATGTCGATCGATTCAAAAAACACCGCTTTCAACGCCCTTTACCCAGGCTCTTTAGATCCTTTAAGACCTCTCGAGTCCGAATCACCCGACCCCCCGTGAGTTGGCTGACCGCCGCTCGCGTAATTCCCTTAAGCAGCGACAGCTCATCGATTCCCAGTGCATCCGCTCCTTCCCACCACTGCCGAACGCGAATAATGTGCGCTCCCGGTAGCAACCGATCGCCTCGAGATGGCGCAGCAACACTCTCCGCGACACAAAAACCACGATCCACCTCAAAACGGTAGTGCGCCTCCGCCCTGATAGGCTCCCGCTGCTCATCACTGTCCCATGCCACGCTGTAGCCCAGCTCACTAAGCAAAACGAGCTCAAACCGGCGCAGACTCTCCTCGCCCGCTCGCTCATGAAGGGACTCAATCGCCTGCCCATAGGCCAGAAACAATGACGGCGACACATCCATCCGCGGTAGCGAGCGGACCAGCAACTCATTCAGATAGAGGCCGCTCATCAATGCATCACCGCGCAAAAAATACCCAGGCCCGGGCGCCTCGGCTGAGCGCAGTGTTTTCAGCTCACTGCGACCTACAAAGGTAATCAATAGCGGACGAAAGGGCTGTAACAGTGAGGCGAGGCTCCCACCCCGCTTACGACGATGAGCGCCCCTCACGACGGCACCACAACGCCCAAGCTCCGCGCTAAAGAACTCCACCAGCATCCCGCTGTCGCCATAACTCTGCCGGGATAGCACCCAGGCTGGCTGCGCCGTGATCATTGGCCACCCTGCGGATCCAGCCCCAAGGTTTTCAGCGCTCGGATGTCATCTGACCACCCGGACTTCACCTTCACCCACAGCTTTAGCATCACCTTGCTGTCAAAGGCGCGTTCCATATCGCGTCTCGCCGACGTCCCAATCGACTTCAATCGGCCGCCGGACTCTCCAATCAGGATTTTTTTCTGGCCGTCTCGCTCAACCAGAATGAGCGCATTGATGTGCAAGACACCTCGCCTATCATGCTTGAATGCCTCGATCTCGACCGCCGTGGAATAAGGCAGCTCATCACCCAACTGTCTCACAATCTTCTCGCGAACCAGTTCGGCAGCCAGAAATCGCTGACTCCGATCGGTGATCTGGTCTTCGGGAAAAAGGTGCGGCCCTGCTGGAGCCTGCGTCGCCACATAAGCGGCGAGCTGATTCAGCCCGTGTGCCCGCAGCGCAGAAACCGGGAACACAGCGTTAAAGTCGCAGCGCGCAGATAGCGCCTCGGTGAAGGGCAATAATTCATTCTTCTGCTCCATTAAGTCGACCTTGTTAATCACGAGAGCGACTGGTGTTCGCTGCCGGCCAACCAGCTCCAACACAAAATCATCCTCCTCAGTCCACTTGGTGCGGTCACATAGAAACAAAGTGAGATCCACATCATTCAGTGCCGACGCAGCCGCTTTGTTCATGGCCCGATTAATCGCCTTGGACTGACCAAGGTGCATGCCGGGTGTGTCGACATACACAAGCTGGGTATTCTCAACGGTGCTCACCCCAAGCACCTGATGACGGGTCGTCTGGGGTTTACGTGACGTGATACTGAGCTTTTGCCCCAGCAAATGATTCAACAATGTGGACTTACCGACATTCGGGCGACCGACGATAGCCACCATCCCACACCGCTGTTCAGTCATTCGCCTGCCCCGATACCTGGCTTAGCATGTCCGCCGCGGCCGACTTCTCCGCCCGACGCCGGCTTGTCCCGGTTGCCTCGGTCTCACACTGCCGACTCGGCAAGCGACAGCACACTCGGAAAGACTGCTGATGATCGCTCCCTGACACTTCAACTACCGCGTATTCCGGCAGTGCCTCACCGCGAGCCTGGCACCACTCTTGCAACTGCGTCTTCGCATCAATCGTGTCACTGGGTGACGCCGACTCGACCGCTGATCGAAGCCATTCGCCTGCTACCTGCAGCGCTGTCTCAGGGCCCGCATCTAGCGTGACCGCACCAAGTAGCGCCTCCAGAGTGTCGGCCAGTATCGAGTCGCGGTGTCGACCACCGCTCTTGCGCTCGCTCTCTCCGAGAATGAGGCAAGAGGACAGATCCTTATCTCTGGCGATCGCCGCGAGCGAGTGGCCACTCACCACCAGCGCACGCAGACGGCTTAGAACGCCTTCGTCAGCGTCTGAGAATCGTTTGTAAAAGGCGGATGCCGCCGCCAAGCCGATAACGGCATCACCGAGAAATTCCAACCGCTCATTGTGGTGCCTACCAGCGCTTCGGTGCGTCAGCGCTCGCTTCAATAGCGTCAGATCGGAAAACTGGTAGCACAGCCTGTCCTGTAGCGCGTCAAGCTGAGGTTGGTCAGGCTCGCTCAAGTTCGGCCCATTGGCGCCGTCTCGACAATCAGATCCTCGAACTTCATGACGCCGTCCAGTATCCAGAAACCGGGAAACGCTTCTCATAGTTCGCGTCGATGACAATGGAGCCCCTCTCTCGATAGACCTCGATTTCATCAATGCTGGTGTCATAAATTTGATTGGTCTTCAGCAACTTCGCTAACCAGACCTTCAGATCGGTTACCGACTCGCTGCGGGGGTCATATCTATCAGCTGCGCGCGTAATCAGGTCTTTGATCTTCAGGTACTTCATGCACCTAGGCACTCGGAACGCCATGATCAGCAGCGCACCGAGTAACAGCAGATTGATCGATACCGCCCACATGCTAGCGGCGAGCTCCGGCATGTTTCATGGGCTTTCTTGCTACAAATTGATGTCTGTTCATGACCTACCCTCCTGGCTGGTCAGTCAATGGCTCCCGTGCGTCCAAAAGAAGGGGCGCTGAGAAATTCTTCCCAATGCATCCAGATCGCTACCGCTTTACCGACGATATCGCGCTCCGGGACTTGACCCCACACGCGACTGTCACTGCTGTTATCGCGGTTGTCGCCCATCATAAAATAGTAACCGGGCTTTACGACAACGGAAAAGTTACGCGGCCCCCGCCGATTATCGACCTGCATCAAATGACCGTCCGTCCCGGGCAGGGCCTCACGACCCATTTTGACGGTGTATCGACCGCTCGGAAACTCGGCCAGCCACTCCTGCGGCACCGGCTCCCCGTTCACCAGCAATTGCTTGTTCCG
This sequence comes from uncultured Halieaceae bacterium, assembly GCA_913052635.1. Taxonomy (GTDB): domain Bacteria; phylum Pseudomonadota; class Gammaproteobacteria; order Pseudomonadales; family Halieaceae; genus Luminiphilus. The sequence continues at coordinate 17,312 of CAJXDE010000021.1, forward strand.
GTAAGCGACTCGATCACCCGGAATGCCGATCACCCGCTTGATGTAATACGTGTCATTTTGATGGGGCGGGAAAAACACCATGACATCGCCTCGCTCCGGCTCACCAACGTCGAGAATCTTGGTGCGCGTCACGGGCAACCGAAGGCCATATGAAAACTTGTTCACCAGAATGTAGTCGCCCACCTCGAGGGTAGGCACCATGGAGGACGAGGGAATCTGGAAGGGCTCGTACAAAAAAGAGCGCAACACCAGCACAACCGCCAACACAGGAAAGAATGAACGGGCATACTCCACCAGGGCCGGCTCACTGGCTTCCCTTTCGCAGGCCTCGGCAAATGCTTGTGATGCCTTTGATCCGACTTGGTCATACCCGGGAAACTGCTCAGCCAGCTGGAGCCGACGGGTCGCCCGACCCCGGGCGAGCAGCAAGCTGTCGAGTAACCAGATGGCGCCACTGCCCAGCACGACGATCACCAGAATCAGCGGAAAATCAATATTCATAACCCGCACTAATCCCTATACGCCGCAACATCTCACTCTGAGTCACACGCAGCGTCTAATTCTTCAAGCTCGGTGATGATACACCGCCAACCGCGCCGCGCCTTCAGCCATCAACCTGCAATACCGCCAAAAATGCCGACTGGGGTATTTCAACGTTACCCACCTGCTTCATGCGTTTCTTGCCGGCTTTTTGTTTTTCCAACAGCTTCTTCTTCCGTGTCACGTCACCGCCGTAACATTTGGCGGTCACGTTCTTCCGCAGTGCCTTGACCGTCTGCCTGGCAACAATCTTGCCGCCGACAGCCGCCTGAATCGCCACATCGAACATTTGCCGCGGGATGAGCTCCTTCATTTTTTCCGTCAACACCCGCCCGCGAGACTGCACATGGTCACGATGCACAATGATGGCCAAAGCATCGACGCGGTCGCCGTTGATCAATACATCCAAGCGGGACAGCGGTGCCGCTTCGAATCGCTCAAAACCATAATCGAGGGACGCGTAACCCCGACTGACCGACTTCAAACGATCAAAGAAATCGAGCACCACTTCCGCCATGGGGATATCGTAAATGACCTGCACCTGCTGGCCAAGAAACTGCAGATCTACCTGCACGCCGCGTTTTTCTACACAGAGTGTTATGGCCGCCCCCAAATACTCCTGAGGCGTCAGGATCGTGCAGCGCGCGATGGGCTCCCGCATGATCTCGATGTCCGCTACATCCGGCAATTTGGAGGGGTTATCGACGTAAAGAGTCTCCTGACTCTTTTTCACAATCTCATAAATAACGGTGGGCGCCGTCGTGATGAGATCGAGGTTGTACTCTCTCTCCAGCCGCTCCTGGATGATCTCCATATGCAGCATTCCGAGAAAGCCACAGCGGAATCCAAACCCCAATGCATCGGATGTTTCCGGCTCGTAAAACAGCGACGCGTCGTTTAGCGTCAGCTTGCCCAGGGCATCTCGAAAATCTTCGTAATCGTCGGCGTTCACCGTGAAAATTCCGGCATACACCTGGGGCTTCACACTCTGGAAGCCGGGCAACGCAGGCGTATCCTGCTGCGCCGAGGAGATCAGCGTATCGCCCACCGGCGCCCCTTTAATATCCTTGATACCCGCCACCACGAAGCCCACCTCGCCCGCCATCAGGCATCCGGTTTCCGTTCTTCGTGGCGTGAACACGCCGATCATATCCGCCTGATGCTGCTTGCCCGTGGAGCGCACCACAAATTTGTCTCGCTTGCTGAGCTGGCCTTGCTTTACCCTCACCAGAGAGACGACGCCCAAATAATTATCGAACCAGGAATCGATGATCAGTGCTTGCAACGGCGCTTCCCGATCCCCGTCAGGGGCCGGCACCTTCTCAATCAGATACTCCAGCACATCCTCGATACCCATGCCAGTCTTAGCGCTAGTGGAAACCGCCTCTGTGGCATCAATGCCAATAATTTCCTCGATTTCTTGCTGCACCCGTTCGGGGTCTGCCTGCGGCAGATCAATCTTGTTCAGTACCGGTAATACCTCTAGCCCCTGCTCGATTGCCGTATAGCAATTGGCGACCGATTGCGCTTCAACCCCCTGACCCGCATCCACCACCAACAACGCCCCCTCACAGGCAGAAAGAGAACGAGAAACTTCGTAGGAGAAGTCGACGTGCCCGGGGGTATCAATGAAATTCAGTTGGTACGTCTCCCCATTATGCGCCTGATAATTGAGCGTCACGCTCTGCGCTTTGATGGTAATGCCACGCTCCCGCTCAAGATCCATCGAATCTAGCACCTGATCCGCCATCTCTCTCTCGGACAGACCGCCGCAGTGCTGAATAAAGCGATCAGCAATAGTCGACTTGCCGTGATCAATATGCGCAATGATCGAAAAGTTTCGAATATGACTGAGTTCAGCCACCGACACAGAGCCTCAAAAAAATAACGCTCACCTAACGGGCGAGCGTTGCAGAGTTGGAAGTGCTTTATTTTAGCACGCTGAAAACAGGATCTTTAGTCGCCGTCCGGGACCCGAATACCGATAAACAAAGGGCTTCGTCCGCGGATCAAGCGCGCTGGAACGGAACTGCCGGGAGTCAAATCATCTGCAGCCGCAGTCACGTCTGAAACCCGGCTGATTGGGCGGCTTCCCAGGCGGGTCAGAATATCACCGGATCGGACGCCGGCCTTGTCAGCAGGAGAGTCCGACTCAACCGCCTCAATCAAAATACCACCGGACAGACCGAGATCTGCCAGCGCGCCCGCTTCTGCCTCAGCAACGCGCATACCCAGGAACTGGAGGCTGCCATCGGCAGATACGCCCGAGTCAACGCGGGCGATCTGATCAGCCGCTAACGTCCCCACCTCGACAGTCACCCTCTGTTCGTCACCATCGCGGACTACCAACGCCTCGACCTGACTGCCTGGCGCTGTCAACCCCACAACGTGGGGCAAATCCGCCGAGGTTTCGATGGATTCACCATCGAAGGTGACAATGACGTCGCCAGACTGCAGTCCAGCGCGCTCCGCCGGAGAATCTCGCCCCACTTGGGCGATCAAGGCCCCACGAGGTCGATCCAACCCAAAGGACTCAGCCAGATTACGATCGACGTCCTGAATGCTGACACCCAGCCAGCCACGCTCAACCACGCCGTTTTCCTGAATCTGAGACACCACATTACGAACGACAGAAACCGGAATCGCAAAAGACAGCCCAATGGACCCCCCGGAGCGCGTGAAGATCTGGGAGTTTACGCCGATGACCTCGCCATCCAGATTGAAAAGCGGTCCTCCGGAATTGCCCGGATTAATCGCGACATCAGTCTGAATAAAGGGCACATAATTGTCACCGGTTTCAGTCGGCAGACTCCGGCCCAGTGCGCTGACAATCCCGGCCGTGACAGAAAAATCGAGACTGAAGGGCGAGCCAATCGCTAGCACCCACTGTCCCACTTTAATGTCGTTCCCACTGGCCAGCTCAAGAGTGGGTAGCCGTTTCGCGTCAATCTTAAGCACCGCCAAATCTGATCGCGGATCCGTTCCCACCACTTCAGCATCAAATTCCTTTCGGTCTGGCAGCCTGACTATCACTTGGCGAGCGCTCTCAACCACATGATTATTTGTGACGATGTAACCGTCGCTCGTCAGAATGAAGCCGGAGCCCATACCGGCGCGCTCTCTGGGAACAGGAGGTCGGCCACGAAAATCGAAGAAGCGTCGCAACGACTCGGGCAACTCTTCCAGCTGCTCCTGATATCGCGAATTCTCCGCTTCGTACTCGACCAATATCTTCACCACGGCCGGCGCCGCAGCGTCCACAATTGCAGTGAAATCGGGCAGTGCGGCTGCGCTTTTATGAGCAGCGAAAGTTAGCGCGACCACGCACACAAGAGCGCGAAATATCATCGCCTTACTCCATATAATTTCAAAGAAACGGGGGTTAACTCTTTACGAGCAAATCCTCAAACTGGTTGACCTGCTTGCTGCTCAGGCGAGGTTCAGACAGCCCCGGTAACACACCGCCTGACCGCACAGTCACAAACCGAAGGATAGCAAAGCCAAAAAACAGTCCAATCGCAAAGGCAGCCGCAGACCACAGATCGCCCCAGGTTGAAGCCAAAATAGACAGGACAGTGCCGGTCACAAGCGGGAAGCCGTAGATCAGTAAGGTACCGCTCAAGAGCGTGGCTTCTGGCACCTGTATGACGACCTCATCGCCCAAGGTGCACTGCGCGGCAGTCAACGTTTCGCCGGACGTTGCTCTGACGCGCCCCTTGCCGCTCTGCAACAAGGCCGACAAAGCGCCCTGCCCGCATCCCGCGCGAGCCGCACATTTGCCACATGCGGCGCTGCGATCCGCTTCAATCCAAACTGCATCAGGCTCGACGGCGACCACCCTGCCGGTTTCGCTCAACCAACCCATCAGGGCTGCTCCCCAGGCGGTCGGACAGCGTCTGCGAGCAAACGTGCGGTCACCACGGGGATTTCGCCTAGCACGCTAATCAACAAACCACCCGCCGCCGATCTGACACCGCGGGTGTAGGTGAGCGTGGCACCTTCAATCACAGCACCCTCTCCAACCGGCGCCCCTGGCGGTAACGGCTCAACAAAGATAGACGCGGTCGCCAGACCGTCACTAACCACAAACACACCACGGTCAGCATCCTCGGACAGCACAAAGTATCCGGGCACTACGCTTCGCCCACGCTCGTATACACGCTGCTTCCCGGCGAGCGGATCCCGCTCCGAAACCGCTTGATAATCGATTGATGCATACTCATAACGCTCCAGCATCTTGCCCTCCGAACCCACCGTCGCCATCGCCAAAGCCAGACCTGTTTCGTTGTCAATATCAATAAGGTGGGTTAATCGCAGGGTATCGCGGGGCCTTAAGGTCAGTCTCTGGGTCGATCTACCGGCAACGGTGCGCCCCGATTCGAGGGCGGGCAAATAAACCGCCGCAACGTCACAGGCTCTTTGCGGGGAGTCGAATGGCGCAGGCCAATTCTCAGGTGCCGGGTCAGCCTGCGCATTCATCCGTCGCAAAACGCCTTGGCTGGCATCATCGACAGGCGAACTGACGGTGACAATTTGCCGGCTGCCTGCCCGCTCATAAAGCACCGTGCCCTTGTACTGCTGATAAGAAGACGCTTGCAGCATCTTAAGGAGCGCCTGTTCAGGGGGCGTATCGAGATTGCAGACGGGGCCGCGAATTGAGCCAACATCGGACTGAGCCAAAACCGGTGTCGGCACCAACAGACACAGCGCAACTAGCGTCGCGGCCGCGGACAGGCAGCTCCCTTTACTCCGAAGCGCTAGTGTCGAGCTGCGATTCCGGAACGCGAACATAGGAGATATAGGGCGCGGGATGACTGTAGGCGGCGGCGGCTGCATGGCGACCGTTGAGTGCGCGATATCGATCACGAGCAAGACGATCGTATACCACAGCAATGTTCTGACTGGATTCCTGAGCAGCCACTGACTGCTGAGCCGGGCCGGGAAGCGGTTTGCTACCCAGACTAGCCTGAACCGGTTGCGCACCCAACACCGCCACCACTGCACCGCCCAGCTCACTTACCACCGGTACGGGGGATCCCGCTGTCGAAGGCAACAGGAGTTGCTGCCCACCCATTACCACTGCAAACGTCACTGACGCCGCGACGGCCATACTCCAGAGCGGGTTGCGACTCATCGGTTTCCCTGTCTCCAACGCTTCAAGGACCCCCCTTGATACGTCGATTTCGGTGTCGCTGGCAAACTGTCCGTGCAGCGCCTCTCTCACACGATGGTGACGCTGCCACTGGTCGCGCAGTGAGGGGTCGCCAGCTACAGCGTCCAGCGTCCGTCGCACCTCGAGTTCCTGTGCCTCACCGTCCATAACGGCGCAAAGCGACTCTCTGTCTCTCTCTTCAGCTGTCATCTAAAACCCGAGCCCCCACTGATCTGCTCTTTCACGCGCTGGTCAATCGCCTCACGCGCTCGAAATATCCTCGATCTGACCGTGCCCACAGGGCAACCCAAAACATCCGCAATGTCGTCGTAACTCAGCCCGTCAAACTCCCTGAGCATCAACGCTGCCTTCAGCTCATCGGGCAACGCGTTCAACGCAGATTCAACCACCTCCGCCAGCTCGCCGCCCATCGCCAGCGCCTCCGGAGAGGCACTTTCCGAGAGCAATCCGCCCTCATCAAAACCCTCGGCGTCCTCAATGGTCGCATCGGCCGCCGGCCTGCGCCCTTTGGCGACCAGATGGTTTTTGGCCGCGTTCGCCGCGATGCGGTACAGCCACGTATAAAACGCACTATCACCGCGAAATTTCCCCAGCGCCCGGTAGGCCTTAACGAACGCCTCCTGTGTGACGTCCTCCACCTCACCGGTATCTGACACGTATCGACTGACCAGTGCCGCAATCCTTGTCTGGTACTTCAAGACCAGCAGATCAAATGCTCGCAAGTCGCCACGCTGAGCCCTCTGAACCAGTTGCTGATCTGTATCAGAGGCTGTCAAAACCGCGCCTTCACTCTACCCGACATACCGGGATGCCCGCCTCACCGGACGCCCAATGCCCTTTCAGAACACGCTGCAGGCAAAAAGTTCCCGATACATTACACTTTGTCTTCTCGCTACTATACCGCACCCCCAGCGCCCCACCGGCCTACGAAATATGTCGACTATTGCCCGATTTGACGTCCTCATCATCGGCAGCGGTGCCGCTGGAATGAGTCTCGCGTTGCAGTTACCGACATCGCTCAAGGTAGCGGTGCTGTCCAAAACCCAACTGGGTTCGGGATCGACGTTTTGGGCCCAGGGCGGGATGGCGGCAGTGCTTCACGACAGGGATACGGTGCAGGCCCACGTAGATGATACCCTGAGTGCCGGAGCAGGCCTCTGTCATGAACCCGCAGTCCAATTCACCGTGGGACGAAGCCGGCAGATCGTCGACTGGCTGATCTCGCAGGGCATGAACTTCGACCTCCGGGAGGATCAGCAGGACGCGGAATTTCGTGAGTTTCACCTCACAATGGAAGGCGGGCACAGTCATCGCCGGGTCGTCCACGCTGCCGATCAGACCGGGCGTGCGCTGTCAGAGGTTCTGGCTACCCGGGCGGCCGAAGCCCCCAACATCACCATGCTCACCGATCGCTGTCTCGTAGATGTGTTCAAGGCAGGCTCACGAGTATGCGGCGCCTATCTGCTGAGCACCGGTGACAACACCGTGGAGACAGTCAGCGCCGGTGCCGTCGTGCTTGCAACCGGGGGCGCCAGCAAAGCCTATCGATACACCACGAACCCCGACGGCGCCAGTGGCGACGGCATCGCGGTCGCCTGGCGGGCGGGGTGTCGGGTAGCCAACATGGAGTTCAACCAGTTTCACCCGACCTGCCTTTATCACCCGGAAAGTCGATCATTTCTGATGACCGAGGCGCTTCGCGGTGAAGGGGCAACGTTGCATCTCCCGAATGGCCAGCGATTCATGTCCGACTTCGACGACCGCGAGGAGCTTGCACCGCGCGATATCGTGGCCAGAGCCATCGACCATGAGATGAAAAGGCTGGGCGCAGACTGCATCTTTCTCGATATCAGTCATCAGCCCGCTGAGCTGATTACGCGCCACTTCCCGCAGGCTTATGAGCGCTGCTTGGAACTGGGCATTGACATCACCCACGACCAGATTCCCGTTGTCCCCGCAGCCCATTACACATGCGGCGGCGTGGTTGTCGATCAATATGGCGCCAGCGATGTGCCGGGGCTCTATGTTGTCGGTGAGTCAGCCTGCACCGGGTTGCACGGGGCGAACCGTATGGCCAGCAACTCTCTGCTCGAGTGCTTCGTTTACGCACAGTCCGCAGCACAACACATCGCAGAGTCGGTCAGTGGGGAACTCACGCCGCCCGAGACCTGGGACGACAGTCGTGTCAGCGACTCCGACGAGGAAGTGGTGATTCAGCATAACTGGCAAGAGTTGCGGCGTCTCATGTGGGATTATGTGGGCATTGTGCGCACGTCGCGCCGGCTGCAGCATGCCGCGGACAGGATTGCATTGCTGGAAAAGGAGGTGTCGGGCTATTACGGACGTTTTCAGATTACGCGTCC
>CAJXDE010000022.1 GCA_913052635.1 uncultured Halieaceae bacterium
CCACGATTGCCCGCTGATGGTGGTGGTGCCTCCGGGCGAATTCGAGATGGGGGAGGTGCGAACGTCTCTGATGCGGGACGGTAGCCTGCGTCCCCATGGCCCGGTCCGGCGTATCCGGATAGTGCGGCCCTTCGCGGTGGCTAGGTTTGAGCTCAGTGAAGCGGAGTTCCAAAACTTTGTGGCCGATACAGGACATCGCATTGCATCTGACTGTGACCTGTCAGCCCAAGAGCATGCAGAGCGCAGCCGCCCCATAGACGCCGAGCAGGCCGCACCCAATGCGGCACTGCCCGTTGTCTGTGCGAGTTGGCACGATGCCGAGGCTTATGTGGCGTGGCTTGCGAGGAGAACGGGCAAGCCCTATCGCTTACTGAGTGAGGCGGAGTGGGAGTACGTCGCGCGGGCAGGATCTGGCGAACAGTGGCCCTGGGGGGCAACAACAGAAGACATCTGTTTGCATGCCAATGTCCTCGATCAATCGGCGATGGCCGTTTTACAGCACCATCCGGTGAGTCGTGTTCCTGATGCAGCGGTGACATGCGACGACGGCGCGGCGACCCGTGCACCAGTCGGGCAGTTTCGCGCCAATGCTTTTGGCATCAACGATATGGTCGGCAATGTTTGGGAGTGGGTCGCTGATTGCTCGGTGTCGCCTTATGCGGATCAACCGACGGATGGGTCAGCGATGACGCTGCGAGCGGAGGCGTGCACGCACCGCGCGATACGCGGCGGCAGCTGGCGCAGTCGCCTAGAGCGCCAGCGCGTCACGTTTCGTGGGCGCGACCCTGAGCAGACACGCAGTGATATTTTTGGCTTTCGAGTGGCGAGAAGCCTGTCGGGTTGAACGACTTAGGGGAAGATCGCTTTGTGATACCGGTAACGTCATTGGTGAGTTGCCAGAGAGTGAGAGCAGGAAGCGTTGAGGCCTGGCAGTGGCAGTGATTGCTAGCAGTCGCGGACAGCCTGCGCAAGAAGAAGATGACGGGAGAGAGCTTTGCAACCGGTAGGTAGACGGTGGGTGCTGCAAAAAACATTGGCCGGGGCGGTGGGGCTCGGGCTGGGCTTGCGTGGACACCCTCTGTTGGCGGAGACCGCGATCGTATCCGCCGGCGAGCGCGCGCTTGAGGACGCTCGATTTTCAGAAATTCTCCGCATCACACCCGATGATCGCATTGTACTCGTGCCGCCGGTCGCAGAAATGGGGCAGAACGTGATCACCTCTCTGGCGGCGTTGGTGGCTGAAGAACTGGAGGTTGACTGGTCCCGGGTCGAGGTCGAGATCGCGCCCCACCATCCTGATTTTTACAATGTCAGGGGCCAGGCCACGGGTAATAGTCGAGCGGTGCGGATCTGGTACGAACCGCTGAGAGAGCTCGGGGCGACGGTGCGCATGGCGTTGGCCGAGGCGGCGGCTCAGCGCTGGCAAGTGCCGGTCTCAGGGCTGCAGGCGAGAGAGGGGCGCATTGCAGACCCGGTCAGCGGCAAAACCGCCACGTATGGCGAGCTATGCGAGGACGCGGCGGCGTTGCCTTTGCCCACATCGCCCACTCTACGAGCGCCGGATAAATGGCGACTGCTGGGTCAGACCCGGATACGCAAGGACGGTGAGGCCAAGGTGACCGGTACAGCACAATTTGGCGCCGACGTGCGGCTGCCGGGTATGGTCTATGCCGCGATTCGAATGGCGCCGGACCCCGGCGGCAGTGTCGCGTTGGACCAAACGCCCCCGGCACACCCTGATGTGCTGAGTGTCACAAACCTCGACGACGCGATTGCGGTGGTCGCCAATTCGTGGTGGCGAGCCAGCGCGGTGTTGAAAACGCTGTCCATCACACATCAGGAAGGGGATTTTGCTCGGTCGGGCAATACCGCGCTCGCCACTGAGTTAGAGACCGCACTGACTGATGGGCGCGGTACGGTGGCAATGGCCGGTGCACAAGCGCTGAGCAATGAGGCTACAGGCTGGATTGAGGCGCGTTATCACCAGCCCTTTCTGGCGCACGCCTGTATGGAGCCCATGACCGCGACGGTATCGGTTGAAGCTGATCGTGTTCTGGTCTACGCGCCGACCCAGTCACCCAAGCGCAGCGCTGAGGAGGTGGCAGCGCATTTGGGGCGGCCGGCCGCAGACATTCAGATGTTCAATACCTATCTGGGTGGCGGATTTGGTCGCAAAGGGCTCGATTTTGGCGCGACTTTTCAGGCGGCAACTCTCTCTGCACAACTTGGACGCCCGGTACAGGTGATCTGGGATCGAGAGACTGATATCGAGCAGGATCAATTTCGGCCGGCGGCCGCCTATCGTTGCAGGGCGCGGCTGGATGACTCAGGCATGCCGACCGATCTGGAACTGCGTATCGCCACCCAATCTCTCAGAAAACAGTTATTCCCGCAGTTTTATCACCCCGACATTGTCGAAGTCTCACCTACACCGTTTCCCTATGAGGTGCCGGCGCTAGAAATACGCTGGTGCGAGGCCGAACTGCCCATTCGGGTCGGGTTCTGGCGTGCGGTGCACAGCTCCGCTCACCCCTTTGCGATCGAGTCTTTTATCGATCATCTGGCGCATCAGGCAGGGCAGGACCCCTATCGTTACCGGCGCGCGTTGCTGTCCCAAAAGCTCCGGTTACGGGCCGCGTTGGACAAGGTGGCCGATCTGGCAGGGTGGGGACGGACTCTGCCGCCGGGTCGTGGTCTGGGTATTGCCTGTATCGAGGGCTGGGGTAGTTTTTGTGCGCAGGTGGCGGAGGTTTCGGTCTCGGCCAAAGACTTCAGCATCGAGCGCATCTGGGTCGTGGCAGACTGCGGCATCGTATTGTGTCCCGGCACCGTCGAGGCACAGTTGCAGGGTGCCGTCGCGGATGTATTGGGTATGGTGCTCGGGGGCGGCGTGTCCTTTGATCGTGGTGCCGCCGTTGAAAATAACTTTCACACCTACCCGATGCTGAGATGCCATCAGATGCCTGAAGTCACAGTCTCCATGGTGGCCTCGGCAGAGGCCCCGGGTGGCGTTGGCGAGTTAGGCGTACCCTGTGTCGCGGCTGCCGTCGCCAACGCGGTATTTGTCGCCAGCGGCCACCGAGCCACCGAGCTACCGATCCGTCTACCGAGTGCCTGATCCCTTAGGGACTGGATACATCAGCTAAGCGCCTCAGCGTGTTAGAGCGCTTGTCCTCGCCGTCATGGCTCCAGCCCGGGGCCAGAAATAGGTAGCGCAAGGCGTTGTGCCAGCCTCCTGCACGTTGCAAGTCTTGTCCTATGGCGGCGTACTCACCAAACGCCACCTTCACCGGGTGGTGAGTGGCGATATTGTTGGTAATGCCGTAGCGAACCGGCTCAGCTTCGACTTCGGGGCTGAAGGTGCCGAACAGGCGATCCCAAATAATCAACACGCCGGCGTGGTTGCGATCCAGATACCGGACGTTTGAGGCGTGGTGAACGCGATGATGGCTCGGGGTATTGAAGAACCACTCAAACCAGGCCGGCATCCGGTCAATCGTCTCGGTGTGCAGCCAGAACTGGTAGATGAGGCTGAGGCTCATCATGGTGATAACCATCACAGGATCAAACCCGAGGAGTGCCAGCGGGCACCAGCACAGATACTTAATGACCCGCTCACCAACACCCTGGCGGAGCGCCGTGCCGTAGTTGTAATACTGGGAGTTATGGTGGGAGACGTGCCCCGCCCACAGAAAGCGCACTTCGTGGTTAGCGCGGTGAAAGCTGTAGTAAGTGACGTCATCCAGAAAAAAGAGCAGTACCCACCACTGGGGTGCCCGGCTCACCACTTCTTGAAGTGGCGAAAGTTCCCAGCACACAAACATGAGCAGCACGCCACCCAGTTTTGGGAGCACATCGACCACCACGGTCAGCAACATCACGCCCATGGACGCAAGAAAGTCTTGCCGCTCATACAGCGCCAGCGACTTACGCCATGCGGCTGCCCACTCGATCAGCAGGGCGGTAAAGAACAGGGGCAGGGCATAGATAACCCAGTCATCCTGAAGCAGCGCGATGGCCTGTGGTAGCAGATTGTCCATTGAAATTACCTCGTGCCGAGCTCAGCAGACTGAGCACTCTGCGTGAGATCCTTTGACTCGCGACGCAGTTGTGTAAGTTGCGCCATAATCGACACCGCAATCTCCATTGTTGTTTTGGACCCAATCGAGAGCCCTACCGGGGCGCGCAGTCTCGCCAGCGCATCGCTACTAAGGCCCAGCCGAGACAGTCGTTCTAGTCGCTTTTCAGTGGTGCGCACTGAGCCCAGCGCGCCAACATACCAGGCGGCCGAATCCAATGCCTCCATCAAGGCCATGTCGTCCACCCGAGGGTCATGGCTCAAAGTGATCACTGCGCAGTGCTCGTCTGCCGCGTGCTCCCGCACCACATCGTCGGGTAACCCCAATATTTTCTCCACTTCGGGTCCTTGCCATTGATCCAGAGCCCATTGTCGGGAGTCGGCCAGCAACACCTCGTAGTCCATGGCCAGTGCCAACGTGCTGAGGTTGGCGGCCAACTGTCCCGCCCCGACCAGCAGCAGTCGATGTCTCGGTCCGAAGCAGTGGATAAGCGCGTGGTTGTCTTTCTCAAGCGGCGCGAACTGCTCGGCTGCGCTAATCCGGGTCTCGCCACTTTCGAGAGAAACGCGGCGCCTCAATGTCTGCCGTGCCGTCATGGCATGGTGGGCATCTTTCACCCAACTCAGGTCCTTTGCATCGAGCTGCTGAATCGCCAGTTCCAGCCGGCCACCACAAGGCAGCCCCCATTTCTCGTTGTCTTCGGCGCTGACGCCGTAGTTCATCAGGTAGATCTGCGGACCGCTGAATTCTCCCGCCAGCAGGCGCGCGATTAAGTCTTCTTCCACGCAGCCACCGGAGACGCTCCCCACTTGAGAACCGTCGGCGCGAAAGGCCACCAGCGAGCCCACGGGTCGGGGCGACGAGCCAATAGTAGCGACCACGGTAACCAGCCAGGGTTTTTCACCTTCGGTCAACGCTGCCAACAGGCAGCTAAGAATGGTCTGATCAGTGGAATTCATGGGTTATCGTTTATTGGTCACGGCGTCATGGTTGTCAGCATTTTATTGCGTCGGCGTCAGTCGTTCCGGAATGGTTGTCTAGTGCACGAGAACCGCCTGTCGCTAAAGCGGTTGCCCGGCGTGTTAAAACACCCGTCTGACGCCTCAATTTGGCCAAGTGTAGGCGACTTGGCGCTTTGCTGGCAGAGGGTAATCGATCCCTCAAAAAGTCAGATCCACGCACTACCGCACCCCCTGAATCCGGGGCGCTGTCTAATGCGCTATCCATGGCGTCATCTATAGCGTGATGGCGTGGGTAAAGTTATGGCATAAACATTGCCGATACCGCATCATATGCGCCCTCTATCACCAACCATCCGAGACAGGTAGCGAACCATGCCCAATCCCGTCTATATCTACGATGCGGTGCGAACACCGCGCAGCAAAGGCAAGTCCACAGGCACTTTGCACGAAGTGAAACCCATCGATCTGGCCGCAGGGCTACTGGTCGAATTAAAGAAGCGTCACGATCTGGATACTAGCTATGTTGATGACGTGGTCATGGGCTGTGTCTCACCGGTCGGTGAGCAAGGCTCCGATGTTGCCAAAATGGTCGTACAGAACGCCGAGTGGGATGAGTCGGTGCCCGGTGTGCAGTTGGATCGCTTCTGCGCGTCCGGACTCGAGGCCGTCAACATCGCGGCCCAGAAGGTGGCTTCAGGCTGGGAAGATCTTGTGGTCGCGGGCGGCGTGGAGTCTATGTCACGGGTGCCTATGGGCTCCAACGGCGGGGCGATGGCGGGAGATCCCGAATTCGCAGTAAAGACCGGTTTTGTGCCGCAAGGTATCGGCGCTGACACCATTGCAACGCTGGCGGGCTGGTCCCGGGAAGATGTTGATCGGTATGCGGTGACCTCACAGCAGCGCGCGGCCAACGCCAGAGATAACGGCTGGTTTGACCGCTCAGTGGTGCCGGTCAAAGACAGCAGTGGCGTGACCATTCTGGAGCGCGACGATTTCATCAAGCCTGACACCACCGTCGAGGGGCTTGCTGGCCTGAAGCCTTCCTTTGAGGTGCCGGGCGGCATGGGTTTTGACGATGTGATTCTCGCGAAGTACAACACGCTTGATCGCATCGACCACGTTCACACCCCCGGTAACTCATCCGGGATCGTCGATGGCGCCAGCGCGGTCATGATTGGCAGCGAAAAGGCGGGTAGCGACCTCAACTTAAAGCCTCGTGGGCGTATCATGGCCACCGCGGTGCTCGCTACCGACCCGATCATCATGCTGACAGGGCCGGGACCCGCGGCTAAAAAATGCCTCGCCAAGGCCGGCATGACACCGGCCGATATCGATCTTTGGGAAATCAATGAGGCATTCGCTTCGGTGGTACTGCGTTACATGCAGGATCTGGATCTCGATCCCGAGGTGACCAATGTGAATGGCGGCGCTATCGCCATGGGCCACCCGCTGGGTGCCACCGGAGGCTGCCTGGTCAGCACTGTGCTAGATGAACTCGAGCGCCGTGACGCCAAGCGCGCCATGCTGTCGCTGTGCGTGGGTGGTGGCATGGGTATCTCAACGATCATTGAGCGCGTGTGAGTCGCGCTGACAGAGGATAGTGAAGCAGTATGAGCGGATTTAACTACGAGAGAGATGCCAACGGCGTCGTCACCGTCACAATGGATATGGACGGCCCGGTCAACTCAATGTCAGAGGCTTTCCTGCCTGCACTGCGGGATACCGTCGAGAAACTCGAGGCAGAGAGCGATCTGACGGGCGTGGTGCTGGCGTCGGCGAAGAAAACCTTTTTCGCAGGGGGTGATCTCAACTCACTGTGTCAGGTCACGGAAGAAAATGCGGAGACTTTCTTCACCGAAGCGCAGGCCATCAAGGCAGAGTTCGGCCGGCTCGAGAAGCTGGGCAAGCCGACCGTCGCCGCCATCAATGGCGCGGCGCTGGGTGGCGGCCTGGAACTCGCATTGGCATGCCACTACCGCATCGCTTGGGACAATAAAGCCGTGCAGTTGGGGTTCCCTGAGGTCACGCTGGGACTGCTGCCCGGTGGTGGTGGCGTGGTGAAGGCCATTTACCTGATGGGACTGATGGCCTCGAACGAATACCTGATCGAGGGCAAGCGCGTGGTGCCCTCCAAGGCCAAAGAAGCGGGCTTGATTAACGAGACTGTCGATAGCCTCGATGATTTGATTCCGCGAGCCAAAGCTTGGATCGCCGAGAATCAGGACAATGAAGCCGCTTGCACGCAGCCTTGGGACACCAAGGGGTACAGAATCCCGGGTGGAAACGCCAACCACCCTGCGGTGGCGCAGATGCTCCCGGTGGCCTCGGCAATGATTGCCCAAAAGACCCGCGGTCTGCTGCCAGCGCCGGTCAAGATCTTGGACGTGGCGGTATCGGCGATGCGGGTCGATTTCGAGACAGCCATGCGCATTGAGAGCCGGGGTTTGACCGAGCTGGCCCTGACGCCGGTGGCGAAAAACATGATCAACACGTTTTTCTTCAACCTCAATCAAATCAACGGCGGCGCCTCACGTCCGAAAGACATCGAGCCCCAAAATACCCAGAAGGTCGGTGTATTGGGCGCGGGCATGATGGGGCAGGGCATTGCCTATGTCTCGGCTATGGCGGGCATCGAGGTGATCCTCAAAGATATCTCGCAGGAGGCGGCAGAGAAGGGCAAAGCCTACACAGAGGGCTTGCTGAAAAAGCGCGTGGAGCGCGGCCGCATGACCGAAGAGAAGGCCCAGCAGGTGCTGGATATGATCAAGCCTACTGCCGAGAACAGTGACCTCAACGGCTGTGATCTCATTATCGAGGCAGTGTTCGAGAACATGGCGCTCAAGCACGACATCACCAAAGAGCTTGAACCCTGCCTTGCAGAGGGAGGTGTCTGGGGTTCAAACACTTCCACGCTGCCGATTACCCAGCTGGCCGAGGCCAGTGCCAACGCCGAGAATTTCATTGGCATTCACTTCTTCTCGCCGGTCGACAAGATGCCGCTGGTCGAGATCATCATGGGTGAGAACACCAGTGATCTGGCCCTCGCTAAAGCCTTTGATTACACCAAGCAAATCCGCAAGACGCCGATCGTCGTGAACGATTCACTGGGCTTCTTCACCTCGCGCACCTTTGGCACCTATCTTGATGAAGGTGTTCGATTGCTGACCGAGGGGATTCATCCGATCCAGATCGATAATCTGGGTAAGGCCATCGGCATGCCCGTCGGCCCGCTGACGGTCTATGACGAGGTGAGTCTGGAGCTCTCCCGCAAGGCGTGGGCTACCTGGAAAGACATGGGTGTGCTCGATAACTGGGGCGACGGCACGGTTACCCGTGACGTTATCGACACCATGGTCGGGGAACATGGCCGCGGTGGTCGTCACCACGGTGGCGGTTTCTACGAGTACGGAGAGGACGGCAGCAAGGCCATCTGGCCCGGGCTCATGGACCTGTACTACAACGCCGATACGTCGGTGGCTGAGGATGATATCAAGGACCGCCTCTTGTTCCGTCAAGTGATCGAGGCGCTGAAGTGTTTGGAGACCAACGTGTTGCGTACTGTCGCAGACGGCAACATTGGCTCCATCATGGGCATCGGCGCGCCGGCCTGGACCGGCGGTCTGATCCAGTTCGTGAATACCTACGGTCTCGAGCGCTTCAGCGCGCGCTGTGCGGAGCTCGCAAGCCAATATGGCGATCGCTTTGACGCGCCGGCCATCGTTGGTGAGAAGATTGCGGCGGGGGAAAACTTCGCCTGAGCGATGGTGAACGCCTCACTAGTACCGGGCGGAGTGGGGCGTTTTCTTTGTTGTAAACTTCGCTGGTCTGCTTCGCTAATGAGCGTGTCTGGTCTGGTCTGGTAGGGTACAGGCGCCCATCCGCCGCGACAAATGAAGTCGCCCTGAATCAGCGGCCCTGCGCGTCGCTACTCAGCGCTGGTGACAGTATATCGCCTCGATGTGGCGGAGCGATTCTCTGGATAAAAACCAGAGGCTCTCATCATTTCCTGTGAAAAGGATTCAGCCTGATCAAGATAGTGGGGCGAAGACTCGTCGGTCATCTGGCTGCCGTATTGGTGCGTGCCGCGAATCGTTTGTTCACCTTCAGCATTCCACTCAATCAGATAATACAGACCATCGCCAGCCACAACGGTGAGAAAGTCGTCGTCGTCTTCCAGTTGCTCTGCGTACATGGCGCGCAGCGTGTCGGGCCCTCCAGCGGCCGGCCAGGTGCGTTGCCCCCTGCCATGCTGCTGCAAGGAGCCCCATTCTGGGTCCAGCCGCCCAGCGACATTACGGACAGACTCCATGCAGGTATGCAATGTCTCGCGCGTATCAGGCAATGCGCTGCCTGTGCGCTCCGCTTGCCACTCCTCGAGCAAAATACACACGCCAAGCGCCGCGTTCCGATTGGCAGTATCGGTATGTAAGTCCCAGTCGCGAATCAGTGACAGCGCCTGCGCCTCTTCCGGATCGTTGTCTTCCAGTTCGGCCACTAAAGACAAATAGCTATAGCCCCGGTATCGAGGTGAGTAGGCGTTGTCGTGCTTGATGGCGCTGAAGTCATCGAAGGATATTGAGGTGTTGGCATTCAGCAGTTCCAGCCCGCGCACGGCGCGGTTGGTCATGCGCGTCGGCCAGCCGCTTTCTACCGGATAGTCAGACTTCACAGGGTTACTGCCTTCGGAACTGACGTGAAAAGGCGATTGGTTGGCGCTGTGCACGTAACCCGAGGGCGGATTAGTCACGCTGGGTAGCTCGTCGGGCGTCAGATAGTCGTCCCAGATGAGATCTCGCCTGTTACCGGGTAAATACTTAGTCCACTGCCAGCCCACAGCGCGCCTCGGCATCATGGCGTTGTGCACGAAATGGATGTCACCGTCGGCGTTGGCGTAGACAAAGTTGAAGCTGGCAATGTGCTGCAGCGCCATGGCCTCTCGCCACTCGTCAAAAGACGTTGCGGCACTCATGGCCAACCACTGCTCGACCTGGCGGACCTCGTCCATGCCGGCGTAACGCAGCGCATAGGTGCCGTGATCTGTTTTCATCACAGGGCCGTGGATTGAGCGGTAGCCCTTCTCCGTAACGGTCCAGGGGAGCCATCCCCAAAACAGCACTTTGATCGGGATGTCGAATGCCTCCAGCTCTAACCACTGACCGTCTACCCGGTAGCGGTTGTCATCCTCGGGATCCATTTCCAGCACATACACATCGACCAGATCAGGCTGGTTAACCGTTGCACCCCAGCCATGGTGCTGATTAAAGCCAACACCCAAAGCGGGAGAGCCAATGAATAGCCCACCCATGACGTTAAGTCCCTCATCGCTCTGCAGATGCACTTCGTACCACGACACCGGACCGGTCAACGGCTGGTGGGAGTTGATCATGAGCAGGGTGGAGCCGTCGCGGCTGCGCGACGGGGCAACAGCTGTCGCGTTAGAGCCTAATGTAATGGCGGTATTCGGCAGTTGCGGTGCGGGACTTACTTCCTGTTGTCGCGTTTCGGCCCGCAGCTCGGTGAGCGGCTTCTCAAATCCGTAGAACAGGGGATGCCGGAACATATGCGCGGCGATCACATCCTGTGGCGTCACTGGCAGCACGTCGAGATTGACTCGCTCGGGATGTCGGGCCGCAAAGTCGTTGAAACCCGCTGCAAAGGCGTCGAGGTATTCGCGGGTTTCGGGTTTGAGCAGGGTGTCGTAGTCCCTGTCGATCACCTCCCAAAAACCGAGCCACTGAATCAGATAGTCGGTGACGGCGGCATCGCGGCCGAAGAAGCTGGCGGCATTGCCACGGTAATAGGGTAGGGTCTCTTCGAGGATTTCCCAGCCGTCCTCGGACTGTGCCCACGCCAGGCCGTAGGCCATATCGGCATCGGTCTCGCCAAATATGTGGGGGACTCCCAGGGCGTCGCGTTCGATGGTCGCTTCCCAGGCGAGTGCATGGGTGCTGGTCGACAGCGTGAGGGTCCACAGTAGGGTGCGAACCAATCGACTTACCGCCGAACTGATGGTGACGACAGTGCGAGGGGCAACGCTGGTGGAGCGAAAGCGTGAATTAATCGAGGTGGCCGCCAGGCTATCCGCCGTGGCGCGCGGCTTGGCGTGGCGGTGATCGCGCGTATTCGACCTTGAGATCACAGGCTCGCAACGAAGGCAGCGATATTGTCGAGGTCAGCGTCGGTCATGGGTTTGGCAACGGGGTACATCATCGCCGACTGCGCGCCGCGCTCTTCACCCGCGCGGTAGGCGGTCAGCTTGGCGACAATGTCTGCGGCAGCTTGTCCTGCCAGCATCGGCCCGATGCCGCCCTCGCCGTGGCTCCCGTGACAGGCAATGCACTGACCGTAATATTTTTCGCCTAATGCTTCGGGAGAAGCAGCCGCCAGTGCGGCCTGCTTGGTTTGCTCAACGGCGGCGATACTGCCGCCATTTTCGGCCTTCCAATCTTCGTAGCACTCGCCAACGCATTGGTTGCGGTTGCCGGCCCAGTCTGTGTCATTGCTTTGGGTGCCGACCCATATCAAACCCGAGACGACGACAATAAAGGCGGCGACAAGAGTGGTGGTGTTCATGCTGTGCTTCCTGTTTTCGGCGAGAGACGCTGGGGGTCCCAGCGGAAAGCGCGGAATGATAAGGCTTCTGTTAGCAAGATGACAGGATCTTAAGTTGAGCGGCGGTCATTTTTACGTGTCTCTGTGCCGCCGCAATGGGTAGATGACCTGACCTCGTCAAGTCGGCATAATCGTCGCCCGCCAGATACCGTCGACGACCTAGTAGGAGTTAACTCATGACGAATGCTTACCGCGGCAATATCAAGGTACGTTTTGCCGATACCGACGCGAATGGGCACGCCTTCTTTGGCAATTATTTTGTCTTTGCGGACGAGGTGCTGGGAGAGTACTGGAGTGAATTGGGGCTCGACGTGGCCGATGTGGTGAATCCCGACTTTCTGACTTTTACCGTCAACGCCAATATGGATTTTCTGGGTGAGAGTCTCGCCGGTGACACGCTTCAAGTAGAGGTCGCTGCAGAGCGGGTCGGTAATTCCAGCATCGTCATTGGTTTCACAATGCAGAACCTGCGCACGGAAGAGGTCGCGAGCAAAGGCAGCTTCACCTATGTCTTTGTCGATAAGGCCACGCGTAAGAGCTGTCCTATGCCGGCCGACTTCAAGGCCTCTGTATTGGCCCGGCACCCCGAACTGGCGTAACCCGCTGACCGGAGGGTCTCCAGGTCGACCCAATTGGTTCTGGCACCCGGACCCATCATACTTCGGTCTTTACTAAAAAGATTGGAGTCGCGGGTGACCGCTCACGCGAAGAATACGTTTCAGGACAAAGGGCTGGTGCTGGTGCTGCGGGATCTCCATGCGGCGTCGCCTGGGCAGTTACGCTCCAAATCCAGCGACGAAGCCGCGAGGGATTACTGTTGGTCCGCGCTGGTACTGTCCTCTGCGTTTGGGTTCCGGGTCTCCCCGGGACACACGTATTCCTTGTATCTGGTTGAGGGGCAGTGGCGGTTGTCACTGATTACCCCGGAAGAGTGGGGTGCACGCATGCCTGGCGCTTTCGTTGGTCAATGCAAGCTTCTCCACGATATGACGTGGAGCGTGATGTTCGATGAGTCGGTCGTTGAAGGCTCTCCGGTGCACGACGCCCTGCTCCAGTATCTGGACGGCATTCACGAACAGTTACAGGCGTCCGGTAGCTGGGAGGCGCTGCTTAGAAGCGGCGAACGTTACCTGCCTTACCAGCAACGGGTGCTCACCACTGGCCTCGCATCCTCCCTCCGCCAGTCGCTGGCGCTGAGTGGGCAATCGGGTGTGCCGCTGAGCGTGCCGCTGCTGCGGGAGGCGCTCTCACTGCCTGGGCAAGCCGACTGACCCGTTTTGGCGCTCGGGCACGCGTGAGCGTATTAGGAGGGGTGGTACGGGCAGTGGCGTGAGGACTCACGTGACATGAGTGACGCCGAAAGACCTTCGCTAAGCGGTGTCAGCAAAGAGCTCCCGACCCACCAGCATACGACGAACTTCTGAGGTTCCGGCACCAATTTCATAAAGCTTGGCGTCGCGCAGTAGCCGGCCGGTGGGGTAGTCGTTGATGTATCCGTTACCCCCCAGTAACTGAATCGCATCGAGTGCCGACTGGGTCGCTGCTTCGGCGGTATAGAGAATGACGGCGGCGGCATCTTTGCGGCTCTGCTCACCCCGATCCAGCGCTTCGCAGACGGCATAAAGGTAGGCGCGACTCGCGGAGCAACGGGCGTACATGTCGGCCAGCTTGCCCTGCACCAGCTGAAACTCGCCAATCGGTTGGCCAAATTGTTCTCGCTCGTGAACATAGGGCAGTGCTGCATCGAGACAGGCCTGCAATATCCCCACCGGGCCGCCCGAGAGCACCGCTCGCTCGTAGTCGAGGCCGGACATCAGCACGCGCGCACCGCTGCCGACCTCTCCCAGCACCTGATTAGCCGCAATCACGCAATCCTCGAACACCAGCTCACAGGTGTTGGAGCCGCGCATGCCCAGCTTGTCGAGTTTGGGTGAGCGGGAAAATCCTTTGGTATCCCGCTCGACGATAAAGGCGGTGATGCCCTTCGAGCCCGCCTCCGGGTCGGTCTTAGCGTAGATCACATAAATATCCGCATCAGGCCCGTTGGTGATCCACATCTTGTTGCCATTGAGGATGAAGTCATCTCCCTGACGTTCCGCGCGCAAGCGCATGCCTACGACGTCAGATCCGGCCCCCGGCTCGGACATGGCCAGTGCGCCGATGTGTTCCCCACTGCACAGAGCCGGTAAATATTGCGCCCTCTGCGCCTCGGAGCCGTTCAAGCGAATCTGGTTCAGGCATAGATTGGAGTGCGCGCCGTAAGACAAACCCACAGAGGCGCTGGCGCGGGAGATCTCTTCCATGGCAATCGCATGGGCGAGGTAACCCATGCCGCTGCCGCCGTATTGCTCGGGAATAGTGATACCCAGCAGACCCAGATCACCCATTTTGGTCCATAGATCTCTGGGGAAGTCGTTGTCGCGGTCAATGTCGGCCGCCCGGGGTGCGATCTCCGTGCCGGCGAATTGATGCACCGTTTCCCTGAGTAAGCCAATCTCCTCGCTATGGCCATATTGCAGGGTGGGGTAGGGGGTACTCATCTCAATGGGCTCCTGCTGATTTCACTGGCTCCTGCCGACTGCGCGCGACGAACTCTCAATTGGGCGGCGAGGTCATCACTGGTGAAGGTCGAGTGCAGGAGTTTGTATCATTGTGCGTCGTCAAAGAACATAGTGTGTGCCGGATATCAGTCATAATCTGTTCTTGTCGTATTGATGACCGTGCGGGCGCTTTGACTACCCTTGATGCTGCGCCTGGTGGCGCATCACTCTTGGTGTATGGCTCCTAATGGTGCGGTGACAGGGAATCTCATGAGAAAGCTGTTGAAATTCGGCCACTCGATGACCGCCATTACTTTCCTTGGCTCGGTAGTGTTGCTGTGGGTATTCCATCATTACCTGCCGGCGCCCGCGGAGGCCCTTGAGATCTATGTGGCAGAGCGGCAGGTGATGGAGCGCGTGGCGACGCTGGTCATGATGCCTTCGCTGCTCCTCTCCCTGTTGTTTGGACTAGCCTCGTTTGCGGTGGTGCCCGGTTATCACGGCGCGCCTTGGGCCTGGGCGAAGTTGGTCACGACCGTATTGATGCTGGAGGGGAGCCTGCTCGGGATACAAAGCCCCATCAAAAGAGAGGCTGAACTCGCCAGCGCGGCGTTGATAGATGTCAGTCTGGTGGGTGAGTTGGCGCTTAAACTGGAGGCGGAACGCGGATCCCTCGTAATCATTGGTTTGGTGGCAACCACCAATGTCGCCCTTGGGGTGTGGCGCCCCAAATTTCGATCTCGATCTAGAGCAGCGTCCTGAACATCAGCGCCAGCCGCTTGCCGCGACTCAAATTTTCAAGAAACTCTTGAGGGTCTGCGTCGCGGGTCATGAAGTCTGAGAAGCCGCTTAGGGTATCCATATCGATGCCGTCTAGGTTGAGGAACCCCATCTGCCAATCAGCAAACTCTCTGGCGTCAGTCTCGCCGCCAAACAGGATGCGAACCTCCTTGTGGCGAGGATCCCCCTCAATGTCTTGAAACGTCGTCTTGACCGCCGATTCGCTACCTTCCAGCACCTGATAGAAGCTACCCTCCCGATACAGCAGTAAGCCGGTCACATCCCGATCCGTATTGGCACTCCTCGCCTCGCTTAATAGCGCGACCAATGCCTCGTCAGAAAAATCGATCGCCGCAGTACTGACATAGCAAAGGTGATAGAGGGCGTCAGGATCCTGTGCCTGTTGGGGGCTGTTGAGCTGTGACATGGGGTGTGTGCCTCTGATGCCATCAAAAGATCGATATGTGCTGAGCCCCCGACATCACCTTGCTTGCTACCGGGTCAATAGTCAAATAAAATTGACAGATATGTGGTAAAAAACATGGACACAAAGTTGGGCATCGAGCGAGAGCGCTCGGAAGGTGGTCAAAATGGCCACGTTGGGGGAAGAAATGAGTGAAGCACTGGCCTCATCTGACGGGGCGGTCAATCTGACCACACAGCAGGCGCTGGAGGCACAACCTTTGGCGCCCCGGTTCTATTGCACCGATTATGCGGCAATGGAGCATATCGACATCCAGCCCGTTCGCGCCGAGTGGGATCTGATGATGCGAGATTTCGAGCTCGATAAAAATCGAGGCCACTTCAAGCAAAACTACGAATATGACCCCAGCATTCTGGAGTCAGACCCTGAACTCAAGGAGGAGTTTCTGGATCTGCTTGTCTCCTCCATCACTGCCGAATACTCGGGCTGCGTGCTGTACCAAGAGATTGAGAAAAACGTCAGCAATCCTGACATCTCAAAGTTGATGCGCTACATGGCGAGAGATGAATCCCGACACGCCGGTTTTATCAATAAAGCGCTGAACAAGCTCGGCGTCGCTGTTGACCTCGGTGTGTTGAAGCGTGAGAAGGAGTACACCTTCTTCAAGCCCAAATATATTTATTACGCCACCTATCTCTCAGAAAAGATTGGTTACGCGCGCTACATCACGATCTATCGGCACCTCGAGCGCCATCCCGAGAAGCGATTTCATCCTATTTTTAAATGGTTTCTGGAGTGGTGTAACGACGAGTTCGCCCACGGAGAGGCCTTCGCATTGATCATGCGATCCGATCCGAAATTGCTCAGCGGCTTTAACAAGCTGTGGATTCGCTTTTTCCTGCTCGCGGTCTATTCGACCATGTATGTCAGAGATCACTCTCGGCCCAAGCTCTATGAAGCTTTTGGCATGGATGTCACCGAGTTCGATTACACGGTATTTGATATCACCACCGAGATTTCGCGGCAGGTGTTCCCGCTGACACTGAATACCGACGACCCCCGCTTCCGGGCGGGCCTTGAGCGGATGCGAGCGCTGCAGGTCGCTCGCGACGCCCTCGAGGGCCAGCGGAGCCCGGTAGCGATGCTCAAAAAGCTGGGCTACATGGTGGGCTCTGGGCTGACCTTTGCGCGGCTGTTCCTGCTGCCCACTCAAGCTAACACTATCCCGGACCAAGTTCGGATGCAGCCGGCCTGGTAGCGAGTAGCAGGGTGCAGGCCGCTGTCTAGACGCGCCCTATGCCTACCGAGACGCTGCCATCGACGTTTGCAGTGGTCCGAACGTTATTCCCATGAGCGTCCTCCTGAATAAGGGCCATTCAGTCGACGGGCTGTTCAAGTCTCCAGTCCCGGGACTGTTCTCAACTCTGCCGGTTTGATACGTTGGCGCCTCAGTTAATCGCCGAGGTACAACCGTGTCTGTTATCCAAGTTCATCAGGAAGCCGGCGTCGCACTCGTGACGCTGAATCGTCCCGACGCGCATAACGCTCTCAACCGAGCATTGTCCGAGGCCATCATTGCGACCTTCGCCGATCTCGCGGCCGATGAGGGGGTGCGGGCCATTGTGTTGACGGGTGCAGGCCGCGCGTTTTGCGCGGGTGTGGATCTGAAAGCGCTGACGGATGAACCCGAACTGCTATCGAGCGGACTCGGTCTCGGGCCCGAATCGCCGATACAAGTGGCGCTGGAGCAGTGTCCTCAACCCATCATCGGTGCCGTCAATGGCGCTGCTGTGACCGGGGGATTTGAGTTGGCGCTGGCCTGTGATTATTTATTCGCCAGTGAGCACGCGCGCTTTGCGGACACCCACGCCCGCGTTGGCATTTTGCCCGGTTGGGGTCTGTCACAGAAGTTGTCACGCATCATCGGCATCAATCGCGCGCGCGAGATGAGTTTGACCGGCAACTTCATTGATGCCGAGCGCGCCGAAGCTTGGGGGTTGGTCAATCGCGTCTGCACCGCCGACAGCCTGCTGGACGAGGCGCTGGCGAGTGCGGCACAAATCGCAGATGCCGATCCCAGGGCCGTATTCGCGCTCAAGGCGCTGATGAATGATGGCGTTAAGGAGACCCTCGGTGACGCGCTAGTGCTGGAGGGCGAACGAGGTAATGCCTTTGCCAAAACGGTTGATTACAGCCAGATGAGCACCCGTTTGGTGGCGCTACGCCAACGAGCAGCCAAGCAATGAGCGCGATGTGACGGCCTATCTTCATGGACTGCTCGGGCACCCCGTTCATGGCTGACGCCAGCTATCCCGCGTGACCTGGCGTTTCAGACTCACGGATGCCGCCATTCGCAAGGCACTGGACGCGTTGGCACAGGACCATGCAGTGGTAGCGCGAGCCATCGCTCAGGTGGGGTACCCCCCGTCGCGACGACGGGAAAATTCCTTTGAATCACTGGCGAGAATCGTGATGGGCCAGCAACTGTCCGTTAAAGCCGCCGCCACCATCGCCCAGCGCGTTGACGAGACAGTAGGAGGTGCATTGCATCCCGACAGCTTGCTCGCCACAGCTCCCGACCAACTCAGGGCTGCGGGACTCTCGCGCCAGAAAATAGGTTATCTGCAATCCTTGGCAGAAGCTGTGATCTCCGGCGACTTGCCGATCGAAACCTTGCCCGAGCTTACCGATGAGGAAGTCGAGGCCGCGATTACCGGGGTCTGGGGTTTCGGACGCTGGTCTGCCCACATGTACATGATGTTCTCGCTTGGGCGTCCCGACATTTGGCCCAGCGGCGATCTTGCGGTGCGAGTCGGGTTTGGCCGGATCATGGGTTGGAAAGACCGCCCGGATGAGAAAAAGGTGATCGACGAGGGCGGCGCCTTTTCCCCGCATCGCAGTGCGCTGGCGTTACTCTGCTGGCAATTTTATAGCGAGGCGCCGCTGTGAGTTTCAGTGAATGGGATCAGCGCTGCATGAGCTTGGCTTTGGAGGAGGCGCGGCGTGCGGCGGATCGCGGTGAGGTGCCGGTAGGCGCAGTGCTGGCGCGCGGCGAGGTGGTGCTCGCCCATTGCGGCAACGCGCAGATAGAGCTTCACGACGCCACCGCCCATGCCGAAATCCGTGTATTGAGAGAAGCGGGCGTCAGGGAAAGTAATTATCGACTACCGGGCACAACCCTTTACGTGACGCTGGAACCCTGCACAATGTGCTGTGGTGCCATGGTTCACGCCCGAGTCGAGCGCCTCGTATTTGCCACACGAGAGCCCCGTTCCGGGGCGGTTCTCAGTACCAGTGCGGCACTTGATAACCCCGCGCTCAACCATCGTGTGGGGTGGGCGGAAGGACTGTATGAAACAGAGAGTGCAGATCTGTTGCACCAGTTTTTTCAGCAGCGTCGGGGCGATCAAGCAGAGGGCAGCTGAGGCGCGATCGGGCGCGCGCGAGAATAGAATCAAGGGCTAGAAATGCCAGAGCCAGAGGCTACCTAGCTGGGCATCAGCGCCGTTGCCAGAAAAAAGCGCCGCTATAAAACGGGGAGCTCGGCGCGCCGTAGGTGGTCCGGGAGCAACGCATCAACCTGAATCGGCGGCGAGATGCGGTGCTCTGGCAGGTTCTGGAAAGACAACAGCCCCTCAAAATGACGGATGTTGTCGACATAGGTCACCGCTTGTTCCCCCTCCGCAAAACCAAATTTCGTTATGGGAAAATAATTGGGGTTTTGCAGTTTGGGCAGATGTGCTCGCACATCGGGCCACAGGTGGGGGTCGCCGCCCGCTTGCTCAGTCATGATGCGAGCATCCTCCAAGTGGCCCATGCCGATGTTATAGGCCGCCAGCGCCAGGAAGGTGCGGTCGGGGTTTTCGATGTCGGACGGGAGCCGTCTCAACAAGTCTTTGAAAAACCGTGCGCCACCCCTGAGGCTCTGTTGGGGGTCCGTGCGATCCTCCACCCCCAACTCGGATGCTGTTGCACGTGTAAGCATCATCATGCCCCGCACACCGGTTTGCGAGCGGGCATTGGGGTTCCAGTGCGATTCTTGGTAAGCCATCGCGGCCAGTAGCCGCCAGTCCATTTGGTACTCCGCGGCCACCTGCTCAAGCATGGGCTGCCACTCGGGCAGATCTTCACGCATTTTGCGCTGGAAAGTGAGTGAGTCGACCCGCGATGCGTGCTCCCAGCGACCAAAATTTTCCTGCTCTAGCTGCGCGATGTGCCCCTGCTCCGTGGCGTGGGTAATGAATTGATTCACCAATTCGAGCGATGCTTCACTGCGCTCGCCTTCAGGCAGATACCAGACAAGGGGTGTCCTGTTGCCGATTTCCATCGCGGCGACCACTCGGGGAAAAAGCTGCTGTTGAATGTTGAATTCAATCGAGTCGACAATCGCTAGATCGGCTTTCTCATCTGTCACCAGCTGCATCAATTCAAGCGAATCGGCGGCGTGAATCTCGCGCCAGGTGAGTGTGGGAAGGTCTTGCTGTAGCGCAGAAAGCGTCTCCACATGGACGCTGCCTGCGATTACCACCACGTCGCGTCCCACCAGTGCATCGAGCGAGCGGGGTCTGAGTGCACCTGACTTGTATACGATGAGAGGTTGCTGATGCAGGTAGGGATTGGATGCGACAAATCGCGCGTCACGGCCGGCACTCTGGCTGAGACCTGCCGCTGCCAGGTGTGCCTCACCGCCTTCCAGCATGTCGAACAATTCCGGCAGGCTAAAGGCCACCTTGATACGCACCGGCATGTTGTACTCGCGGGCGAATGCTCTGATCAGCCCATATTCGAATCCCGATGCGCGATCACCCTGAAAGTAATAGGTGGTTGGGGTATTGCGGGTCACCACCACTAACTCCTCGCCCTCGGCCATCGGAGGCAGGGAGGATGATTCGGTGCATCCCGATAGCAGGCTCAATGAGCCGGTAAGTGCAAGACAAAACAGCAGTCGCGTCATGCCGTGATTGTAGGGGTTGGGTCGCGCCGGGAACAGCGCGCCTCGTCCTGCGGTGGTGCGATGGATAAAGCGGCGGAAACGACTCAGTTGCACGTCACAGGCATACCTGCCAACCACCCTCCACGGTATAATCTGCGTGCTGTCTCGCTCAGGAACCCCAGATGCTTGTCCTGCCCGGATCTTCCGCGCTGTCCGCCGCCCGTTTTCAACTCTTGGCGGCCGACGTTTCTGCACTGGGTCTGGGTCTTTCCCTGCGGGAGGTGGTACATGCCTACGCGGTTGACATCGCACAGGATGAGACCGTCGACGCCGCCCGTCTCGCGGCGCTCCTTCATCCCGGTACTGCGACGGCCGTAGATCCATCGACACACGACCGGCCAGGGCAGCGAATTGTCGCGCCGCGCTTTGGGACGATTTCGCCGTGGTCCAGTAAAGCGACTGATATCGCCCATAACTGCGGTTTCTCCAGTGTTGAGCGTATCGAGAGGGTGACGCTATTTGGCATTGACGGTCTGACAGAAGACGACGATACCCGCGCGCTGGATGCGCTGATTCATGATCGTATGGTCGAGACCGTCGTCGGTTCATTAGACAATTTACAACCGCTTTTCGAGCGATCCGCGCCGCGATCCTATGACGAAGTAGACCTGTTGGGGGACGGCGCTGTGGCCCTGATGCGAGCCAACACTGAATTGGGTTTGGCGTTGACGGAAGACGAGATCAGCTACCTCGTCGACGCATTCTCTACTTTGGGGCGTAACCCCCGGGACATCGAATTGATGATGTTCGCGCAGGCGAACTCCGAGCATTGCCGTCACAAAATTTTCAATGCCAGCTGGGAAATCGACGGTGCGCAGCAGGATCACTCCCTGTTTGCGATGATCCGTCATACCCACGAAGTCGGCGGCGACAACGTACTGTCAGCCTATTCCGATAACGCCGCCGTGGTAACAGGCCATCGGGCAGGTCGGTTCTATCCAGACGTCTCTGATCAAGTCTGGCGATTCCACGACGAGTCGATTCATCTATTGATGAAAGTGGAGACGCACAATCACCCCACGGCGATCTCGCCCTTTGCGGGTGCGGGTACCGGTTCGGGTGGTGAAATTCGTGACGAGGGTGCAGTGGGACGTGGCTCGCGACCCAAGGTCGGGCTAGTGGGTTTTTCGGTCTCCCATTTGGAGTTGCCACACAAACCGCGACCGTGGGAGTTAGCTTATGGCCGCCCGAACAGAATTGTCTCGCCGCTGAACATCATGACCGAGGGGCCAATCGGCGCGGCGGCCTTTAACAATGAGTTCGGCAGGCCCAATCTCGCAGGCTACTTCCGAACGTTTGAAACGCAGACGGCCGAAGGCGTAAGGGGATACCACAAACCCATTATGATCGCCGGCGGGTTCGGCAACGTGCGCACCGAGCACGTCGACAAGGGTGAGTACTCGGCCGGCGCAAAGTTGGTAGTGATAGGTGGTCCTGCGATGCTGATTGGTCTGGGCGGTGGTGCAGCGTCATCCATGGCGAGCGGCGACAGTGCGGAGGACCTCGACTTTGCCTCAGTGCAGCGACAAAACCCCGAAATACAGCGCCGTTGCCAAGAAGTCATTGATCGCTGCTGGAGTCTGGGTCCCGATAATCCCATCGCCTTTATCCACGATGTGGGAGCAGGAGGGTTGAGCAACGCGCTGCCCGAGCTAGTCAAGGACGGGGGCCGGGGAGGGCGCTTCGAGCTCCGCGATGTGCCCAGCGATGAACCGGGCATGACGCCACTTGAGATTTGGTGCAACGAATCGCAGGAGCGCTATGTTCTGGCGGTGGAGCCCGATCAGCTGCCGCAATTTGAATCGATATGTGCCCGTGAGCGCTGTCCCTATGCGGTCGTCGGTGAGGCGACAGAGGCCCATCATCTCACGGTGACGGACCGCCAGTTCAATAATGACCCTGTCGATCTGCCCATGTCCGTGTTGTTTGGCAAGCCACCCAAGATGCACCGGCGAGCCACGCGTAGGCCGCCCGTCAGTGATGGCTTTGACGCCAGCGCGGTCTTCCTACCCGAATCGCTTGAGCGGGTGCTGACCTTCCCGGCAGTGGCTTCAAAAAGCTTCCTGATTACGATTGGCGATCGCAGCGTCACCGGCATGGTGTCTCGGGATCAGATGGTGGGCCCCTGGCAGGTGCCCGTGGCGGATTGTGCCGTCACCACCGTGTCGCTTGACACGCATCTGGGCGAGGCCATGGCGATGGGTGAGCGCACGCCTCTGGCGCTATTGGACGGACCTGCGTCGGGCCGCATGGCGGTGGCCGAGGCGATCACCAATATTCTGGCTGCGCCGATTGAATCTCTCAGTGACATCAAGCTCTCTGCAAACTGGATGTGTGCGGCAGGCTACGAGGGGGACGACGCGATTCTCTACGACACCGTCGCCGCCGTGGGCCGCGACTTTTGTCCTGCCCTTGGCATTACCATCCCCGTCGGCAAGGACTCTATGTCCATGCGCACTGTGTGGCAGGAAGAGGGTGAAGACCGCGCCGTCACCGCGCCCATCTCACTGATTGTGTCTGCATTTGCTCCCAGTGGTGACGTTCGCACGGTACTGACACCGGTCTTGTCTCCGCGCGAGGATACGGCGCTGTTGCTAGTAGATCTGGGCCGCGGGCAGGACCGAATGGGTGGCTCAGTGCTGGCGCAGGTGTGGCAACAAATGGGCAGCTCCGCCCCCGACGTCGACACTGAGGACATTCGTGCGTTTTTCGAGCTCATAAAAAAGGCCAAGGACAACGAGTGGGTGCTTGCCTACCACGACCGCTCTGACGGTGGACTGCTGGTCACCCTGTTGGAAATGGCCTTTGCGGGGCGCTGCGGTCTGCAGGTGGATCTCGATGTCTCGCCCGATCAAGCCAATGCAAGGCTCTTTTCTGAAGAGGCGGGCGCTGTCCTGCAGGTGGCGACCGAACATGTGGCCGATATTATGGCTTGTGCAAAGGCGGTCGGCCTTGGCGACGCGGTGACCCGCATTGCGACGCCGCGCGCCGATGGGCGCATTGTGGTGAATACCCCGCAGTTCGAGCTGATCGACAGCCGACGCGAAGCCTTGCAGTCGCTGTGGGCAGAGACCAGCCACGCTATTGCCCGTGTCCGTGACAACGCCGATTGCGCCGACCAGGAGTTTGCGGCCATACAGGCGCAGGATCCCGGTTTGTCTGCTCATCTCAGCTACGACTGCGACGCTGATATTGCCGCGCCCTTCATTGCTACCGGGCAGCGCCCCCGCTTAGCGGTCCTCCGCGAGCAAGGGGTCAATGGCCACATGGAGATGGCGGCGGCCTTTGACCGCGCCGGGTTTACGGCAGTCGATGTGCACATGAGCGATGTCATTGCCGGTCGACAGGATCTGTCTGATTGTCATGGTCTGGCAGCCTGCGGCGGCTTCTCCTACGGCGATGTGCTCGGTGCCGGAGAGGGCTGGGCAAAAAGCATTTTATTCAATGATGCGGTCCGCGCCCGGTTTGAGCAGTTTTTTGCGCGGACCGACACTTTTGCGTTGGGGGTCTGTAATGGCTGCCAGATGCTGTCAGCGCTCCAGGAAATTATCCCCGGGGCTGATCACTGGCCACGCTTTGCGCGCAATCGCTCTGAGCAGTACGAGGCGCGCCTGTCGCTGGTTAAAGTGGAGGCATCGCCGTCAGTGCTGCTGTCGGGTATGGAGGGCTCGCATATGCCGATTGTGGTGGCCCACGGAGAGGGGCGCGCGCAGTTCGCCTCAGCCGATGAACAGGCCGCATTGAAAGGCGCGGGTTTGGTGGCCATGCGCTTTATCGATCACGATCTGCAGGTCGCCGGTAGTTATCCCTACAACCCCAATGGATCCCCGGATGGCATCACGGGCCTTTGTAATGAGGACGGGCGGATTACTATCATGATGCCGCACCCAGAGCGCGTCTTCCGTGCCTCGCAACTCTCCTGGTGTCCCTCCGAATGGGAAACTGACTCCGGATGGATGCGACTGTTCCGCAATGCGCGGGTCTGGCTTGAGTAACTGTTACATGGTGTTGACGCCACTGAGTGGTTACACTCCGCGCCTGTTCAATCATGCGAACGCTGCCGAGCTAGCGATCAAGTAAATCCGATGATCAACCGCTACCCCCTGTGGAAAAACCTGCTCATCCTCATCGTGGTGCTCTGCGGCTTTTATTACGCCGCGCCCAATCTGTATGCCCCTGATCCGGCATTGCAGATTGCCGGCGCGAGTAGCGCGCAACAGATCGACGAGCGTGTGCTTGCGAGGGCGACGGCAGCGCTGACCGAGGCGGGGATCGGCTCTTTCGGTGAAGACCTGCAAAATCGGGGTAAATCAGCCCTGTTGCGCCTGACTGATCGCGAGCAACAGCTGCGAGCGCAGGCCATTTTGGCGAGAGAGCTGGGCGACGGTTTTATCGTCGCGCTGAACCTAGCGCCTACAACGCCTGACTGGCTAGTGGATGGCGGGGCCTCGCCCATGAAGCTCGGACTGGATCTGAGCGGTGGCGTGCACTTCAAGCTTGAAGTCGATGTCGAGGCAGTGACCGAGCGCAAACTCAATCAATATGAAACGGGCATCCAGAAGCGACTGCGCGAGGAACGTATTCGCGGTCGAATCAGTCTGGATGGTCAAAAAGTCGCCATGCAATTCCGCGCCGAGGCCGATCGTGAGGCGGCTCGCCGTGAGGTGGTGGATCTTTACCCCGAGCTCTTTCTGGATCGCGTGGACGAGGACGAAACCTGGTCGCTGTATGCAGCGGTGACGGAGCAAACGATCAAGGATGTGGTCA
>CAJXDE010000023.1 GCA_913052635.1 uncultured Halieaceae bacterium
TCTTCCGGCAAAAAATAGATGGCGCGCCTCATGATCATCCCTTCCACATATGGAAGGCCAGCGCTTGCTAGGTCTTCCAGAAGGACTTTCTTATAGTAGTAGAGCCTCATTTGCCTTATAAACCTTTCTTTCTGCTGCCTTGCAAGCTGGGTCATTTCCTCGATTTCTTTTTCCACCTCCGTGCCCTCCATGCCCGTTACCTCCGCTGCAGCCCGAATGGCACGCTCGATGAGGCCCTCCTGGCCAAGCATAAAGTCAAGCTTCGAGTGGCCCGGCACCCGCGGGCGATAAGCATCCGTAAATCTCGCCGCTCGCCCTTGACTGACGCAGTCGCCGCAGCGGCGTTGCCCCGTCGCTTGCCATTGTTTCTTCGAGAACGAAGTCCGCTCATATTCTCCGCCGCACGCGTCGCAAAGCTTTGTCTCTTCCCCCATACGGACGGCGGCCTCCATAAGCGTCCTCTGGACCGTTGCGTAGATCTCGAGATGCGTCTCAGTGATCATAATGAGCCTTACCGTCTGCGTCTTGCCGTCCTTGGACAACACCAGCGCCATACTATTGCCATCTGGCGACCACGCGGGCGAGTTGTTCAAGCCTTTGAAATTCGTCAGCTGCTCACGCTCACCAGTGCGCAGATTTTGCCTATAAATAGCGGGCCGTGAGGTCTCAAACGACACATAGGCCACCTCGGTGCCGTCGGGCGACCACGCCGGGGCCAATATAGGGTCGCGTCCCTCCAGCAGGACGATGGGCCGGCGCCCGTCGGCATCCGCCAGCGTCAGGCGATAAAAATCTTTGCCGTCCGGATTGCGGGTCACCGAAACGTAAAGGAGTCGCGTTGCGAAAGCACCGGGGATACCCGTCAAGGTTTCATAAACTGAGTCGGATACCCGATGCGCCAACATACGCAGTTCTGCAACGGGCCCTGTCACGGTGCCGTCGGCTACGGCTTCCTGGCGAGTGGTATCAAACAGTTGGAAATCAACGCGCGCCCGTGACCCCACGCTGACCCGGCCGATCAGTACATACTCGGCAGAAATCGCCCGCCAGTCCCGGAAAAAAAGCTCTGACTCACGGGTGGGATAGCTCAGCATGTCACGCCGGCTGACCGGAGAGAACTGACCACTGCGGGCCAGATCCGAATCGACAATCTGCGAAACATCCTCAGGCGGCGAGCCGACCCCCTGCCAGGCAAACGGCACCACCGCAATAGGGGTGGGATTCTCCACTCCCTGATTAATTTCTATTTGTAGCTCTGCGCGGGCTGCCGATACCAGCAGCAGCGCAAATAAAATGAACCCACGTTTCGCTAACACCATCTAATACCTCAAGTCTTCCGGCTTGAATATCAGCTGAAACCGCCGAAAGTTAGCCTCAAATGTGCGGTTATCAAGCTTGGCGACCTCGGGAAATCGCCCTGTTCGTTCCACTGCGGTCATGGCGCTGCGGTCAAAGGCGGTGTTGCCGCTGGACTGCAGGACACTGACGCCTACCACTTCACCTGTCGGCACCAATTGTATCGACAATATCGACACCATACCGTTGCGGGCACTGGGTGGCCGGGTCCAGCGGTTGATGACCGACGCCTGGATGGTGGCTGCCACCACATCACGCAAGCTGGGCTCATTGGCACCCGCGGCCGCTATCTCTGCGTCGACGAGAGAATCGAGCTCGTTGTGGGTCAATGCCGCCAACCGTTCTGCATCCTGCGCAGGCTCCGGCTTCTCAACTTCCGCGGGTTTGGGCTCCGGGGCTGGCTCAGGTGTGGGTTGAGGCTCAGGCTTCGGCTCGGGTTTCGGCTTTGGTTTTGGTTTTGGTTTGGGCTTGGGTTTTGGCTTTAACGTCTCTGCCTGAATCAGGCTGGCTTGAATAGGCTGAATGCTGGGAGCGGCCGCGATCACTTCACTGGGGCCTGTCCAGCGCACCACCAGCATCAAGACCAGCCCGCCATGCAGTGCCAGTGTCAGGATGGCGGGCAGACCCGTGAAAAGCACCCGATCAGCTGACATCAGTTCCCAGCCGGACTCTCGGTCACCAAACCCACTGTGGGCGCACCGGCTTCCTGCAACGCAGTCATGACCACTACGACGTCCCCGTAGGCCACCTTCTGATCGCCCCATACCAGTACCGGCTTGTCGGGTGTACGCCTCAGCACAGCAGCCACCCTCTGACGAATCGTCGCCAGTTCAAGCGCCTGCTTTTCATCGGCACCCAGATTGAGAAACAGTTGGCCGCGGTCGTTGATCGAGACGATTAACGGTTCGGCGTCCTGCTCTTTGACTGGCGCAGCATCGGCATCAGGCAAGTCCACCTCGACGCCCTGCATGAGCATGGGTGCTGTCACCATAAAAATCACCAACAGCACCAACATCACGTCGATGTAAGGCACGACGTTGATTTCTGCGAGCATCCGGCGCCGACGCATGATCAGAGTCTCTGAGATTGATTCGCTTTCAGCGCATACGTCTGGCGCTGTAGAATGCCCGAGAACTCATCGAGAAAGGTCTCATACCGATTCAGCAGCGCGTCGCTCCGGGCTGCCAGACGGTTATAAGCCAACACGGCTGGAATTGCGGCAAATAGCCCCATTGCCGTGGCGATCAACGCCTCCGAGATGCCCGGCGCCACGGTCGCCAAGGTGGCCTGTGTCGCGTTGGCCAGCCCCCTGAAGGAATGCATGATGCCCCACACTGTCCCCAGCAGTCCGATGTAAGGGCTGGTGGAACCGACCGACGCCAGAAAGGGAAGGTGTTGCTCGATTCGGTCTGTCTCGCGCATCAGTGCCACACGCATGGCTCGCCGCGACCCCTCTAGAATCGCATCGGCATCCATATCGGATTGTTGTGACAGACGCGAGAATTCCTTGAAGCCGGCGCGGAACAGGCTCTCAACACCGGTTGGTAATTGACCATCCGCAACCGCCTGATTGCCTTCGCGATAAAGCTGGGCCAAGTCGATGCCAGACCAGAATCGTTCCTCAAATACCAGTAGCTCGTCGTCAGCTCGACGCATCAGCATCATGCGCTGCACAATCAGAAACCACGATGACAGAGACGCCAGTACCAGTAGCAGCATCACCGCCTGCACCAGCGCACTAGCACCGAATATGAGCTCCAACAATCCCAGCTCTTGTGTCATGTCACCTCCTCCGCGGCAGCGAGTGTCGCCTCTATTTTTTTCCGCAGGTCTGCGTCGAGCCGCGTGGGGCGATCCGTTCCGCGATCGATGCAGGCGATCTGGATATCCCCTGCCACCAGCACCGCGTCATCTCGGCGCACAGTCTGGTGGAATGTCACTGTGGCGCCACCCACCGCCGATATCACTGCGGTGGCATGCAACTGATCATCGAGACGCGCAGGTTCTTTGTAGGAGAGCGACACATCCGACACCACAAAATTCCACCCCGCATCCGAGACAGCGGCCCTCTCCAAACCGAAGGTCCGCATAAACTCAGTGCGTGCCCGCTCCAAATACTTGAGGTAGTTGACGTAATAGACAATGCCCCCGGCGTCGGTGTCTTCGATATAGACCCGAATCGGCAGCGAAAATTCCGCCGTCACGACGACTCATCCAGATCGAGGCTGAGGGTTTCCGCCGCGGACCCCTGAAAGGCGATGCCAAAATGGGCATAAGCATGCCGCGTCGCGATCCGGCCACGCGGCGTTCTCAAAATAAAGCCCTGCTGAATCAGGAACGGTTCCAAGACATCCTCAATAGTGCCCCGCTCCTCTGACAGTGCGGCAGCTAGGCTGTCCACCCCTACCGGGCCGCCATCGAACTTTTCAATCATGGTGAGCAGCAATCGACGATCAAAATGATCAAAACCCTGGGCGTCCACGTTGAGCAAATCGAGCGCAGCCTCTGCCGTGCCGCCGGTCACCGCGCCGTCGGCCTTCACCTCGGCGTAATCGCGAACCCGACGCAGCAGGCGATTGGCGATACGCGGCGTCCCTCTGGAGCGCTTGGCAATGGCCACCGCACCTTCATCATCGCTGGGAATCTCAAGAATGCCGGCTGAGCGCTTCACGATTTCAGTGAGCTCTGCGGCGTCATAGAATTCTAATCGCTGCACAATGCCGAAGCGATCGCGCAGTGGCGATGTGAGCAATCCTGCACGCGTCGTGGCGCCGACCAAAGTAAAAGGCGGTAAGTCGAGCTTGATGGAGCGCGCGGCGGGCCCTTCACCGATCATAATGTCGAGCTGATAGTCCTCCATCGCGGGGTAGAGGATTTCCTCGACATAAGGGCTCAGGCGATGAATCTCGTCGATAAACAGCACATCGCCGGGCTCGAGATTGGTCATTAGGGCCGCAATGTCACCGGCCTTTTCCAAAACGGGCCCGCTGGTGGTTTTCAGCTGTACACCCATTTCCTCCGCAATGATGCTGGCGAGTGTGGTCTTGCCCAGACCCGGCGGGCCAAAGATCAAGGTATGGTCGAGCGGTTCCCCGCGGCCGCGCGCCGCCGAGAGGAAGATCTCCATTTGTTCCCGCACCGCACGTTGCCCAATGTACTCGTCGAGCCTGCGCGGTCGGATCGCACGGTCCATCGCATCATCGCGATGGTCGCCCGGGTCAGCCGCGACAAGACGATCCGTCTCGATCACCGGCGCACCCCCTGTTGCACTGCTGTCATCCTTTCGCCCGTCCGGCAATGCGCAGTGCCAGCCTGATCAACTCTTCGCTGGGAGTCTCTGGCGCTGCATCAGCGGCAGCCATTAGCTTCGCGGCTTCTGTGAGTTTGTAGCCCAGGGCAACGAGTGCCTGTTCGGCCTCCGCGCGTTGGTCATTGCAATGCGCGCCGGCTTTGCCCGTCTCAGCTTGCGCGGCTGACTCGGGAGAGAGCTCATCGAGCCAATCCCCCGCCTTGTCGCGCATCTCCACCAATAACCGCTCTGCCGTCTTGCGGCCCACGCCGGGCAGTGCCACCAGGGCAGCCGCGTCGTCGCGTTGCAGGCAGCGAGCGAAGTCGGCTGCATCCATCCCTGAGAGTAATGTCAGCGCCAGTCGCGGGCCAACGCCGCTGACTTTAATCAGTTCTCTAAATAAACGTCGGTCGGCGGATTCAGCAAAGCCGAACAGTTGTTGCGCGTCCTCGCGCACCACAAAGTGCGTCAACAAGGTGACGGGCTGACCAAGTTCAGGTAATTGATAAAGCGTGGTCATGGGCACCTGAATTTCGTAGCCAATGCCTCCGACATCCACCAGAATCTCGGGCGCCTGACGTGCGATCAATGTGCCTCGAATTTGACCAATCATATCGTCACTTTACCTCAAACGCCCTGCCCTGAAGCGGCTGGCAGCCAATGCGCCGGCGAGGCCTTGGGTGTGGCAGTGACACAGCGCTGCGGCAAGGCCATCGGCCGCGTCCTCTGCGGGCTCCGCGGACAGACCCAACAGTGCGGTCACCATGTGTTGCACCTGCTGCTTGTTGGCCGCGCCCGTGCCCACGACCGACTTCTTGATCTGTCGCGCTGCATACTCGTGGACCTCGAGATCGTTGGTCACACAGGCCACCATCGCTGCACCCCGGGCATGACCCAGCTTGAGCGCAGAATCCGCACTCTTGGCCATAAAGACGCTTTCAATGGACGCTACCGCGGGCTGATAGGTGTCAATGATCTCTGAGAGGGACTCGAACAACACCCGAAGACGTGCACCGAGCGCTTCCTTGACCGGCAAACGGATGGTACCGCTCGAGACGTACTGGGCCTGATTTCGCTCAACGCGGATGACACCAAAGCCCGTTTTTCGGGAGCCGGGGTCGATGCCAAGTATGACTGTCATGATGGCAACCAGCGCAAACCAGCGCCTAGTGTGAACGATTGTGACGAAAAGATCATGAGCCGGACGCGACTCATGGGGTATTACAAAGTGGCGAGAACGTCTTCCGGTATGTCTGCATTGGAGTAGACATTCTGGACGTCATCGAGATCCTCGAGCATGTCGATCAGTCCGATGACGCTCGGGGCAGTGTCGGCATCCAGCTGGACTTCTGTGCTGGGCAGCATGGTGACGTCGGCCTGAATGGGTTCGAGCCCCGCAGCGACCATCGCATCCCGCACCTCAGTGACACACTCCCAGGGCGTCATCACATCGACGCTGCCATCCTCAGCTGCCACGATGTCGTCGGCACCCGCCTCCAAGGCAGCTTCCATTACCGCTTCCTCATCAGCACCCGGTGCCAACTGAATAAGTCCGGTGCGGGAAAACAGATAGGCCACTGACCCGTCTGTGCCCAGATTACCGCCACGCTTGGTAAAGGCATGCCGCACTTCAGCGACTGTGCGATTGCGGTTGTCTGTCATGACTTCCACGAGAACCGCCACACCACCTGGCGCATAACCCTCGTAGGTCAGCTCCTCCATGTTGTCGGCTTCACCGGTGCCCGCGCCACGGGCGATGGCATTGTCGATGGTGTCCCGCTTCATATTGGCGCCAAGCGCCTTGTCTACCGCTGCTCGGAGTCGCGGGTTGTCCTCAACGGCAGCACCACCGGCTCGCGCGGCTACGACCAGTTCCCGGATTAACTTGGTAAAGAGCTTGCCCCGCTTGGCATCTTGCGCCGCCTTGCGATGCTTGATGTTCGCCCATTTACTGTGGCCCGCCATTATGAATCAGTCCGCGGCGGGTTGCTCGGTGCGCCGGGGGCGCAAAGACAGCTCCCGCAGTTGCTGCTCCGAGACTTCACCAGGGGCCTCGGTCATCACGCACTGAGCGCTCTGGGTTTTGGGGAAGGCGATCACGTCGCGAATCGACTGCCCACCCACCATCAGCATGACGAGTCGATCCAGACCAAAGGCGAGGCCCGCATGGGGCGGCGCGCCATGACGCAGCGCACTCAACAGGAACCCGAACTTGGATTCCGCCTCTGCCTTATCGATACCTAACAGGTCGAATACGGCCTGTTGCATGTCCTGATCATGAATACGAACTGAGCCGCCGCCAATCTCGCTACCGTTCAGTACCATATCGTAGGCCCGCGACAGCGCAGCCTCAGGCTCTGCCCGTAGCGAGTCCACCGAACAGGCGGGCGCAGTGAAGGGGTGGTGCAGGGCTGTCATACCGCCGCGTTCATCGCGCTCAAACATGGGGAAGTCGACAACCCAGAGTGGCGCCCATCCCTCGGCAATCTGATCCAGATCTGCAGCGACCTTGAGGCGCAGTGCGCCCAGGGACTCATTGACCACCGAGCGCTTGTCAGCTCCAAAGAACAAAATGTCGCCATCTGTTGCGTCGAGGCGGTCCAGCATCGCGAGCACGGTCTCATCAGGCATAAACTTGATAATCGGCGATTGCAGACCCTCCATGCCCGCCGCGCGGTGGTTCACCTTGATCCAGGCCAGGCCCTTGGCACCGTAGACGCCCACGTAGTCGGTGTAGTCGTCTATTTCCTTCCGCGACAGCGACGCACCACCCGGCACTTTGAGCGCGGCCACGCGGCTGCCCGCATCATTAGCGGGACCACTGAAGACTTTAAAGTCGACCCCCGCCATCAAGTCATCGATGGATACCAGCTCCCACGCGATTCGAAGATCCGGTTTATCGGAGCCGTAGCGCTCCATGGCATCTGCCCAAGTCATGCGGGGAAATGCGCCCAGCTCCACCTCGAACTGCTCTTGGAACAGGCTGCGCACCATGCCCTCAGTGATCGACATCACTTCTTCGGCATTGAGAAACGCGGTCTCAATATCGATTTGGGTAAATTCAGGCTGTCGGTCTGCCCGAAGGTCTTCGTCCCTAAAGCAGCGTGCGATTTGGTAGTAGCGATCGAACCCAGAGACCATCAGCAATTGCTTGAACAGCTGGGGGGACTGGGGCAACGCAAAAAACGTGCCGGGCTGGGTTCTGCTGGGCACCAGATAATCCCGCGCGCCCTCGGGTGTCGCCCGCGTCAGAATCGGGGTTTCGATATCCAAGAAGCCCTGCTCGTCGAGGTAGCGCCGAATGCTAGAGGTAATCTTCGCCCGGGCAATCAGGTTCTGCTGCATCTCCGGCCGACGCAGATCCATAAAGCGGTAGCGCAGGCGGACGTCCTCACCCACCGAGTGGTGCTCATCGAGGGGGAAAGGTGGCGTTTGCGCGGCGTTGAGAATCTCCAAGGTTTTACCCAACACTTCTATCTTTCCCGAGGCCATATTCGGATTCACCGTCTCGGTCGTGCGCGCGCGAACGCGCCCCGTGATGCGCAAGACGTACTCGCTGCGCACGCTGTCGGCGCGCTGAAAGTGCTCCTCAGTGTCAGGGTCAAATACCACCTGTACCACGCCTTCCCGGTCTCGCATGTCGAGGAAAATGACACCGCCATGGTCCCGGCGGCGATCTACCCAGCCGCACAGTGTCACGGTCTGATCGATCAGATTCTCATCGATCAGACCGCAGTAGTGGGTTCGCATCGCTGTTTCCATGGTGTGGTTTCCCGCCGTTAGCTGGCTTTCGAGGTGTCAGTCTTGGTCGTGGCAGCCGATTTCGACTCGGCTTTTTTGGTGCCCTCACTCGAGGCACTGCCAGATTCCGTTTTCGCGGATGGCTTGTCCGCAGTATCACCGCGCTCGCCGGCAATATTTTTTTTATCGCCAGTTTTGAAGTCGGTCTCGTACCAACCGCCGCCAGAGAGGCGGAAAGTGGGAGCACTGACCTGCTTCTTCAAAGCGGGTTTTCCACATTCAGGGCAGTCAGTCAATGGCGCGTCGGCCAACTTTTGGATGGCCTCCAGCGAGTGTCCACATTCCTGACAGCAGTATTCGTAAATGGGCATAGCGCTCTCCCCGAGCAGGGCTCGATTTCAACCGGCTCTGCCTGAGGTTAATGGTCTCTCTGTAAGGGCGCGGAGCGTACCGTAAACCCTGAATCAGGGAAAGATACGCAGAGCGTGAACATTCAGCTCGCTGCAGTCAAAGCGACTAGACAAGGCGGTCGTCGCCGAGTCATAAAGGCTGCGATGCGGTTCAGTTGGCGAAGCGCTTCATTTTTTTCAATGCCCGAATTTTGACGCCCGTGCTCGCAGGTTTGGCATTGAACCAGGTCTCTTCCTTGGTGAAGGGGTTGATGCCCCGTCGCGCTTTAATCGCAGGTCTTCGCACGGTGGTGACTTTCATCAGCCCCGGCAGGGTGAACTGACCGTAGCCCTGATCACAAATGCTCGCTTCAATAAGCCGCTCGAGGGAATCCCACACTTTTTTGACCTCCGACTTGGGCATACCACTGTCTTCGGCCAGCGCTTCAAGCACCTGCGACTTGGAGAGCTTGGTTTTGACCGGCTTCATTTTTTTGGCTTCAGCGGCTTTTTTTGGTTGCTTGTCGGTTTTCTTCTTTCCCATCGGCCTGCCTCACGCGATTACCCCACCCAGGGCGGCATCGCCCCGACTGCTAGGGAAACGATTCAACAACACCCACCCGCCACCGACAAGCCTACTTGGCAGAATCCATGGGGCATCGCGGGCACATCTACGATTCACGTCGCCATAACTGTACGGCCTGCACCCGGCCCCTTTAGAATGACGGCCACCGATGTGGAGTGTGTTATGCGAACCAGCGAGTTCCTGCTGTCGACCCTGAAAGAGACCCCTTCAGACGCTGAGGTTGTCAGCCATCAGCTGATGCTGCGGGCCGGGTTGATCCGCCGGGTCGCCGCCGGCATCTATAACTGGATGCCGCTTGGGCTTCGCGTGCTGCGCAGAGTTGAGCACATTGTCCGCGAAGAAATGGAGCGCGCCGGCGCGCTGGAGCTTAGCATGCCGGTGGTTCAGCCGGGCGAGCTGTGGGAGGAGTCTGGCCGCTGGGAGCTCTATGGGCCCGAGCTGTGTCGACTGGAAGACCGTCACCAGCGCCCGTTCTGCCTCGGGCCCACCCACGAAGAGGTCATCACCCAGATCGCCAAAAGCGAGATCAAGAGCTATAAACAGCTGCCGATCAATC
Organism: uncultured Halieaceae bacterium; assembly: GCA_913052635.1. Taxonomy (GTDB): domain Bacteria; phylum Pseudomonadota; class Gammaproteobacteria; order Pseudomonadales; family Halieaceae; genus Luminiphilus. The sequence goes on from CAJXDE010000023.1 coordinate 9,918, forward strand.
TGTTTCAGATCCAGACCAAATTCCGCGACGAAATCCGCCCGCGCTTTGGCGTGATGCGCTCCAGAGAGTTCATCATGAAAGACGCCTACTCCTTTCATATTGATCAAGCGTCTCAGGAACAGACCTACTGGCGCATGCACGAAGCCTACACCGCTATCTTTACCCGGCTGGGCCTCGACTTCCGCGCAGTCGAGGCCGATACCGGCGCCATTGGTGGAGCACATTCCCACGAGTTCCATGTTTTGGCAGAAAGTGGCGAGGACGCCATTGCCTTCTCAACCCGCAGCGACTACGCGGCCAACGTGGAGCTGGCGCCCGCCCTGCCAGAGGCTGCTGATGCTGCCGAAGACGGCGAGATGCACACGCTGGAGAAATTCGCAACGCCCGGGATGACCACGATTGATGACCTCGCCGAACAGTTGGGTATTCCTGCTGAACAGTCGATCAAAACACTGCTCGCCAAAGACGAGCAGGGCGAGCTGGTGGCCCTGGTCGTTCGCGGTGACCATCGACTGAATGCCATCAAGGCAGCCAAATTGCCGGGCATGGCGGCGCCGCTGGTGATGGCGGAACCTGATGAAGTGAAAGCGTGTCTGGGCGCCGGCTTTGGTTCACTGGGCCCTGTGAGCGCCCCCGTCAGAGTCGTGGTGGATCACACCGCGGCGCAAATGCCCAGTTTTGTGTGCGGCGCCAATGAGGACGGCTATCACGTCAAGGGCGCCACCTGGCACCGCGACGTCCCCGATGCCGAGTTTGCCGATATTCGTGAGATCATGAGTGGCGACCCGAGCCCCTGCGGCGAGGGCACCCTGGAGATTCGCCGGGGCATCGAGGTCGGTCATATTTTTCAGTTGGGAACCAAGTACTCGGAGTCAATGAATGCTTCTGTGTTGGATGAACAAGGCCGCAGCCAACCCATGGTCATGGGCTGTTATGGCATTGGTATTACGCGCATTGTCGCGGCAACCATTGAGCAAAACCATGACGACAACGGCATCATCTGGCCCTCCGCGATGGCGCCTTTCGACGTGGCGATCGTCCCGCTGGGGATGGACAAATCGGATGTGGTGCGCGAGGTCACCGAGCAGCTCTACGCCGCGTGTGAGGATGTGGGTCTCACCGCCCTTCTCGACGACCGGTCGGAGCGGCCGGGCGTCAAGTTCGCGGAAATGGAGCTTTTGGGGATGCCGCTGAGGGTGACCGTAGGAGAACGATCGCTGGCCGAGGGTCATCTTGAGCTCACCCAGCGCCGCAACGGCGAGACCGAGATGGTCTCGCCCGCCGATACCGTCGACCGCTTACAGCAGCTTCTTGCCGACGGCTGATCGAATTGGGCCCCACACAGCTCGGGATTCTGTTCTCACTGTTAATACTGACTGCTACGGCACTCAAGGCCGAGTCCGGAGAGGACCGGGCCGCTCTCACCGTCTACTTGACCGAACTTTATCAGCAGAGGACGGGTTTGAAGATCGCTACGCGGCCTCTCGCGTCGGGGCGCAGGGCCTGATGCAGGTCATGCCGTTTTGGAGAGACGAAATCGGGCGAAGCGGCGACAACCTGACCCACACTCCCACCAATCTTTGTTATGGCTGTCGGATTCTGCGCTTTTATCTGGATAGAGAAGACCAGAACCTGAACCGGGCACTGGCCGCCGACAACGGTTCCAGCGGCAGCCTGCGCTACCCCAACAAGGTGCGCGCAGCCTGAGGAAACTACTGACGTACCGCGCCTCTAGACTGGTGAGCTAATGCCCACGCGGTTAAACTCGCCACCTCGACAGAGAATCCCCAGATGCACCCAAACGCTGACACACTGCTAGCTCAACACCCCGACATCGAGACGGTAGAGGCCCTCATCACGGACTGTAATGGTGCCGCTCGCGGTAAGTGGTTGCCCATCGAAAAGCTGTCCGCGCTCCTCTCCGACGGCATAAAACTTCCCAAGTCAGCTGTGGCGCAGGACGCCTGGGGTCGGGACGTGCCCCGGATCGCACTCGATAACGGAGATCTCGATGGCTGGTGTCAGGCAGTACCGGACTCTCTGGTCCCGGTGTTGACGGCGACCGGCGTCGATCGCGCGCAGGTCGTACTGACCATGTTCAAGGACGACGGCGCACCCCTCCTCTCTGACCCAAGACAGGTGCTGGCGCAGGTGGTCGACAAGCTTGAGCAAAAAGGCTTGGTACCCAGAGTCGCCATTGAGCTCGAGTTCAATCTGTTCAAACGCCCGGATGACAACCAGACACTGCGGGACGTACTGCCTGCCGAGAATGAGACCGGCGGCAATCTCTACGGACTCAGCTCGCTCGATGAACATGTGGCGTTGTTTGACGCGCTGAAAGCCAGTTTTAAGACGCAGGGTCTGCCCTACGAAGGCGTCTTGAAGGAAGCGGCACCCGCCCAATACGAAATCAATGTTGCCTACTCCGACGACGCGGTCGCCTATTGCGACCAAATCATTAGCATGCAGCGCTGTATTCGCGCCGTCGCCCAACGGTTCGGTGCGCTGGCGAGCTTTATGCCAAAGCCTATGGAAAATCATGCTGGCAACGGCATGCATGTGCACTGCAGCCTGCTCGACACATCGGGTAAAAATGTTTTCGACAGCGGCGATGTCGACGGCACCCCGCAATTGCGGCAAGCGGTCGCCGGATGTTTCGAACTTATGGCAGACACTCAGCTGATTTTTGCGCCCAGCTACAACGCCTACCGTCGATTTCAGGCCGGGAATCACGCGCCGACGCAACCCAACTGGGGCTACGACAACCGCACCACGGCACTGAGAATCCCTGCCAGCCTGAGTCCGGCCACCCGCATTGAGCACCGCGTCGCCGGGGCTGACAGTAACCCTTACTTGGCAGTGGCTGCGCTACTAGCAGGAATCCACTTGGGCATTGACCGACAGTGTGAGGCCCCTCCTCCGATCAGCGGTAATGCGTGGCTTGAAGATGCAGCCAACGTTTGCCTGCCCGGGCACATGGCAGAAGCCATCGCGCGATTCTCTGAATCTGCCAATGTGCGCGAGACACTCTCGGCGGAATTCCAATTCGCCTTCAGCGAGGTTAAAAAGCAGGAGCTCGGCGAATTTGAGCGCCGCGTGACGGACTTTGAGTTGGAAACCTACCTCTCGGCCTGAACACCCACCTACCCCATTCTTACTTTGGTGCACTCTATGACGACTGTTTTGGATTTTTCTGCCGCCCGGGCGAACGGTGAAGACACCGCGCTCAGCGAATTTAGCGGCAAGGTATTACTGATCGTGAATACCGCCTCCAAGTGCGGGTTTACCCCGCAATATGAGGGACTGGAGTCACTGCAAAAGTCCTATGGCGAACGCGGCTTTTCGGTGCTGGCATTTCCCTGCAATCAATTTGGCGGCCAGGAGCCCGGCAATGAGGCAGAAATTCAGTCCTTCTGCGACCTGAACTACAAGACCAGCTTCCCGCTGTTCAGCAAGATTGAGGTCAATGGCGCGGCCAGCCACCCGCTATTCATTCACCTGAAAGAGCAGACGCCCGGTGTGCTGGGTAGCAAGCGCATCAAATGGAACTTTACGAAGTTCTTGGTCAACCAGCAGGGCAAGGTGGTCAAGCGCTACGCGCCGTCGACCAAGCCCGCGGCCATCGCGAGCGACATTGAGGCACTGCTTTGATGCGACTCAGTGCTCTCGCGTCTCGCGGAAGCGAATGTCAGGCCAGCGCTCCTCCATCAGTGAGAGGTTGACGCGGGTGGGCGCCAGGTAGGTGAGATAACCCCCGCCGTCCTCCGACAAATGCTCCGCCGCTTTCTTGCGGAACTCTTCCAGCTTGCGCTCGTCCTCAGCCTCTATCCAGCGAGCCGTGTAGATGTTGGCCGGCTCGTAGAGTGCCTCGACCTTATATTCGTCGGCTAAGCGATAGGCCACCACGTCGAACTGCAACTGACCCACGGCACCCACAATGAGGTCACTGCTGTTGAGCGGCGAGAACACCTGTGTCGAGCCCTCCTCGGATAACTGTTGTAACCCTTTTTGCAGGGCTTTGGTCTTCATCGGATCGGCCAGCCGAATACGGCGGAACAACTCGGGGGCAAAGTGGGGAATTCCTGTAAAGCGGAGCGCTTCGCCGGTAGTAAAGGTGTCGCCGATCTGAATCGTGCCGTGGTTGTGCAGGCCGATGATGTCCCCTGCCACCGCGGACTGAACAAGGGTGCGATCACCCGCGCGAAAGGTTACCGCGTCCGCAATGCGCACATCCTTGTCGATACGCACGTGGCGGATCTTCATTCCCTTGTCATAGCGGCCCGAGCAAATCCGCATGAAGGCAATGCGATCCCGGTGCTTGGGGTCCATGTTGGCCTGAATCTTGAAGACAAAGCCGGTGAAATCCGGCTGGGATGCCTCAATGAGCCGCTCTGATGAGATTCTGGGCTGAGGGGCAGGCGCCCACTCGACAAAGTCATTGAGCATCTCCCTGACGCCAAAGTTGCCCAGCGCCGTCCCGAAAAAGACCGGGGTCAGCTGGCCGGCCAGAAAGTCCTCGAGTGAGAACTCGTGCGACGCGCCGCGAACCAGCTCGATCTCCTCGACAAAACTATCGTAGTCCTCCGCGAGTAATGCTCTGGCCTCATCAGAATTGAGACCCGTAATCAAATCTTCCTCAGCCAGCGTACTGCCGTCACCCGCTTGGTAACGATGAATGGTGTCGGTATAGAGGTTATAAATGCCTCTGAAGTCGCGGCCCATGCCGATTGGCCAGTTGATGGGCGCGCCGGCAATACCCAGTACCTCCTCAACCTCGTCCACCAATTCGATAGGGTCGCGGATATCACGGTCAAGCTTGTTGACGAAGGTCATGATAGGCGTGTCCCGCAGTCGGCACACATTCATCAGCTTGACGGTGCGGTCCTCGACGCCCTTGGCACCGTCGATCACCATGAGCGCAGAATCGACCGCCGTCAGGGTCCGGTAGGTGTCTTCCGAGAAGTCCTCGTGGCCTGGCGTGTCCAGCAAATTCACCCAGCGTTCTTTGTAGGGAAACTGCATCACCGAGGACGTGACAGAGATACCGCGCTCTTGTTCCAGCGCCATCCAGTCCGAGGTCGCATGAGGCCCGCGCTTACCCTTCACTGAGCCAGCCACCTGAATTGCCTGGCCGAGCAGCAACAGCTTCTCGGTCATGGTTGTCTTACCCGCGTCGGGGTGAGAAATAATGGCGAAGGTGCGGCGCGCGTCGATGTCGCGCTGAAGTTCAGACATGATGGCTCCTCGGAGGAGGCGCGATTATGCCAGCCAATATCACTGGCGTCAGTCTGGACCGGGCAACAGCGCCTCAAGGTGTCTGAGCAAGACTTCGCCCACTTCATCCATAGTGGGGTAATCGGACCCCATGAGCGTGGCGATAGAAGTGACCTCAAGGCCCTCGTAACCGCAGGGATTGATGCCGCGAAACGGGCTGAGATCCATATCGACGTTGAGTGAGAGGCCGTGATAGCTGCGCCCTTTGCTCACCTTCAAGCCCAATGCCGCGATTTTACAGCCGTCGACATACACGCCCCTCGCATCGGGGTCACCGCAAGCCTTAATGCCCCACTCGCCCAGCACCCTCATCATGGCGGCCTCGAGCAGAGTTACCAGCTGTCTGACATTGACATTCGCTCGGCGCAGATCGTAGAGCACATAGGCGACCCATTGGCCAGGGCCGTGATAGGTCACCTGACCGCCGCGATCGATCTGAATAATGGGTATTTCACCGGGGTCAAGCACGTGTTCCGGCTTGCCCGACAGGCCTTGTGTATACACGGGCGGGTGCTGGAGTAGCCAAATTTCATCTTCAGTGTCGGGGGTGCGCGACGCGGTAAAGGCCTTCATCCCATCGAAGGTCGACTCAAAATCAACCGTGCCCAAACGCCGACACAACACGGTGTCAGAGCACCATGGATACCAGACCAGTATCCATCAGATCCTGATGAATCTGACGCAGCTGCTCCTCGCTCTGCGCCTCAATGGTGATGGTAATCGACTGAAAAGTGCCATTACGAGAGTCTTTGACCAGCACGTCCTGCTCCGAGAATCCGGCTGCATACTGATTGAATACGGACATCACTGCGGGTTGAAAGGTTGATCCAGCCCTGCCCAGCACCTTAATGGGGTACGCGCAGGGAAAAACAATCTTTGGCGGGTCCTCGCTCACTGCCGATTAACCCAGCAACTGCTGAAACCAGAGCAAAATAGTGTCCCAGAGCCGTGCGAAAAACCCGGCAGGCTCGACCGCTTGCAGGACCTCTAGCGGCGCTTCACCCACAGACTCCCCGGCGCGGGTCAGCACCACCCGGCCCACCACATCACCTGCCTTCAGGGGCGCAATCAGCGGAGCATCAATTTCAACCGACGAGGTAATCTCGGCGGCGCTTCTGGACAACGTCAGTACCACATCCGTTGTCACCCCCAACGCGACCTGTGGTGCCTGACCTTTCCACACACGACCCTGTGTGAGTTCAGCACCGCCTCTCAGAGGTGTCGCCGTTTCATAAAAACGAAAGCCGTAGTTCAACAGGCTACGGGTTTCCGACTTCCGGCTCGATGGAGAGCTGCTACCCATCACCACGGAAATCAGCCGCATCCCCTCTCGCTTCGCCGAGGCGATAAGACCATAGCCCGCCACGCTGGTATACCCAGTCTTAAGCCCATCCACTGAGTCGTCTTCGCGCAGCAAGTGGTTGCGGTTGTATTGCGTGATGTCGTTGTAGGTGTACCTCTGCTCTTTATAAACAGCATAACGCTCGGGGTGGTCGCGAATCGCGGCGGCGGCCGTCAAGGCGAGATCGCGCGCGGTAGACAAATGGCCGGGGTGGGGTAAGCCGTGGCTGTTTTCAAAGTGCGTGCCCGTAAGCCCCATCTCTTCGGCGTAGCGATTCATCAGATCGACAAACGCCGCTTCACTGCCAGCAATATACTCGGCAATCGCAACCGTCGCGTCGTTGCCAGATGAAATCACAATGCCACGCTCCAACTCCGCTACCGTGACCGGCTTGCCGGGCTCGATCCACATAAGCGACGAGCCCTCAAATACGGGGTTTTGTGACCAGGCATTGCGGCTCACCGGCACCAAATCATCCAGGCCCAGCCGACCCAGCTCGACCTCCTGAGCGAGAATATAGGCGGTCATGAGCTTGGTCAGACTGGCCGGCGGTAGCTCAAGGTCGGGATTGTGCTCTACCAGCACGGCCCCGGTGTCAAAATCGACGAGCAGGTAGGAATCGGCGTTGATGGCCGGCGGCGCGGGCACCAGCGCCGAGCTCGCCGATCCCACCAGCGGCAGCCACAACATGGTAATTAGATACCACCTCGAGCGCTTCATGTTCGCTCTCTCTCCTGTCATCGACTCATTCTCCTGCAGGTCACCCTGTGACGGCGCCAGTGTAAGCCCGCGGGCCCTCTGATGAAAATCGCATCAGGGGATTGAATCCGGCGAGGGATAACCCGCTTCAATCAATACGTCGCGCGCCTGATCAAGCGTCTGTATCGTGGAAAAGGGCCCCACTCGAACGCGGTGGAGTCGCCGGCCATCGGTGTCCACGGCACTGACCGAAACAGGATAGGCCCACCGATGCCTAATCTCGTGACCCAGGTCGCCCGCAGCACTCTCCGAGGTATAGGCACCTAGCTGCAGGTAGCGGTGGGTGGCAGCCTCCAGTTCACGGCGATCGTCGACCTCGACCAGCTCGAGGGATTCGATCAATACGGTCGCGGTGCCCCGTTCGGCGAAGCCGAGCTGCAATGCCGCCCCGTAAGATATGTCGATCAGCCTTTCCGGGTGGAAGGGGCCACGGTCGTTTACCCGCAATACCACGCTGCGATGGTTTTCCAAGTTGGTCACGCGAACATAGGTCGGAATCGGCAGTGAGCGGTGCGCAGCGGTAGCGCCATACACATCAAAGATTTCGCCGTTGGCTGTGGGTCGACCTTGAAATTTCATGCCATACCATGAAGCCACACCCTGCTCGCGGTAGCCCCGCGCGCTACCGTCCACGGTATAGAGGGCACCATTCACTTCATACGGGCTCCGATTACCCTCGGCCAGAATGGGGTCGGGTCGGGGAATGGCGTCCTGCCATGGCGATCGATCTGAAGGGGATGGCGCGACATCTGCTTGCTCTGTGGCCGACACATCTCGACACGTGGAGCATGCGGTCAAAGCAACCGCGGCGCAGCACGTTACGCTGATCAACAGTTGTTTCAAGACCCTGCGCGCGCCGCCGCGATCGCCTGACTGAGCTCCCATACTGCCATCGCATACATCGCGCTGTGATTGTAGCGCGTGATGACATAGAAATTTTGCAGCCCCAACCAGGAGCGCATGCCGTCTTCCTCTTCGAGCCGGATCGGCGTCGCCAGATCCGCAGGGTTCAGTGGCTCGGTGGGCTGAAGCCCCTCCAGCGCCAGCGCGGCGACCGTTTTCTTGGGCTTTAATCCACCTAAGAACACGGCCGGGTCCGGCTCATTGGCAATGCCGTCGATCACTACCTGCTCGCCCCCGCGCCAACCGTGGGCCTGCAGATAATTCCCCACACTGGCAATCGCATCGGCGGGGTTGTCCCAGATATCAGGCGCTCCGTCGCCCTCGTAACTTCGTGCATAGGCGCGATAACTTGATGGCATGAATTGGCCGTAACCCATAGCACCCGCATAGGAGCCTTTCAACGCTAACGGGTCCTTACCCGACTCCCAGGCCAGTACCAGAAATTGCTCCAGCTCTCCGGTGAAAAAGGGAGAGCGTCTCGGGTAGTCGAACGCCAGTGTCGCCAGCGCATCGATCACGCGATAACTCCCCGTGATACGGCCGTAGTAAGTCTCCACGCCGATGATCGCCACCACCAACTCCGCCGGTACGCCAGTGCGCGCCGACACCGTCTGTAGCGTGCCCGCATGCGCGCTCCAGAAGGTAACGCCCTCACGGATCCGACGATCGGTGAGAAAGATTTTTCTATACTCGTGCCAGGCTTTGGTTTTTTCCGCCGGCCTTGAGATCGCATCGAGAATAGTCTGCTGCCGTTCCGCGGCGTCAATCAGCTGCTGCGCCCAGTCCGGATCCACCCCGGCTTCCTGCGCGGCGGCGATCACCTGTTGCGCAGCCCCACGGTGGCTGTAATCTCCGGCCGAGACCATGTCGGACATGTTCAGCCCTGCGCACAGAAACAACACGCGACAGCCTATTCGACACGCCTGTGCGGAGCTCCATCGCCGAAGTCGGTTTGTCGTGATCATCATGACAGGACCCTCTTTTCAGCGCTGATGGCGCTGAGAATACCGAAGCCCAGCAGCAAGGTGACAATCGACGTGCCTCCAAAACTGACAAATGGCAGTGGCACGCCCACAACAGGCAGGATCCCGGCAACCATGCCCATGTTCACCACCACATAAACCCCAAACGTAAGCGTAATGGCACTGGCCAGTAACCGCCCGTAGCTGGTCTGCGCTGTGAGGCTTATCCACAGGCCCCGGGCAACCACCAGGCCGTAGAGGAGCAGTAATAAAAGCACGCCGCGTAACCCCCACTCCTCGGCCAGCACTGCGATGATAAAGTCGGTCTGACTCTCGGGCAGGAAATCCAGGTGTGACTGAGTGCCCTGCAAGTATCCTTTCCCGGACCAGCCGCCCGAGCCAATGGCGGTCTTGGACTGAATGATGTTCCACCCGGCGCCCAACCTGTCTGCTTCAGGGTCGAACAGCGTCACGATGCGTTGCTTTTGATAATCCCGAAGCAAGAACAACCAAGCGGGCCATATGCAGGCCAGCGCCGCCAGTGCACCCGAGAAAATCTGCCACCAGCTAACGCCCGCCATGAACACCACAAACGCGCCGCTGGCACCCACCAAAATGGCCGTGCCCAAATCCGGCTGGGTCGCGATCGCGGCAGCCGGTAGCGCGATGATCATAAGTGCTGCCACGGTGGTAGTCGGCCGCGGCGGCAGGGCGTAGCGCACAACCCATGCTGCCACCATTAACGGCATCGCAATCTTCATGATCTCTGATGGCTGAAAGCGGATAAACCCCAAGCTGAGCCATCGCTGCGCGCCCTTTACCCCCACCCCAAAGAAGGGCACAAGCAGCAGTAGAAAGAGGGCGCCAAGATACAGCGTGGGGGCCCATCGCTGCAGGGTATCGAGGCGAATTTGGGCCACGACCATTAGGACAGCTAAACCGATCAGAAAATTACGAATCTGCCGATTGACGGTGTCCCAGTCACCATCCGAGGCGCTAAAGAGCACGAACAAACCCGTTGTCATAATGGCCAGCATGGGCAGCAGCAGCAGCACGTCGAGGCGGAGTCGTTCAGCGAGCGTTTGCGCGTTGGCGAAGTCCCGGTCAGACCCCTCTAAAAAACGGGTGTACTCAGACATCGCTCGCCTCGCTCAACCAGGCATCCATGATTCGCTGGGCGACCGGCGACGCCGCACGACTGCCTCCACCGTTTTCAGCGATAACCGCCACCACAATGCGCGGATTTTCAACCGGCGCAAACGCGATAAACAGCCCGTGGTTGCGGTTGCGTTCGCTGATGGCGTCTTCGTCGTAAATCGCGTCCTGCGCGATGTTGACCACCTGTGTTGTACCGGTCTTACCCGCAATTTGGTACCCGATGCCCCTCGCTATCCCCGCCGCAGTCCCACGAGGCGAGTGGACCACATCCACCATGCCCACCACGACCGCCTGCCAGTCAGCCTCATCCATCGGTATGGACGGTCGCTGCACACCTCCGACCGTCAGATCATCGACGCGATGAACGACCGAGGGCACAAAGCTCTCGCCTTTATTTGCCAGCACCATTGCCGCCTGCGCCAACTGCAAGGGAGTTGTCAACATATACCCCTGACCGATCCCGGCGCTGATCGTTTCGCCTGGATACCAGGGCTCACCCAATGCGGCACGTTTCCAATCAGTGTTGGGCAGAATGCCATCCTGCTCGCCGGGAATGTCGATCCCTGTCCGCTGGCCAAGACCGAACGGCTGAAGCACCTCGGCCATCGCGTCGATACCCATGCGATGCGCAAGGTCGTAGTAATAGGTATCGCAGGACTCTGCGATAGCCATTCTCAGATCCACGGTTTCGGCATGACCCGTGCCGCGGACACGCAGCGTCCAGTCCCTATAGCGGCGATCATCGCCGGGCAATCGGTACCAACCGGGGTCACGTATCTCGGTGTCAGGTGTGATGAAATCCCGAGCCAACGCGCCCAGACTAATCAGCGGCTTGATCGTGGAACCGGGCGGGTACTGCCCCTGAACCGCGCGATTCAGGAGCGGCGTGTCCAGTGAGCCGCGCAGCTTTGCGTAATCCGAATAGCTGATTCCCTCAACAAAGAGGTTCGGGTCGTAGCTAGGGTTCGACACCATGGCCAGCACACCACCCGTTAAGGGATCCAGGGCCACCACGGCGCCCCGTTGATCACCGAGCGCCGCCACCGCCTCACGCTGCAAATCCAGATCGAGATACAGGCGGAGGTTCTTGCCCGGCACCGGTGCCTGCTTCTCCAACACCCGCAGGACTCGCCCGTGCGCATTGGTCTCGACATACTGATAACCTGGCTTGCCGTGGAGTAGCGGCTCGTAGCGCTTTTCCAGCCCGACCTTCCCGGTATGTAAGGTGCTTCGATAGCGCTCTGCATCGAGCTCAAACAGATCCTCAGCGCTCACTCTGCCAACGTAACCCAGCACGTGGCTGAGCGCTTCACCGAAGGGGTAATCGCGGGTCAGCTTTGCGTCGACCACAACTCCGGGCAGCTGATGCAAGTCGACTGCGACCGTCGCCAGCGCCGCGTCGTCCAGACCCAGCTTGATCGGCACCGCCTCGAAGGGTCGGCGACGCTCAGAGCGTTCCTGAAACGCCTTGAGTTCACGATCGGACAGCGATAGACGCTCAGTGAGGGTATCGACCAATGCGGCGGGATCCTCACTGCGCTCTCTGACAACGCCAATCACAAAGGTCGGTTTGTTGGCGGCCAACAGCCGCCCTTTGCGATCCACAATCTGCCCGCGCGTGGGCGGAATCACCTCGACCCGGATCCGGTTTCGATCCGATTGGGTCATAAAATCATCGTGCTGAACAATCTGCAGCGAGTAGTAGCGATAGACCAGCACACCGAGCACAACGATGATCGCCAGCACCGCCACGACCAGGCGAGAGCGATTGATCATCCACTCCCGGCGGGTGTCTCGCAGCGCATCGAGGGTTCTGGCCATCAGCTACCACGGTGATAGGGATGGCCGGCCTGGACCGACCATGCACGATAAAGTTGCTCCGATAGGATCACCCTCACCAAGGGATGTGGCAAGGTGATCTGCCCGAGGGACCAGCGTTCTTTTGCACCCTTGAGAATCTGCGGGTGAAGTCCATCTGGGCCGCCGATGACAATGCTGACTTGATCACCCTGCATCTGCCACCGGTCAAAGCACTTCGCAATCAGCTCGGTGCTGACCCCTTTACCCGCAATATCCAGTGCGACGACGTAATCCTTGTCCCTGAGCTTCGCCTTGATCGCCTCCGCCTCCTGCTCGCGATAGTGCTCAGGGGTCGCTGAGCCGCGTTTGGCAGGCGGGATATCGAGCCACTCCACCGGCATTTCCCGGGGCATGCGACGCGCGTACTCCTCCACTCCCTGATCCACCCATGCCGGCATTTTCTGTCCTACTGCCAGTACTCTGAGCCGCATCAGCTGCTCCCAGGTTGGGCTGACTGAACCGACCACAGGCGCTCGAGGTCATAAAAACTGCGAGCGGCAGGTTGCATGACGTGCACCACCACATCGCCAAAGTCGACCAGCACCCACTCGCCCACTCGTTCACCCTCTACGCCCAGTGGTCGCAAGCCCTGCTGTTTTGCTTTCATCATGACGTTGTCGGCCAGTGATTTGACGTGTCGACTCGATGTGCCGCTGGCAACGATCAGCCAGTCCATGACAGAGCTGAGCTCGCGGACGTCGAGCACAACGGGGTCAACCGCCTTGAGATCTTCGAGTGCCAGCTGCGCGATGGTGAGCAGGTCAGCTCCCTCAGGAAGTCCCGGAGCGATGATGTCAGTGGTCATGCGAGGTCGCGACTGAACAGTGCATGATCGGAAATATACTCCATAACGCCGTCGGGTAGCAGAAACCTCGGGTCACGACCTGCCGCAATCATCGCCCGAATATCGCTGGATGAAATATCCAGCAAAGGCTGCGCCAGCGTGAACACGCCGCCGCGGGGACGCGATAGCAGCCCGGCTTGATCGCTCTTGTTTTCTTCTAACCAAGCGGATACCTCTGGCGGATGCGGCTCAGCATCGGGGCGGGCCATTACCACTATATGGGCAAATTCCAACAGCTCCCGCCATCGCGACCACTGAGGCAGCGTCGCCAGAATATCGGCACCGATAATCCACACCAGCGGGCGCTCAGCACCGTGCTCGAGTCGCAAATCCTCGAGCGTATCGGCGGTGTAGGACGGGCCCGGTCTGTCGAGTTCACGGGCATCCACGGCGACACCGTGCAAGTCAGCCACCGCCCGTTCCAGCATCGCCAACCGATGCATGGCGTCGACCGTCGCCTGGTCTTTCAGGGGAGACTTCGCGGCAGGTATGAAGTCGACCCGCTCCAGGTTCAGGGTATCGCGCACGGCCATCGCGCCGCGCAGGTGACCGATATGGACCGGATCAAAAGCGCCGCCCAAAAATCCAAGGGGGGGTTGTGGGTTGTTCATCGCAGCGGCATTCACTGGCGGATGTGCCCGTCCCCTTTCACGATGTATTTTCTGGAGGTGAGCCCCTCCAGCCCGACGGGACCCCGGGCATGGAGCTTGCCGGTGGAGATACCAATTTCAGCGCCGAGACCGTATTCAAAACCGTCGGCGAATCGGGTCGAGGCATTGTGCATCACAGACCCCGAATCCACCTGGCGCAAGAAGCGCTCCGCCGTACTCGCGTTCTCAGTGACGATACTCTCGGTGTGATTCGACCCGTATCGCGCTATATGGGACATGGCCTCGTCCACATCGTCCACCAGCTTGACCGAGAGAATCGGCGCCAGATACTCGGTTGACCAATCTGCTTCCACGGCGTCGACAGTGATGTCAGGGGCCGCCTGCCGAGAAGCCTCGCAGCCTCTCACCTCCACGCCCTCTGACTGCAGTGCGGTGACCAACTCGGGCAGCATGTCCGCCTGCGCTCTGGCCACCAGCAGCGTCTCCATGGTGTTGCAGGTGCCATAGCGCTGGGTTTTGGCATTGAGAGCAATGCGATGGGCTTTATGGCGATCCGCATCTGCGTCGATATAAACATGACAGACGCCGTCAAGGTGCGCCAACACTGGCACTTTACTCTCCGCCGCAACGCGCTCGATCAGCCCCTTGCCGCCGCGGGGCACCACCATGTCAACGTATTCGGGCATGGTGAGCAACGCCCCCACAGCCGCACGATCCACTACGGGTACGACCTGGGCTAGTTCCACGGGTAAACCGGCGGCTGACAGCCCGGCTGCGAGTGAGTCACCCAACCGCTTGTTACATTGGATCGCTTCCGAGCCCCCTCGCAAAATCACTGCATTGCCCGCCTTAAGGCACAGTGACGCTGCTTCAATTGTCACGTTAGGCCTCGATTCATAAATCATGCCGATAACGCCCAGGGGCACCCGCATGGTGCCGACGTCTATGCCCGATGGCATCTGACGCATGTCCGACACATCGCCGATAGGATCAGGTAACGCCGCCACCTGCGAGAGCCCCTGCTCCAGCACATCAAGCTGCGCAGGCGTCAACGCGAGCCGGTCGAGCAAGGCCGCCTCGAGCCCACTCTCGCGGCCATGCTCCAGGTCCATTTCATTTGCTGCCAGAATGGCGTGCCGATCAACGGCAATCGCGGCGCGGATCTGAAGCAGCGCCTCATTGCGCTGCTCGACATTCGACGACGCCAATACCCGCGCAGCGGCGCGGGCCGATCGCCCCATTTCTATCATGACTTCCTGAACGTCCATGCTCGCGTGTGCGGGCCCCGCAGGGCTCAGTCGCCGCCTTCGTCCGCACCAGCAGATACGAGCTCTCTTAATTCACCCGAGGCTTCCATGTCGCACACAATGTCGCAGCCACCGATCAGCTCGCCGTCGACCCATAGCTGAGGGA
>CAJXDE010000024.1 GCA_913052635.1 uncultured Halieaceae bacterium
CTAATCAAGTACGCCATAACCATGAAGAGATCAGGGACTATTTCGTCAGCTTCCTGCAAAAAAAACCACAAGGCGTCATCGATGAGTCCAATGTGTCGGTTTTGAGCGAAACACACGCGACAAACTCAGGCGTCTACACGTTTACATTTGGAGACGGATCATCAGTTACCGCGCGTTTCAGCTACCTATATGTTGCGACAGCTGACGGGTGGAAAATTCTGCAGCATCACAGCTCCGCGATGCCCGAGGGCTAAGGTAGTCAATTTTTTGGGCCTAATGCTCGCTAAGACTAAGCTCTTGGCGCGCGCCAATATCAGTACTTTCACTCCAGCGCCCCCGAGTGCGGCAGGACAAGATTTCCATGGCAAAATTTTTTGATTTCTCTCACCTCAGGGGAGACATTTTTGGCGGCTTGACTGCCGGAGTCGTAGCGTTGCCGCTGGCGTTGGCGTTTGGCGAGGCCTCCGGTGCGGGACCCATTGCTGGCGTCTACGGCGCCATTATTGTCGGATTTTTTGCCGCGCTGTTTGGCGGAACACCCTCACAGATCTCGGGGCCAACAGGACCAATGATTGTTGTCTTCGCTGGCGTATTTGCCTCGCTGAGTGGAGATGTCTCACTGGTATTTGCCACCGTAGTCCTCGCCGGGGTCATTCAGATTGCATTTGGTTTACTGGGATTTGGTCAGTACATCAGACTAGTGCCCTACCCGGTGGTATCTGGCTTCATGAGTGGTATCGGCTGCATCATCATTGCACTGCAACTCGCGAGGCTGTTTGGCCATGAACCGGCGGGCAGCGGCACTATACCGGCGTTGATGGAGGTCCCAAACGCGGTGTCTAATCCCAATTGGGAAGCCTTGGGTATTGGCCTTTTGACCCTAGCGATTGTGTTCCGGTGGCCCGCAAAGTGGGGGCGATATTTGCCGGGCCCCCTCGCGGCACTCATCACGGGTACCGTTGCCAGTCTGAGCTTGAGCACCGTGCCGGTGCTGGGGGACATCCCCACGGGTCTTCCCCAATTCATCATGCCCGCCTTCTCAAGCGATACGCTGCTGATCGTTTTCGAGGCGGCAATGATTCTCGCTGTGCTCGGCGCCATTGACAGCCTGTTGACCTCTCTCGTTGCAGACAACATGACCCGCACGCGACATCACTCGAACCGGGAGCTCATTGGCCAAGGGGTGGGCAACACCATCGCCGGTTTCTTTGGCGGTATTCCTGGTGCCGGAGCGACCATGCGTACGGTGGTCAACATTCGCACCGGAGGCGTGACCAAGATTTCCGGAATGTTGCACAGTCTGCTGTTACTGGCCGTTGTGGTGGTGCTGGCGCCGCTGGCATCAAAAATCCCCCATGCAGTGCTTGCGGGGATTCTCGTCAAAGTGGGTTACGACATTATCGATGTCTCATACCTCAAACGTGCACACCGTGGTCCCCGCTTTGACTTGGCCCTGATGGTCATGGTGTTGAGCCTCACAGTATTCGTCGACCTCATCACTGCTGTTGTCGCTGGGGTCGTTGTTGCCGCGTTGGCGTTTGTCAAACAAGTGGCCGATGCGCAGCTGGCCGCCGCCGCGGGAGAGAACGCGGAGTCAGTCGATGGCCTATCTGAACTCGAGAGCACTCTACTTAACGAGTGCGGTAATAGCCTCACTTATTTTGATCTCGGTGGGCCGCTCAGTTTTGGCGCGGCTGCCGATTTGGGGCACCATGTGCGCGAGCGCATCAGCCCCACCCATCACACATCATTGGTGTTGGACTTCAGCAAAGTGCCGTTTATGGATGTCTCTGCAGCCCGCGCGGTAGAAACGATTGCTCAGGACGCGGCGCACGCTGGCAAGCATCTATACGTTTGCGGGATCAATAAGCAGGTCACGGCCAGCCTCGAAGGTCTAGGTGTGAGTGAGCTGATTCCTGCGACATCACGCTTTGAGACCAGAGTCGACGCCCTGTCAGCTGCCCGAGACTGGATTTTTGAAAACGCCGACTCAGCTAACGGAAGCGGCAACTCATCCGCTCCAGCATAAGGCCGGTGCCACCTGAACGGCTCGCGTAACAGTCCGGGCGGGGCCTGATACACTAGTCCCCTCAGAGCTAGACAGGTCAATCGCTATGAGATGGGTTATCGCTGCGCTCGTGACACTGGCTCTCGGGTCTGCACATGCGTCTGACGCCTCGGCCGGAGCCGCACAAGTTGGTCCCGTAGGTAAGCCGACGCTGGTAGTCGATGTGCGGACAGCCGAGGAGTTCGCAGAGGGACACTTTCCCGGAGCGATCAACATTCCCCACGAGGACATTGTTCAGGGAATCCGCGCGCGCAACGTGGACAAAGATCAGACCGTACTTCTCTATTGCCGCAGCGGTAACCGCTCGGGTCAGGCAGAAATCAAGCTGCAGTCATCGGGTTTTGCCGGGGCAAAAAATGTCGGCGGTCTCAAGGCTCTGCTGGCCGCCACTGGCAGAACGGCAGCCTTACCCAACCACTGATACGCGCACCTCGCCTCATCCCTCGCCACTACAAGGGAACCGATGTTTATAGCATCCCCGGCCTGTCAGATTGACGGCAATCAATCTGTGGGTTTTGCGAGACTCGCAAATTGCGCCAGCGCTTCGTCGGATAATCGGTCCCCACCTTGGCTGTACTGCTCTGCACAAGCACTGTAGAACTGCGCGTTCAGCCGGTTAGCCTCACCGCAGTCACGCGTTGCGACAACCTTGCCGGGCACTCCGGCAATCACCGAGTTGGGGGGGAACTCCTTGTTCTCGGTGATGATCGTGTGGCCCGCAACGATCGAGTTCTCCCCTATTTTGGCACCATCCATGATGGTGGCATTGATGCCGATCAAACACCGATTGCCGATTTCACAACCGTGCAGGGTCGCATGGTGCGTAATCGAACAGTCCTCCCCAATAATCGTGGGCGAGGCGATCCCCACATGAATCATCACGAAGTCCTGAATGTTGGTCCGCGCGCCAATCCGGATCTCAAAGGTCTCGGCGCGGGTGACAACATTGGGCCAGATGGAGGCACCGGGACCCACATAGACCTTGCCGTATAACCATGCACTCTCGTGAATGTAGGCGGGGTCGTCGAGGGTGACATGCTCACCAATGTGTCCCATCCTGTGCGCTCCTATGTGCTCGGGGAGCGCGTATCTTGTCACGTTGCGCCTTGAATCGCTAAGGCTAACCGACGCACCTGACCGGAATATCATTCATGCAAGACACCGACCGCCGCGCCGTCAAACTGGGTTTGGGAGCCGTGATGTTATGGAGCACGGTCGCCACGGCCTTTAGCCTGAGCCTCCAATATCTCACCCCCCTGCAGCTCGTGACTCTGGCCACCGTTATCAGCTGGTGCTTTTTTGCGATCAGGTTGAACGCGCCCGAGCGCCGGAGTGCCCTGCGGGTGACGTCGTCTAAAGCTCGCGCCACCGGCTTGCTCGTAGGCTGGCTGAATCCCGGACTCTATTACCTCGTGCTCTTTGCGGCCTATGACCGGCTACCGGCGCAGGAAGCCATGGCGATCAACTACTCATGGGGGATCACACTGGCACTCCTTGCGGCGCCACTGTTGCGTCAGCGTTTAAGCTCGGGGGCGCTACTGGCAGCCTGCATCAGTTATAGCGGCATTGTGGTGATCGCCACCCGGGGTGCGCCCTTGTCTCTGGATTTCGCCCAACCGCTGGGTGTGGGGCTTGCCCTCCTCAGTACCCTGCTATGGAGTCTCTACTGGGTCATCAATGCACGGCTGTCTTTGGACCCGGAGGTGAACCTGTTTCTCAATTTCTCCGGTGCGCTGCCGCTGTTGCTCGCCCTGCTCTGGTGGAGCGACACGCCCTTTCCCGCCTTGTGGCAAGGCTGGGCCGGCGGACTCTATGTGGGGCTCTTTGAGATGGGTCTCGCCTTCGTTTTGTGGATGGGCGCCATGAAAGCGACCACCTCCACTTTGCGGATTTCCAGCCTGATCTTTTTATCGCCCCCGCTGTCGCTGGTGCTGATCTGGGTGATCGCGGGGGAGCCAGTCAAAACCTACACGCTGATCGGCCTAGTGCTGATTCTCTTCGGGCTGTGGCTGCAGCGCCGCGCCGAGTCCTGAATCCTCCGGGTCTGGCTGGAGCAGCACCCGCTTCCCTGAAACAACTGCGCCCACCGCATCTTGGTCAAGCTGGAGTGTGGCCGTGTTGTGCTCCGAATCGGTCGACATCACCACTGCAGTGACTGCCTGAGCTGCGTTATTGATGGCTTCGCGCTGTGCTGCCAGCAGAAGGTGTGTTTCCCCCTGCGCCGAGACAGCGCCGCGCTCAAGCACAATGAGCTGTCGCGTCAGTTGTGCCAGCTCATGGGCGGCGTGAGACACACAGACCAGCGGGATGCCGGCTGCGGGCAGCCACTCAGCGAGATGCGCGGTCAGTTGCTGTCGGTGCTCAGCATCGTTCGCCGCAAAGGGTTCATCCAGCAGCAGCAATCGCGGCCTCGCTAGCAGAGCGCGGGCGAGTGCTACGCGCTGCCGCTCACCACCAGAGAGCACCTCGGCAGGTTCGGTCAGCAAATGATTTAAATCGAGCGCCTCCGTCAGGGTTTCATAGGTCACCGCGGCATCCATGTTGCGTGCGCGCTGCCGGGCAAAGGCAAGATTACTCTCAACCGTGCGCCCGGGAAGCAACCGACCATCCTGAAAAACCACGCCCAGACCCCGTTGATGGGTCGGCACCCGATCAGAGTGGTCACCGTCATGCCAGACCTCGCCGCAAAATTGGACGAGCCCCGAAAAATCCCGCTCCAGTCCGGCGATCACCCTTAGCAGGGTTGTCTTGCCGGCGCCGGTCGCCCCCATGATGCCCAAGGGCTCAGTCAGATCCACATCCAGATCGAGATCCAGCGTAAAGCGGGCACGCCTCAGACAGCCCTTAATGACTAACCGATGGCTCACCCGCGGACCACCTCAAAACGATGCCCCGCAAAGCGGTAAACCAGCCACAAAGACAGAAACGAGAAGCCCAATAGGCCAAGCGCCAGCAAGTGGGCGGCGTCATAGTTCAGGGTTTCGACGTGCTCGTATATCGCGATCGACAACACGCGCGTCTCACCCGGAATATTGCCGCCCATCATCAGCACAACACCAAATTCACCCACTGTATGGGCAAAGGTCAGCACACACCCGGTGAGATATCCCCTTTTCGCCATAGGCAGCACCACGTTCAGCCACCGGTCTCGGGGGGAGGCGCCCAGCGTCGCCGCCGCTTCGAGCACCGATTCTGGCACGGCCCGAAAGCCTGCCTGGAGCGGTTGAACCATAAATGGCAGGGAATAGATGATCGAGGCAATAACTAGTCCAGAGAACGAGAAGGTCAGGGAGTCACCCGTCAGCTCGATCCATAAACTCCCGACGGCCGACTCGGGATTCAGCATTATCAGCAAATAAAAACCGAGCACCGTGGGCGGCAGCACCAGCGGCATGGCCACCACAGCCTCTATCACCGAGCGGGATGAGGAGGTCGATCGCGCCAGCCACCACGCCAGCGGTGAGGCAAGCGGCACCAGTAACAGCGTAGTGGTGGCAGCAAGAAGGGCGGTTAACCAGACTGCCTGAAGATCACCCGACATCAGTTTTGCCCACTTACCAAGCGATAGCCGTCGCGCTGGATCAGCTCGCGGATCGGTGCAGCCTGCATCTGTTCTACCCAATGCCAAGCGGCCGCATTCTTCTCCGCGCGGGTCAGCAGCACCATCGCCTGATCAACCGGCGCCCGCTCGGCAAACCAAAGCACCTCCTTATCAGCTGCCACTACCGTGCCCTGCCGCTTACCCGCTATCAGGGAAGACCTCGCGACGAAGCCCGCTCTGGCATGACCTTGTGAAATGAGACCGGCCACCAGATTCACGTTGTCGACGCGCACCACGCCCTCCAGCCAGCTTGCCTCAAGTCCGGCGCTCTGAAGCATCGCCCATGCGGCCTCCCCGTAGGGCGCAAACGCTGGATTGGCCATGCACACCAATCGCGGCTCCAGGGTGGCAAGGGCTTTAAGCGTCGGGGTGCCAGCGCCACTCGGCCACCACAGGCCAAGCTCGCCAACGGCATAAATCTGTTGGGTAGCCGCCGACGCCAACCCGCGATCCACCAACAGCTGCGGCCGCTGCCGGTCGGCCGCCATGAATACGTCAAAAGGCGCGCCGTTGAGTATCTGGCTTGCCAGCTTACCTGTGGACCCCGCGATCACCTCGTAGCGGTGCGGTGATTGGGCCTCCAATCGCGCCGCAATGGCCGTGGCGGTATCGCGGAAATTAGCCGCAACCGCAATGCGCGCATCAGCCGCGAACGCACTGCCGCCAGCCCACAAAACGCTGGCCAGCGTGAGCCGGCTAAATAGCGTGAGAGCGGACGACCAATAACCCGCCTGCAGCAACCCGACACCGCTCACGTCAGGCGACACCCAATTCGTTGAGCCGCTGCATCAGGTACTGCCTGGCGGTGTAGCGTGACGACAACACAACGTCGGGTCGCGGATGCAAAAACAACGGCAGTGACATACGGCTGGTAACGGGTTGTTCTGTGTCTGGTGTGGCCACACGGTGTGAGGTGGAAGGCAAATAACCGCCGGTCGCCTCCTGCAACATATCGCCGATGTTGACGATCAGTTGGCCAGGAGAATGTGGCACGGAAATCCATTCGCCACTGCGCAGTTGCAGCTCGAGCCCCGGACCGTCCGCGGCGGGCAACAAGGTGAGCAAATTGATGTCCTCATGAGGGGCCGCCCGCAATACTGATTGGCCGACGGTCACGGGAGGATAATGCAGTACTCGCAGCATCGACTGCTCACTGCGCTGAATCATATCTCGCAACGGTTCTGTCAGCTTGGCGGTGACGGCCTCGGGCAAACTTCTGGCGATGCAATTGAGTAACTCCGCCCCCAACTCGACCGCCGCATCGAAATGGCTCGCCAGATCCGACTGCAGCGACTCGGGACAACGACCCCAAGGATAAAACTGGAAATATTCTTTGAAGTCACGCTCGACAAAACCCTTGGCGTGTTCCGCCTCCTCTAGCGAGAAGTAACCGTCCTGCTTCACGGGATCCATCCGGAAACCCGCCGCTTCGCCGCTGGAAAAGAAGGCTAGCCACTCACCATAGATTCTGGCAACACGGTCATCGTCGAGCGGGTGATCTACAACAGCCGAAAAACCATACTCATGCAGTGACGCCATAAATGCCGCATCAAACCCGGGAGCGGTGTAGGAAATTTGCGGAAGTGCCGCCGACATCGCCACTCGCTCAAGCCGCGCCCAGCGTCAGGAAAAATCCTGCCAACGCAGCACTCATCAAGTTGGACAGGCTAGCCGCAATCAGCGCCCGAAAGCCATACCGGGAAATATCGTCGCGGCGCCCGGGGGCCACCGCACCCAGTCCGCCCAGCAAAATTGCAATCGAGGACAGATTGGCGAAGCCGCAGAGCGCAAAAATGACGATCGCCTGCGAGTGCGGCGAGAGCTGGCCTGCCACCTCGCTATAAGTCACGTAGGCAACAAACTCGTTGAGGATGAACTTCTGTCCAATCAAACTTCCCGCAAGCTGCGCCTCATCCCATGGGACGCCCAGCGCCCAGGCCAGCGGCTGTAAAAGTGCGCCCAACACTCGCTCCAGTGTCAGCTGCTCGATACCGACCCAGGCACCGCCTGTCTCCATCATGCCGTTCACCATCGAAATCAGCGCAACAAACGCCAGCAGCAGCGCTCCAATTGCAGCGGCCATCTGCAATCCATTCATGGCGCCGGTTGCCGCGGCATCGATGAGGTTGACGTATTTCTCGTTGGCCAGCTGCTCCCCCTGCTGAGGCTCGGCAGGGGTATCGGTCTCAGGCTCCATAAGCTTGGCCATCAAGAGCCCGCCAGGCGCCGCCATGAAACTGGCCGCAAGCAGGTACTCCAATGGCACACCCAGCGCCACGTATCCGGCCATGACTGAGCCGGCAATGGAAGCCATTCCACCGACCATCACCGCAAACAGCTCAGAGCGCGTCATGCCCGGAATGTAGGGTCTTGCGACCAGTGGCGCCTCCGCCTGACCGACAAACACGTTGGCAGCTGCAGACAGGGATTCTGTGTGACTGGTGTGAAGGATGGCACGTAGCCCACCACCCATGATGCGAATCAGCCACTGCATGATGCGTGCGTGATAAAGCACGGCGATCAGGGAACTAAAGAAAATGATAACGGGCAGTACGCTGAACGCAAAAATAAATCCAAGTGAGTCGCTCGAACCCACCAAGCCACCAAACATAAATTCCATGCCAGTTCGGCTGTAAGACAAAAGTACAGCAACATAGTTTGATGCGGCGCCGAGGGCGGCAATACCCCAATCCGTAAACAAGGCGACGAAGCCGATGGTGACTTGCAGTGCGAATGCCAGTGAGACCGTTCTCAGGCGAATAGCGGATCGACTAGAGGACAGCCCTACCGCGACGGACAGGAGGAAAATGACGCCCAACAAGCTGATCATGAGTGTGGCCCCAGCTGAAAGCGCTACTGTACCGCGCCGACCTGGTTCTGGACACCGGTCTGCCCACGTCACCCAGGCTAAAAACGGTTTGCATGACGGCGCAACTCAGCAGTGCAAACATCGCCCCGAATGCCCGCGGCCGCGATAGATTGCTGATTTCAACCCGACACGATTCTGGCGAGTAGGCCACCGTCATGGATCAGGCAAGCCGCTCGATCGAATAGATCATTACTGAAGAGACACAAAAAGGAAAAAAGAATAGATAAAATTTATTAATAAGTTGTTCAATAGTACGAATCATCTTGATTACTCCTGACAAAAGGGTTTCTCGGCCCTGTTTCCGAGGCGTAATCTTAGCGTTTTTAGGTAGAATCGCGGCTACCAAAGGCTATTAAATACTCATTTTCTTCATTAAAGAGATGAAAATACTCAATATCATTCTTAAAAGTTATATATTGAGGCTGCGCGCCTTTATAGTGATGGCGTCAATCGAGTCTCTGGGGCCGCAGTGGGTCAGTCAAACTCGCGCTCCACACCTGCCAGGCTGGCATAGATCACAGCGCCGAAGACCGATACAGAGGCCGCGGTCATGAAGACGGCGTCCCAGCCACCGGACAGGTCCTGAATCCAACCCGAGACAAATACCGAGGCACTGGAAGAGACGGCCGCTAGCGTATTGGTGACGCCCATCAACAGGCCAGACTGATTGGGCGCAATGTCTAGGTGATTCGTGGCGAACCCGCCAATCGAGAAGGCAGTCAGCGCATTACTGAGCGTAAGTACGATGACGCTGAGGATGAGCGAGTCAGTCAGGGTGATAGCCATCATGGCCGCGGTGATCCCTGCAAACGCGAGGCTTTGCATGATGCGCCTGACTTTCAGTCGGTCGTGCCCTTTGGTAACCAATCGATCGAATAGTCGCCCAGCCAGTGGCGCCATAATCAAGGATACGATGGTGGGCGCCAGCGCCAAAAATCCGGCTAGCTGCAGATCAGCGCCCAGTTCACGGTTAATGAATGTGGGGAACCACGACAGCACCAGATACAAAGACCAGTTGATGCAGATGTGAGCAATAGCGATGGCCCACACCGCCCTGGAACGCAACATGCCGCGCACAGTCAGCCGGGGATAAACCGTCTGTGCAGCCACATTAGCTTGATCTGCAGATGACCCCGCCTCGGCAGTGGCCAAGATCGCGTCAGACGCGGCCCAATCATTTTTATCAGCCGGTCGTGATCGCGCCAGCGGCGCCCACACGGCAAACCAGAGCACGCCCAGCAGGCCGTATAGATAGAAGGCACCCTGCCAGGACCAAACACTGATCAGCCAAGGCGTGCAAATTAGGGCGATCACGCTGCCACCTGAGATACCGGAATTCATGAGCCCCACAGCGGAAGCGCGCCGGTCAGGGTGCACCCAGCGTGAGTAGAGCGAGTAAATCGACGGCCAGGTAACCGCTTCGGCAACCCCCATCAGAAAGCGGCACGCCAACAGCACCGTAATGCCGAGCCCAGCAGATGCCGGCGTCAGCAAGGTGAACAATGACCAGAACAATACCCCCAGGCCCAGCACCCATTTGCCACCAAAACGGTCGGACAGATACCCCGCGGGGATCTGCAGGGTCACGTACCCAAGAAAAAAGGCCGACATGACCGCGCCCTGCACCGTGGCTGACCAGCCGTTGTCTTCCGCCATCGGAATAATGGCAATGGAGATCGCGATCCGATCGATCATGCAGATGTACACGGCGAGGACGGTCATGAATACCAACCAGCGTGAGCCCGAAGGGGACACTGCACCGCTGCTAACGTTCAACATTGAGGGTCACCATCACGGCAAGTCGGCGCGCTACTTTAGAGCAAGCAGCCAACCACAACACGCTTTTTGTTTGGCCGACCTGCAACGCGCCTGACAAGCCTGCTATCACAGCCGTGCGCCCACAGAGGCGACTGACAGCGAAACCTTCGTGATTGCAAACACACCACAATTTCGGTGCGACGGCCAAGTAGCTCCTGCCGGACAGAAGAGCGACCGCCAAAGCGATAAGCTACTGCATGGGGTCGTCGCTCCAACATGCATTTCTGCCCAAAAAAAAGGCGCCCGAGGGCGCCTTTCATCACTGCTTTAGGATTAGAACCTATAGTTAAACCCGACACGAATCTCCCACAGGGACGCATCGCCAATGCGCGACTCTGCGCGGCCATCGTCAATATCATCCTGGGTCACGCCGTAGGGGAAGTTCGCCTTATACATCACACCCCAGTCGTCGTTGATCAGGTTGGTGAGGTTGTCGATAACCACGTAGGCGCTGCCGCGGTGTGAATCCGCGAAGCCGGGGAACTCTTGACTGATGCGCATGTCGACCTTGCGCCACCAGCTACCGTTGTTGGCATTTCGGGTACCCGGCTCTTCCAGCACGTGCTCAAGGAAATCGAGATAGGGCGTGAAGCCATACGCCAACACCGTACCCTCAAAACCGCCAATCGTGGTGCTGTAAGGCACGCCCGAGCTCGCCTGACCATACAGCGAGAAGCGCGTGCGGTACTCACCGAACCAGTTAGCGGTGTAGTTAAATACGCCGGTAAAACGGTGCTCGATGTTGTAGTTCGAAGTCGACAGCACCTCCTCCTCGGGATCGTAAAAGGCGCGGTTGGTGTAGTTAGAAAACGCCACCGAAGATGTCATCGGATTCACGTCTTTCGCGTCAGTCCATGCATAGCCCAAGCGAATATCCCAGCCATTATCAAAGGTCTTGAACAGGCTAAAAGCGAGTGACTCGGATTCGTTGCCCTTGGAACTGTTGGTCAGCACAAAGGTGGGCAAGCGCGCCGAATCATAAACGGGGTAACCCATGTCGTTATATTCACCCGTGAAGTCCAGATCGCCATGTTTGTAGATCGCGGTATCGTCTCCGCGGGTGATCAGTGCATCGGCTGTCAGCACGTAGCCATCGCCAAACTCCCAGGTCATACCCAATGAGTACTTCCACTCGGTCGGCGCGTCAAAATCGGGATCCAGGTAAACGATCTCGAAGTTGCTTCCGTCACCGGCTGCCACTTGCTCGGCCTGCTGGCGAGGCACACCCCAGCCCGGGCCGCATGTGGATTCACAGTTCACCCACTCCTGCGCGAACAGATCAACACCGCGGATCTGCGTCTGTACCGCCGTGGTATTGGTGTTGGAGTACACATTCGAATACCAGACGTTAGGGTTACCGCCCGAGAACAATCCGATGCCGCCGCGAACCGTGATCGCATCCGTCGCGTCCCAGGTGAAACCGAAGCGCGGCAAAATCAGGTCGAGATTATCCAGCGTCGCGTTGTTGGCAAAGCCGTAGTCGGCGACAAAGTCCGGGTTGATGTTTGGCTGGTCGCTAGACTCGTACCAGTCGTAGCGAACACCAAAGGTCAGCTCCAACCGGTCGGTAATCTGCCACTCGTCCTGAATGTAAGCAGAATTTACCGCATAGCCCCACTCAACCGCGGCGTCGCGCTCGTCATTACTGATGGCATTACCGTAGTAGATTCGCGCCGCCTGACCTGCAGCAAAGTTCTCGATGCCGTCGAAGCGAATTTCGGTATCGACGTGCTGGTAGAAAAGGTTGTACATCTGCAGGTCTTCGCGCTCGAAGCCGCCTGTGATGGTGTGGTTGCCCATCGTGTAGGTGCCGCGAATCACCAGCTGCTCAACTTCCCAGTCCAGCGCGTTCGCCTGTCGGCTATCGTCCTGGCCCAGATACACATCCACCTCATCGAGCTCTACTCGGAACTCGGCGAAGTCCTTGCCCGCCACTGCTTGCTGAAGGAAGTCCACGTCGCTGAATGAGTAGCGGATCTCAGTGGAGAAACGGTCGTTCCAGTCAGAGTAAAGATTGAGGTTGTACGTGGTGAGCTCAGCTCCGCGCTTGTAGAAGTGCTTGTCGAACTCGAACTCATCCAAATCACCGTCTGAGGGCGTGAAATTGAAGGAGTCGTTGTACATATAGGTCGCCGACAACCGGTGCGCATCACTGATGTACCAGTCGGCCTTCAACAGATATTTTTCGTCCTCGAAGTCGAAGGCTTCCGAAGCGGTGCGGCCCGGCTCAAAGCCATAAACCTCTCTAGAGATACGGGCGATTTCATCGAGCTCCGCCTGCGTGACGGGCACTTCGTTAACAGCACCACTGCCAATCGCACCGCGGTTGTTCAAGTCTGCGCCGTCATACTTCTCGTAGGCGCCGTAAAAGAACAGTTTATCGGGGATGATGGCGCCGCCGAGCTCTACACCCCATCGGGTCTCGTCATAGTCCTGGGATTCGATGTTGTCGCCTTCGAGCTTGTCACCCCGGAGCGAGTCACTGCCGTAGTCGAAAAACACTGAGCCGAAGA
The DNA here is from genome assembly GCA_913052635.1 of uncultured Halieaceae bacterium. Classification (GTDB taxonomy): domain Bacteria; phylum Pseudomonadota; class Gammaproteobacteria; order Pseudomonadales; family Halieaceae; genus Luminiphilus. Next base: position 12,870 of record CAJXDE010000024.1, read on the forward strand.
ACTCGTTGCTGCCAGTCTTCGTGACGGCGTTGATATTACAAGCCGAAAAACCGCCATAAACCACGTCCATGGGCGCCAGTTCCACGGCGACACTGGAAATGGCGTCGAAGGGGAAGGGCATCCGCTGGGTGGGGTAGCCGTTGCTGTTGAGGCCAAAGCCGTCGTTCAGTCGCACGCCGTCCACTGTCAGGCTGTTATAGCGGGGGTTGGCGCCATTACATTGCACGGCATCGACATCGCCACGAGACTGGTCCACGTAGAGTCGGGGGTCCTGCTGGATAATATCGTTGATGTTCCGGTTGACCGACGGCGAGTCCTGAAGCGCGGCCAAATCAAACACGGCGTTGGGCCCCACCGCGGTGTCCACTGCGACCCGGGTACCCATCACAATCACTTCTTCTTCGGCGTCCAGGCGGTAGTTGATCACCTCGGACTGACCCACCGCCAGCGAGAGACCTGCGGTAGAGGCTTTCTGCCAACCGTTGGCGTCGACCACGATGTCATAGGACACCCCGGCCGGCAGTCCGCGCACGGAGTAATATCCACCTTCGTCAGTAGTGACGTTTTTACTGACGCCAGTGGCGTTGCTGGTCACGATCACGGTGGCGCCGGCAAGCGCCTCGCCACTGCTGGTGCTGACCGCACCGCGAACTGTCGCTGAGGTTTCCTGCGCATAAACGCCGGGAACGGCTGTCGCCAAGCCCACCAAAGTGGCACTGGCAACCGCCCTCGAGAGCACACGGCTCGCGAAAAGGGATGCAAGAGGATGTTTCATAACGAGTCTCCTGGGAAAAAGAAGCGGATGAGCAGATCGGCGAAGCGCGCCAAGATCCTGCTCACAATCCTGTGGTGAAGTCGACCTATGACAGCTTGGTGACAGGCTCCAATATAGGCAATTTTTTTTGGCCTGTCAGGCTAACTCGGCGAGCAAGTCCTTGTTGTAGGCCTGCAGGCCTGCCGTATTCCCCGAACGCACCACCTTGGGCCAGTCCGGATTGGCGATCAGGGCACGCCCAACCGCCACCAGATCGAAATCACCGCGATCCATCATCTCCAGAAGACGATCAATCGAGGCGGGTTCGCTGGTTGCGCCGTCACCCTCGCTGGGCTGGGACACAAAGTCCTGATCGAGGCTGACGCTGCCAACCGTAATCGTCGGCATCCCGGTGAGCTTCTTCACCCACCCCGCCAGATTCATATCAGAGTCATCGAACTCGGGCTCCCAGAACCGTCGCTGACTGCAATGGAATGCATCGACACCAGCGTCGATCAATGGCTTTAAAAACGCTTCCAGCAACTGCGGCGTCGGGGCCAAGCGCGCGGCGAAGTCCTGCTGCTTCCACTGAGACCAGCGCAGGATAATCGGGAAATCCGGTCCCACCTCGGATCGACAGGCTTCAATTACTTCGATCGCAAAGCGGCCGCGCGCCGCCATCGAGCCACCATAGCCATCGGTGCGCTGATTGGTGCCCTCCCAGAAAAACTGATCGATCAGATACCCGTGAGCGCCATGAATTTCCACGGCGTCGAAACCCAGCCGCTGTGCGTCTCGAGCTCCCTGCGCAAACGCCCGCACCACATCATCAATATCCTGCTGGGTCATCACGTGTCGGGTCACCTTGCCGGGCACGTTCATGCCCGATGGCGTGTAACCATCAACATCGCCCTCAGGCATCACGCCACGCTTGCGCATACCGCCGCAGTGCCAGAGCTGCGGCGCAATTTTGCCCCCCTCCGCATGAACGGCATCAACGACCGCCTTCCAGCCCGCCAAGCGCTCCTCACCATGAAAATAGGGCACGTCCGGATAGCCATTGGCTGCAATATGATTAGGACAAGTGCCTTCCGTAATAATGAGCCCCACACCCCCCGCCGCACGCCGCCGGTAATACGCCGCAGAGGCCTCGCCGGGGATGTTGTCCGGAGAATGGTTACGGGTCATGGGGGCCATGACGACACGGTTCTCGGTGCTCAGGGATTTGAGCAAGAAGGGATCAAATAAACGGTCGATTGCGGGCACGGGCTACCTCTTCAGCGCATGGTCTTATGGTGGGTTCGGTGAGTGCATCTCTGCGCCGCACCGCTTGGCGAGCAGACTACCGCAAAAGCCGATGCCACGCCCTACTCCCTCTGGCCGATCGCGCTACTCTGTTCTCGCTGGCTTATTCTTATTCAAGGGACGCTCAATCGATGTATCCGTCAGGGTGGCGCTGCTGCCAGCGCCAGGCGCTGTCGATAATCTGCTCTAACCTGGGAAACTGGGGCGCCCACCCCAGCTCGTCACGAATCCGGTCGCTCGATGCGACCAATCGGGCAGGATCTCCCGCGCGGCGCTGATTCACCTGCTCACGGATGGCTGCGCCGGTGACCACCCGCGCGGCTTCAATCACCTGCCGCACGCTGAAACCCTCACCATTCCCCAAGTTGTAAACCCGATTGCCCTGCTCAAGTGCCTGCAACGCGAGCACGTGTGCCTCGGCCAGATCCAACACGTGAATGTAGTCACGAATGCAGGTGCCATCAGGCGTGTCGTAGTCGTCACCAAAGATCGTAATGTGATCCCGCTGACCGGCCGCGACCTGCAAAACCAAAGGTATGAGATGGGTTTCCGGGGTGTGGTGCTCGCCTCGCATTTCACTGGCGCCCGCAGCGTTGAAATAACGTAGGCTGGCGAAGCGGAGACCCTTGGTCTGTGACAGCCAGTCGAGCGCCCGCTCGAGCGCCCACTTGGATTCACCATAGGGGCTGCCTGGCGCAATCGGTGCCTGCTCGTCAATCACAGCGCTGGTCGGCGCGCCGAACAGATTGGCCGTTGAGGAGAGGATGAAGCGCTCAACGCCTCGCGCGATGCAGGCCTCCAGCAAATTAAGGCCGTTCATCACGTTATCCCGCAGGTAAGCGAAAGGCGCATTCATTGACTCCCCCACCAGCGAGCGCGCTGCGAAGTGCATCACGGCGTCGGGTCGATGCTGATCAATGACCTCGCGGATCTCCTGCGGTGATGCGAGGTCACCGTGCACCCATTCAGCTGCCGCGGGTACAGCCGCCCGATGCCCTTTTGACAGGTTGTCGAAGACCACCACAGCGTGGTCCCGGCTTAGCAACACTTCACTCGTGATGCTACCGATATAGCCCGCCCCACCGGTGACCAATACTTTCATCGTGTTCTCTGTCAGGGCCCTGAATACCTTTGATGAATCTGCCCCATATCCCGCCTACTCACAGGGTTTGTCTGAGCTTTTCTGCAGCCGCCTCTGGTGTCAGATCACGCTGCGCCTCGCTCAGCATCTCATACCCCACCATGTGTTTGCGCACACCCGCAGAGCGGAGCAGTGGGGGATAGAAATGCGCATGGAGCTGCCAGTGCGGTGCCGGGCCACTACCCGGCGCACCATGCCAACCCATGGTGTAGGGGCAACTGGTGTCAAACAATGCGTCATATCCGCGCAGCAAGCGAGTGACCATTTGTGCGAGCGACAGTTGCTCGGACTCGGTCAGGGCATCGAGGTGATCGATTTGGCGCCGTGGCAGCAGCAGCGTCTCGAATGGCCACATTGCCCAATAAGGCACCAGAACTGTCCAGTGCTCTTCCTGAATAACAAGGCGCTCTGCTAGTCGCTCTTCCTCGGCGCGGTAGAAATCAAGCAACGTCACACCCTGGGCATCAAAGAAGGCCTGCTGCTGAGCCAGCTCTTTTACTCCCTCGTTGGGGAGCCTATCGACTGCCCAGATCTGCCCGTGCGGGTGCGCATTAGAGCACCCCATCATCTCGCCCCGATTCTCGAACACCTGCACCCACTGGTAGCTTTGGCGCAGGGCCCCAACCTCCGAAGCCCACAACTGCACCACCGCCAGTGCCTCTTGCTCGGTCATGTTGGGAAGTGTCTTGTTGTGGTCAGGGTGATAGCAGAGCACCCGGCAGCGACCAGCAACGGGCTCCGATTTGAAGAGTGCCGATGGCCCTCCCGAATCGGTGGCGTTGGCTTCAGCTGACCCTTTATGGAGGTTAGTCCCCACAGCAGGGAAATCGTTATCGAATGCCCAAGGGGCTGTATACGGCGCGTTTAAGTGGCCACTCACGCGGGTGTTGCCCGGGCAGAGATAGCAGTCGGGATCGTAAGTTACCCCGATGCTGCCGCCAGAGGCGGGGCTCTCCTCACCCTGCCAGGGGCGCTGTGCGCGTTGAGGCGAGACCATGACCCACTCACCCGTCAGCGCATTGCGACGGCGATGGGGGGTTTGTGATAACGAATCAGTCATAGGGCGGCACAGATCTCTCGGGCGCCAGCGCTGGCTTGCACACGATAACACCCGGGAGCCCAACCGATGCGGTCGTCATACTGACCACTGACACTGCCTGCGACTGCTTCGAGCTGGTCTGTCTCGACCAGCACAATGGCACAGCCGCCGAATCCACCGCCGGTCATCCTGGCACCATAAACCCCTCGCTCGGCCGTCGCGAGCTCTGCTAAAAGATCAAGCTCCCGGCAGGACACTTCGTAGTCATCCCGCAATGACCGATGGCTGGCTCTCATCAACATCCCCAGCCGATCCCATTGGCCTTGCGCGATCGCCGCCACGGCATCGCGAACCCGTTCATTTTCCGAGACCACATGGGTGGCCCGCTGGTGCACGACCACCTCGCCTTTTAATCGCGCCAGTTGCTCGGAGCGGACGTCGCGGAGTGTATTCACCCCCAGTAGTGCGCTGGCTTGCTCACATTCGGCGCGTCTCTGGGCGTAAGCCCCCTCGGCGAGTGAATGGGAAACGCCGGTGTCAATTACCAGCAGAGCCGGCGCCTGCAAGCCCAAAGGGACTGAATGCGATGTCTGGTCCGCACAATCGAGGAGCAGTACTTGCCCGGACTCTGCTAACTCGACCACGGTCTGATCCATGATCCCGCAGGGGACGCCGGCCATCTCGCGTTCGGCCTGGACGCTGGCCTGAATCCGCTCGGCGGGGGTCAAGGTCTGCCCTGTCACCGCCTCCAACAGGTGCGCTGTTGCCAACTCGAGCGCGGCACTGCTGGATAACCCGCCTCCCGGCGGGACACTAGATACGACAGCAACGTCAAGCCCGGGGCAGCGCACACCGCGGCGATCGTATTGGGCGATGACGCCCTGAACGTAGCGCATCCAAGGGTCACGATGTGGCGTGTGTAACTGATCGAGGGACAGACTGCGCTCCTCAGCCATCGCCAAACTCCGCACTCGGATCTGGCCGGGCACGCCGGGTGCGGCAGCCATCGCGGTGTAGCGGTCGATCGCCATGGGGAGCACCCAGCCTTGGTTGTAATCCGTGTGTTCGCCTATCAGATTGACCCGTCCCGGAGCCGCCGCCCGCCATCGGGCAGCGTGCCCTGATAACTCAGCCACGGCAGCCGATGCCGAGTCGATAAGCGAGGCCAATGAGGGGTTGGATTCAATCATGCCGGTGGCGGTTATCCGTCGAGATCCGGTCGGCAGGCCCCATGGGCGAAGCTGGGCACTATTGGGTCACTGCCGATCCGTGATTTACGAGCCAGCGTACACCAGAACACTCTCTGTGAGGCGAGCGACCATGCGTCAACTCCACTGGTTCCAGACCGATCTGCGCCTGGCGGATAACCCGGCGTTGTCCAGCGCGCAGGGCGCTGACTCGCTCCTCTGTATTTACCTGATGCCCAAGCCCAGACCTTGGTGCAACCTCACAGGCCTCGGCCCGCAGCGGGATCGTTTTTTGCGCGAGTCTTTGCAGGAGCTCAAGGAGCAGCTCCAGGCGTTGGGTCAGGACCTGATGGTCCTCGAGGGCTCTCCCGAACTGGTGTTGCCCAATATTGTGGACCGCTTCAGTATTGACCATGTTACCACCAGCCACACACCCGGCTGGTACGAAACGCAGGCCATCGCGTTCCTAGAGCAAAAACTGCCTGCGACGCTCTCTGTATTTCGCCGCAGTGCACTGTTTGATGCCGAGCAGTTCCCCTTCGAGATTGAGGACTTACCCGATACCTTCTCGCCGTTTCGACGCAAGGTAGAAAAACTGAACATCAGCAGCCCCATGGCAGCACCGGGCACACTGCCTCCGCCACCCTCGGCGCAATTTGACGCTATTCCCAGAGCCGCGGCCTCACCCCACCCCGGCTTGCCGCTTCCCGGCGGGAGTGCAGCAGGTCTCAGGCGCCTCGATCAGTTTTTGTTTCACACCCACGCGATCGCTGACTACAAGCAAACTCGCAATGATCTCGATGGGTTGAGCGGCTCGAGCACACTCTCGCCGTGGCTGGCTACCGGAGCATTGTCTGTGCGCACAGTGGCCCACGCGATTTTCCGCTACGAGCGAGAACACGTCGCCAACGAGTCCACCTACTGGCTCTACTTCGAACTGTTATGGCGGGAGTTTTTCCACTGGCGTGCCGTGATCGATGGCCAATCACTGTTCCGCCAGGGTGGTCGCTCGGGTCGACGGCTGCTAACCACTTTCGAGCCCCGTCACTTTGCACGATGGTGCGCCGGCGACACCGACTATCCCTTGGTCAATGCCCTCATGCGGCAGCTGGTGGCCACCGGCTGGATGAGCAATCGGGGTCGGCAGATCGCCGCCTCGTGCCTTATCCATGAACTCGAACTCGACTGGCGCTATGGCGCGGCCTTTTTTGAACAACAACTCATCGACTATGACGTGGGCAGCAATTACGGTAATTGGCAGTACATAGCGGGAGTGGGCTCAGATCCGCGCGGGGGCCGGCAGTTCAATCTGGCAAAGCAGGCCGCACAATACGACCTGGAAGACACCTTTACGTTGAAGTGGGAGGGGTTCCGCCCAACGCAACCGGAACACGTGGTGGATGGTGCTGACTGGCCCATCACGGATCAGAACTGATGGCACATCGGAAAAAATCTGACCTGCCCACAAAGGTCTGCCCGGTTTGCGAGCGCCCCTTCAGTTGGCGCGCGCGCTGGAAACATCAGTGGGACCAGATCGTGTATTGCTCTAAACGATGCAGCGGCCAACGCTGGCGCAAAGGTAAGTCCGAATCACCTGCAGGTAACGCCTAGAGCTCGGTAATCTGCTCGAGGGTGTGATCCGCCCACTGCAGTACCGCCTCGCGATCCTCATCACTCCGTTTTCTCCAGCCACCGAGTATCAAACCCATGCGCGGGTTTTGACTCAATAGCGCGTTGTGACGATCGATAAAGTGCCAGTAAAGACTGTTGTAGGGGCAGGCATCCTCCCCGGTGACGCGCTTGGGGTCGTAGCGGCAGGCCTTGCAATGATTACCCTGCTTTTGGATGTATTTTCCGCTGGCCGCATAGGGCTTGGAGGCCATGATGCCGCCATCGGCGAACAGCGCCATACCCAGTGTGTTGGGCAGCTCGACCCACTCGTAAGCGTCGAGGTAAACGCCGAGATACCAGTCACACACCTCTGGCACACTGAGCCCAGCAATGAGCGCAAAGTTACCGATCACCATGAGCCGCTGGATGTGGTGGGCATAGCCGAGATCCAGCGACTGTCGCAGCGCTTGGGACAGACAGCGCATCTCCGTGTCACCCGTCCAGAACCACTCCGGCAAGGGCCTGTCAGCCGATAACGCATTGCGCTCGCGATAATCAGGCATGTGGTGCCAGTAAAGGCCGCGCACATACTCGCGCCAACCCAGCACCTGTCGGATGAACCCCTCAGCCGCGGAGAGGGAGCAATGACCGCGCCGATAGGCCGCCTCCACCTGCTCACAAACTCGCAGCGGATCTAATAAGCCGGAATTGAGGTACATCGAAATCAGACCATGAAAAAGCCAGGGCGACTCCTCTGCCAACGCATCCTGATAGGTGCCAAAAGCAGGCAGCGCGTGCTCACAAAACCAGTCGACCTCGGCCTGAGCCGCCTCATGCGTGACAGCCCAGCGAAAAGTCGACAGGTCTCCTGGGTGGTCTGGAAAAGCGGCCTCTACTAAGGCAATCACCGCGCGCGTGATGTCATCGTGCTCGGGTTCGGATCGCAGCGGGATCTCTCCTTGCTCGCGCCAGCCGGTGCGGTTGTCGGCATCGTAATTCCACTTGCCACCCTCGGGCCGATCGGCATCCATTAAAAGCCCATAACGCTTGCGCATATCACGGTAGAAATATTCCATACGCAGCTGTTTGCGGCCAGAAGCCCAGTCTGAAAAATCCTGTCTGGAGGCGAGAAATCGGGTGTCTTCAATGAGCTCAACAGGCACGCCCAAAGAATCGGACCAACCCTGCATTTGCTCGAGCAAACGATACTCTCCTGGCTCGCAGATCAGCAGCCGCTTATAGCGCCACTGCTCCTTTGCCAGCTCGCAGGCTGCGAGCAATGACGGAAGAGACTCCTCATAAGGGTAATAAGCCACCTGATAGCCGCACTCTTCCAACGCCTCAGCAAAGTGACGCATTGCGCTAAAGAGCAGCGCGATCTTATGGCGGTTGTGGCGAACGTAGCTGGCCTCCTCCTGAACTTCGGCGAGGATCACCACCGTCGTATTAGGGTCGGCCTGTTGCAACGCAGGGTGACTCCAGCTCAACTGATCACCCAACAACAGAATCGCGGTCTCTCGGCTCATGCGGGGCATACGGTGGCTATCCCGCGACAGACCGGTTGCCCGGCTGTTTGAAACCGGACAGACTGCGGACACCCTAATCCGCGGAATCTCCAGGAGACCGTCCCATGACATGGCTGAAAGGATTGCTCACCGCCGTGTCGCTGCTGGCGGGCGCACTGGTCGCCGCGTTTTTTCTGTTGGGACCGCAGTGGGTTGATCGCAACGCCAATCAAGTGTCAGGTGATCCCGGCCGAGCACCCACGCCCGAAACCCGCGCCTTGCACGCACAACTGATTGTCGGGGATCTGCACGCGGACTCTGCGCTCTGGGGCAAAGACCTTTTGCACCGTAACGAATGGGGACAGGTTGATCTGCCGCGCCTGATTGAGGGCGGTGCCAGCCTGCAGATGTTCACCACCGTCACCAAGTCACCGCAGGGACAGAACTACGAACAGAATGCGACCGATACGGCAGATAACATCACGTTGCTGGCCATGACACAGCGTTGGCCCGCGGCGACTTTTGACAGCCTTTTTGCCCGGGCCATGTTGCAAGCCGATCGGGTGCGGGAGGCAGCGGCGCAAAGCCCGCAGCTGAGCCTGATCACCTCTCAAGTAGAGCTCAATCAATTACTGGCCCGGCGCGCTCGCGGCGAGGCGGTAGTGGGGGCGCTGTTGGGTACCGAAGGATCCCATGCGCTCGATGGCCAGCTAGACAACATCGATCAGCTGTATGACGCAGGCTTTCGCATGATGGGCCTGCATCACTTCTTCGATAATCGGCTCGGTGGCTCCCTCCACGGAGAATCGCAAGCTGGATTGACACCGTTCGGTGAGCAGGCTGTACGCAACATGCAGAAGAAAGGAATCATGATTGATGTGGCCCACAGCAGTGAAGCCACAGTGCGAGACACCTTGCGCGTGACAGCGGGTGATGCCCTGATCGTCAGTCACACCGGCTTCGATGGGCACTGCCCCAGTCCTCGTAACATCAGTGACGAGACCATGGCGTTGATTACCGAGGCGGGTGGCTTGATCGGGGTCGGCTTCTGGGCTGACGTGACCTGTGGCGGGGGTATCGATGCGATTGCCAACGCTATCCAATACGGCGTCGAGCGATTTGGCGTTGACCACATCGCGCTGGGATCAGACTGGGATGGCTCGGTCACGACACCGATCGATGCCTCGCAACTACCCCATTTGACTCAGGCGCTACTAGATGCCGGACTCACCCAGACCGAGGTGCGCGCCGTGATGGGCGGCAACATGGCGCGCTTTTTAGCGCAGCACCTGCCGCCCGGCTAACTGCTTAGCGATCCAAGAGCAGCGACGCCAAGCGCTTGCGATGGTGAATCGCACCGCCAAACATTTGTTGCGCCCATTGGGCACGGCGAATGAACAGCGTGGAGTCACACTCCCAGGTAAAGCCAAAGCCACCGTGGAACTGCACCGAGCGGTCACCGGCAAACACCATGACCTCGTCGGCGGCGACTTTGGCCATCCGGCAAGCGATCTCAGCGTCCTGGTCGAGCGCCTCATCCCCCACCACTGTCGCCCCGTGGTAAACAAAAGAACGCGCATTCTCCATGCCAACATAAATATCGACCGTCGGGTGCTTGAGCGCCTGATAGGAGCCAATCAGCTTGCCGAACTGCTTACGTGTTTTGAGATACTCAGTGATGCTGTTCAAGCATTTACCGGCAGCGCCAGTTGTCTCGGCTGCTGTGAGTAATGCGCCGAGTAGCATGGTGTCCCTCAGCGCCGCTGCGATCGCATCGCCGCGGAACACCTGTGTCGGAGTCACACCTGTGAAGTCGACATTGGCAGCGCGCTTTGTCAGGTCGATCAACACATTTTCTGATAGCGCACCATCCGCTACGGCGCTGCGGTCCACCAAAGCCAGGACTGGCTCCTCGCCCTCACTGGCCACTACCGCAAAACAGTCAGCCACGCCGGCATCTGCCACAAAGCTTTTACCGCCCGAAAGCATGCCGTCGGCACCCAGCGTCACACCCAGATTGGCTGCGCCCCAGTCGCCTCCGTCCAAATATGCAATCGTGCCTACTGAGCCGGAGCAGAGGCGTCCCAGCCAACCCGCTGCTGATTCACCCGCGGCACGCCAGATCAACTGGCCCGCCAGCGTAGTGCTGAGCAGCGGCGTGCCCAACAGGCCACCACCCAGGGCCTCAAAAACGGGCACTGCCGAGCCCACGCCCATGCCGGCACCGCCGACCGTGTCAGGCAAGGCAATGCCCGCCCAACCCATATCCACCATCGTCTGCCAGGTGGCGGAGTCAAAACCGGTATCAGTTTCCAGCTGAGCGCGCACCGCCTCGATCGGTGCCTGATCCCGGACAAAGCCTCTGGCCACA
>CAJXDE010000025.1 GCA_913052635.1 uncultured Halieaceae bacterium
GCTTGCACGGCTTGGTCGAGCAGCCACGCCAATACGGGCATCCGCTCACAGAGCGTGACCTCGCAGCCCAGATCGGCCAGCACAAAAGCGTCACGCCCCAACCCGCCCGTGGCATCCCATACCAGCGGCTTCCGATCGGCTTTTAGACCCACGGCACGACCGAGCATCTCGTTATGCCCCCCTTTCCGACGATGTTGCATGGCGGCGGAGTCGAACTGCACGGCGATCCTCACGCCATCCAGTTGCAGCCAGGCGCTGGCCTCACCCACGACCAAAAGAAGCCCCACTGGATCTTGATAGGTGCCGTATTGCAGCCCGAGTTGCTGGGCCGCTTCCCACGCCCGTGCTGGCGACTCTCCCTGTACCGATATAACTGTCACCACGGGAGCTTGATGGGAGGGGTTTATTTGCATTGCATCGGGGGCCGTGATTGACTGCCGGCGTCGGGTGAGCAGCCATTATATGAAGCTATCTGAGACAGAGTCATCGCGTGCGCTCCTCATTGCCCTGCTGATGTCGGGAACCGGTTGCGCTGAGCTGGGACAGTACGACATCACGGTCAATAATGTCACGGTCTACGAGCCGTCAGCGCCCTACACTGTGAGCGGCGTTAAAGACCCTGCTCTCACTGCTTGTCTGACACAAAGTCTTCTCGATATCGACGCGCGGATGGCGACCGATCTTGTCTCGCTGAACTGCAGCGATGCAGGCATTAAATCGCTGGCCGGGCTGGAGCAATTTACGCAGATCCAGTCGATGAAACTCAACAGCAACGACATACGGAACTTATTGGTGTTGGAGAGACTCACCGCCTTGAATCAACTGTGGCTCGATAACAATGACGTCGTGGATCCAATACCGGTATTACGTATGACTGGCCTGAAAGAACTCAACTTGGCGGGCAATCCACGTCTGCAATGCCCGGACCCGGAAGATGTGCCGCGCCACCTTTCTCTAAATCTGCCCAATCACTGCAAAAGATGATGACTTACTGGCTTTACCGCGCCATCGCTTTGCTACCGCTACCCGTCAAGTATGGCTTGTCCGCTACCGCCGCTTTTCTGTTACGGCACGTTTTTCGCTACCGCGCCAAGGTGATCGACACTAACTTACGCAATGCGTTCCCCGAACGCGACGCTGAATGGCGCCGTTACACCGCCGCGCGTTTTTATCGACAGTTCACCGATGTCACCATGGAAATCGTCCACGCCTCGCGTATGAATCTGGCTGATTTCAAACGCCGCGTTACAGTTGAGGGAATCGATGAACTGGATCGACTGACGGAAAACCGCACCCGCTCGGTCATTGTCCTCACCATCCATCTGGGAAACTGGGAGTGGATGATGCACGCCGCCAATGCCCATGGCGACATCCCCATTGACCCGGTGTACCGACGCTTACACAACGCGGGCTCCGATCGCTTTGCCTATGAAGTGCGCAGCCGCTTTGGTGGCGAACCGATCCTGATGGAGAAAGTTGCGCGTAATGTGTTGAAGCACCGTCGACGCTTTCGCGCGCTAGTGCTGGTTGCAGATCAGTCACCTGGAAGGCGGGACAATGTTTACTGGACCGACTGGCTCAACCAGCCAACAGCTTTCTTCACCGGTCCGGCAACCATTGCGCAATTGACGGATTTTCCGGTGATGTTCGCGCGTTGTCGAAGAAAATCACGCGGCCGCTATCACTTGAGCTTGATTCCCATCGTCGAGACACCTGGGCAATTGACAGAGGAAGCGATTATTGAAGCTTACGTCAGCGCCGCTGAAGAGACGATTCGCGATGAGCCGGAGAGCTTTCTATGGTCCAACCGGCGCTGGAAACATCAACCCCCTGCGGATCAGGCCTGAGCGGCTTCCTCGATAAAGGTGGCCGACGTTCGAAGGTCGCACCAGTCAAAGCCGGTCTCTTGTGTTGCGTGAATCACCTGACACGAGGCCAAACCGGACCAGCCCGAGAGTGCCGCATCAGCGAGGTCCGGCACGTTGTTCTGCTGACTGATATGCGCCACGACCAGCATCTTGAGCCGGGTGGTGTCCGCATGATCGAGAAACTGCCGGGCTTGAGCATTGGTGAGATGGCCAAAATCGCCGCCCACCCTTTTCTTCACGGCATAGGGATACGGCCCATCGGCCAGCATCTGCGGGTCGTGATTGAACTCTAGCACCAGGGCATCGCAGCCGGAGAACGCCTGCACAACATGCGGCGTGATACTGCCAAGGTCGGTGAGCACACCCAACTTGAGGTCATTGTGATTGAGACAAAACTGCACTGGCTCCCGGGCATCGTGGGGCACGGGTTCAGCGCAGATATCTACATCGCCCACCGCGAAGTGATCGCCGGGCCGAATCACCACACCGCTTCTGAGCCCTTCGAGTTTCCCGCTGGTCGCTGTGCCAGCAGTGAGAAACACGGGCAGATTATGGGCTTTGGCGAGCGGCACCACCCCGCTACAGTGATCACCATGCTCATGGGTCACCAGAATGGCGTCAATGTCTTGCCCGCTCACACCGCGAGATTGAAGCCGCTCCTCGACGTCACGACGAGGCAGGCCACAGTCAATCAGTAGCAGGGTCTCACCCGTATCGACCAGCGTCGCGTTCCCCTTGCTACCGCTTCCGAGGGACGCGATGCGCATCAGGTAATATTGCCACGCAGGATAGTCAGCAACGCTTGTTGATCGCGGCGATCGACCGAACCGCCATCGGCGCCCCGCAATGTAATCAGTGTCAGCTCCTCACCGGCTCGGTCAAGGTGAATTTGATATTGGTGGCCAGCCAGGGGGTGTTCGTCCTCTCCCCCCCACAGCCAATCAAACCAACCGCTGTCCTCTTCGTCCCGAGGTCCGACGAAGGTGACGTATAGCAGTCCCTCACTGCGGTCGCGGTCATCAATCACGAAATCCGCATCCTCGGTACCCTTCACGACAGACGCCCAAGCGCGATCAAATCGCAACGTCAGACGAATGCGAGTCCCTTCTTCCGTATCCTCCAGCGTGATGCGTCCTGAATCGCTCATGGCGCGATCCGCCATCATGGAAATGGGCGCAGTCTCGGCACTGTTTGCAATGTACTGGGCCACGTCCTGGAGCATCTTGCGCTCGAGATCGCGATCATCCGACTCGGGCGGCCAGCTGACATCCTCAACGTTTCGATTCTGCTGCAATACATGCAGTTCAGCAGTGTTGCGCTGTATACCGGTGTCGACCCGGAAACGAAACCGCGCGGCGAGCTCCTGGTCTTCCAATTTGAACCACTGGGTATCGATCAGTCCGGCCTCGGCATCGACTGCGGCCACGCCAATGCCGCTGGTGGTCAGGAAGGTTCTGACCTGGGGCCAGAGCTGACCGGGCGCCACGTTGACCAGCGCCCATCTCTCACTGGATAGGCTCTGAATACGCACCGAGTCGGCTTGGTTATTGGCGGTGAGCGGCGTCGGTCGAGGCGTTTCAAATTGTGCCGCCACCTGGGCGCTTTCTACTACCGGTGGCACCGGATAGTCCGGCTGTATCGCCTCCGTGGAGAGGTGGGGCGGTACATCGATCGGGGCCAGCTCGGGCGCCGTTTGGTAGCGACCAGCGTTATCGGGGAAGAGCCCATCGTCGCCAAAAAACCAGCTGCACCCTGAGAGGCAGCCCAGCAATATGATGCTAACAACCGGTCGAATCACGCGAAGTAGGTCTCCAATGCCCGTTCCAGATCGCCCCGGCACGGCTCTGATAGCGGCGTGAGAGGCAATCTGATTCCATCTTGTATCATACCGCGTTGTGCCATCGCCCACTTCACCGGGATGGGGTTGGCTTCAACGAAGAGCAAGTCATTCAATTCGCGCAGGCGCGCATCGATCTCGGCGGCGGCCTCCCACTCCCCGGTCAATGCGAGATTGCACATTGCTGCCATGTCCCGGGCGGCGATATTGGCGGTCACTGAGACGTTGCCCTGCCCGCCGCGGCGCATCAGCTCAAGCGCCGTGGCGTCGTCACCGGAAAACACCGCGAAACCATCCGGCACGGCCTCGATCAGCGCTGCGCCGCGTGCCACATCGCCGGTTGCATCTTTAATCGCCACGATATTGTCGATTTGGCTGAGCTTGACCACCGTGTCATTCAACAAATCACAGCCAGTGCGACCGGGGACGTTATAGAGAATGATGGGCAGGTTGACCGAACGCGCCACCGCCTGAAAATGCTCAAACAGTCCTTGTTGTGTCGGCTTGTTGTAATAGGGCGTCACAGACAGCGAATAGTCCGCGCCCGCCTCGGCCGCCGACACGGTGAGTTCGATCGCTTCATGGGTCGAGTTACCGCCAGTACCGGCCACCACCGGAATCCGCCCCCCGGCTTGCTCGACCGCAAACCTAATTACCTCACAGTGCTCGGGCACCGTCAGTGTCGGGCTTTCGCCCGTCGTACCCACCACGCCCAAACCCGCGGTGTCCGATTCGATGTGGTATTCGATCAGGCGGGCGTACGCGGACCAATCGATAGCACCGTCTGGGTGCATAGGCGTTACCAACGCAACAATGCTTCCGGTTATCATCGATTTACTCCGGCAGGGAGGCTAAGGGAGAGAACTGCACAACATGGTGTCGCAATTATCCACTTCAGAGGCGGTTTCACAACCGGAGAAAAAACGGTTTTTAACCCATGGCTTGAGACGCCTGCTGGTCCTTTTCACCTTGCCTGCCCTGTCCATATGCACAAGCTGGTCAGTCGCCCAAAACCCCAATTTTGACTTCCTCATCGAATCCCTGACAGCCATAGACCGGCAATTCATGGCTGACCAGCGCATGCGTGTAGAACAGCTCGCCAACCGTCTGGGTCGCGGTCTGACCGGCGTCGCCGATCGCGACCTGAATACACTGCAACGAATACTCGACGAGAGGTTGGTGCCGGCGGAGGACACACTGACCCTTCAGGCTATGGGGGTGGTATTTGGCGATCTGCTCGGTGATCGCCTCGACATGGACTGGGTGGTCTACCGCGATAACAAAGGTCGATCCAGAGCGCTCCGATCCCGGCAAATGGACGTGTATCTCTTCCCTGTCACCATGATTTCCCGTCGTCAGGAAGGGGGCAGTGAGCGTCGACTCAAACCCTTGTTTGACGACACGGTCCGCGACACGCGGCTCCTGTTGCCTGGCGGCAAGTGGTTTCAGTAATTCGCGGCGCAGATTGGTGCCGAGTGCGAGTCAGTTCTGAAGCATGTCGTCAGTCGGCGCCGACGTAACGGAAGATACCCCGCGCTCCGAGCGTGCGATGCTGGGCGCCCTGCTGACTGA
This sequence comes from uncultured Halieaceae bacterium, assembly GCA_913052635.1. Classification (GTDB taxonomy): domain Bacteria; phylum Pseudomonadota; class Gammaproteobacteria; order Pseudomonadales; family Halieaceae; genus Luminiphilus. The sequence continues at coordinate 5,278 of CAJXDE010000025.1, forward strand.
GGTCGCCACTCTCATAGGCCGCGTCACCCTCGTAAAGAAACGCCATCTGATCGCCGTCTCTCACCACGCGGGGGAAAAAGCGCGGCGGGGCGCGCTCACCCAGCTGAGCAAGCAGGACCGACGGATTATCCTCAACCTGTAGATCGTGCAGCGACACCAGCGTCGGCGGTGTAATAGGGAGCTGGCCCTCATAGTGAGCAAGAATCGCGTCACCCGGGCGCCACCAATCGTGAGCAACGATCTCGCTGCCATCGACCGTAACCGGCTCGTCTGATCCCACCTCTGCGATGAAAAACCAAGTGGCAAAACGCCGCTTCACCACCACAGGGGTGAGCCAGTGAGAGAAGGTCTGCAGCGTCTCAACCGGCAGCGAAAGCCCCGCCTCCTCCTGCAACTCCCGGGCAGCACCACAGCGGGCTTGCTCGAGGTCGTCGTCGCCCTCATCGGAAACCTCGACCTTGCCACCAGGAAATACCCAGAGCCCGGGCATGTGTGTGAGCTCATCGCTGCGCTTGAGGAGGAGTGTCTCCAACCCATCATGAGTCCGTCGGACCAAGATGGCAGATGCCGCCGGCAACGCCGGGCTGGCCTCTTCAGAAAACTCGAGCACCATCAGCGATAATCCCTAAAGCAGCGGCGCACAGGCAAGGCACTGGGCATAAACATGCATCGGATCGCGCAGACTGGAGAGGCTCTTGATCGCGGGTTTGAAGGCACTTACCAGCGACTCGAACCAGCCACCCAGCGGTGCCGCGACTATGCCAAGGGAGCCGCTCAATTCCTGTAGCAACACGCTTTCAAAAGAGGGCGGTACCCGGGTGCGGGCGGTGCGCCACTCTTCCACGCCGGCCAAGCGCGCCGCAGCCGCCACCGCCTCATCCAAACCACCCAATTCATCGACAAGACCACGATCCGCCGCCTCGGCGCCAGTCCAGACCAGCCCATCGGCGACGTCTCTCACCGCTTGCTCACTCATGTCGCGACCACTCGCGACCAATTCAATGAAGTCGTCATAGGCGCCATAAGCCAGTGCCTGCACAATGCTCGCCATCTCCGGGCTCAGCCCGCGGTTAACGCTTGCCGCGCCCGCCAACGGAGTGGTCCCAACGCCATCTACGGTGACACCAATGTACTCCACGATGCCCTCAATTGTGGGGAAAGCGGTGAAGGCACCAATACTGCCGGTCAGCGTCGTGGGCAGCGCCCAGATCTCGTCTGCTTCTGCTGCAATCCAGTAGCCGCCAGAGGCGGCGACGGTGCCCATGGACACCACGATGGGAATGCCGGCGTCCGCCACCTCTGACAGCTTTCTACGGATCAAGTCCGAGGCGAACACGCTACCGCCAGGGGAGTTCACGCGCAGCACAATCGCCGCCAGGTCTTCGGCCTCCAAAACGGTGTCGATATAGCCGTTGATGGTATCGCTGCCCGCCATGCCCTCCTCACTGTCCCCGGGCATCAAGGTACCCTCAACGGGGATGATGGCAATTAGCGGCAGGTTCTCCTCACGCAGCGAGCGGCTCATTTTGACGTCCGCGACATAGCGATCAAGTGGGATGACCTCGGCGTAACCGTCCGCATCGGTCGCCCCGACCCATTCGGCCAATACGTTTTCCATCTGGCCATGGTCGGCGAGCATATCGACCCAGCCCGCAGCCAGCATGGTTTCGGCGAGATCATTGTCGGATGCGCCGAGCTGAGTCGCAAAGGATGCGATGAACTGATCCATTGTTCCCGCGGGTAATTCCCTGCCAGACTCGGCGAGCTCGGTGTAGGTGGTCCAGAGCCCTTCGAGCCAGAGTGAAACCACCTGCCGCTCCTCCTCGGACATGTCATCACGCAGGTAGGGCTCGACCGCCGACTTGTTCTCGCCGGCGCGAAAGACGTGCATGGTGACCCGGATTTTCTCAAGGAATGCCCGCAGATAGGAGCGGTACACCGAGAACCCCTCCAGGAACATGCCGCCCTCGGGATGCAGCAAGATCTGATCTGCCTGGGAGGCCAACAAATAATGCGCCTGCGAGTAAAAATCACCCACCGCGACCACTGGCTTACCCGATGCCCTGAAGACTTCGATCGCGCTGCTGATTTCCAGCGTCTGGCTGGTGGATGGGCCGGCGAGATTTTCCAAATCAAACACCAGGGTGGTGATGCGTTCATCGGTCGCCGCCCAGCGGATCGACCGCACCACATCATTCAACAGCAGAGGCTGATCGTAATCCTGATTGAGAAACGCCGATAGTGAATCGACGGGGCGTGAGTCCTCGACCAAGGGCCCCGACGGGGCAATCAGCAGGGCCGCCCGCTCGGGTAATGGCTCCGGCGTTGATTCACTCAGCATGGTACTGAAAGCAATCACGAAAATGGCCACGAACAGCAGCGGCACCAAAACAGATATCGCGCGGCTGATGCCGCTCAATACACGCCATATTCCTTTCAACAATCGCATCATCGTAACGACCTCTCCTTGTCTGGCCTCAGTCGGCCCTGACTGCACTCGGGCAGCTTCCCAATTAATTAATGTGCTAATACCTCAGACAATCGGAAGGGGCGGTAAGTGCCCGACACTCCAGTGCCAAGGGGTGCTCGGTGTCACAGGGCGCCGCGCAGTTCCCGACCCCGGTAGCGGATGTAAAGCATGCACGCAGTGAAGTTGATCACCACCAACATTAGACCCGCGATCGACAGCACATCCGCCTGATAGGCAAACGCCGCCTCGACCGCGGAAATAAAGTAAAACAGCAGCACCAGTTCAAACCAGATGAACAGTCGCATACTGTCAGTAAATGCTGCCCACAGGAAAAACACGAGGGGCGCGCCGCGCAGCCCAATCAGCAGCCAAGTGCCAGAGAAGCGCTCCACATCGGCCGCCTGTTGCGCCACAAAGCCCAGCCAGGTGAGCCACATTACGCTCCATAAAGCGAAGGTAAGCCGCCCGCGCGACGCAGTTTGCGTCTTAGCCATCTCTAATGTGGCCTCAGTGCGCGCATCGCCCACTCCGCCACCCGTTTACCCTGCGCCCGACAAATCGCCGACTCTCGATCATCCATTGGCCGATCTCCGGCCTCGGTTGACCAATGGCTGGCGCCGTAGGGCGTGCCGCCTGCCTCAGTGGCCCGCAGCTCCGGCACCGAGTAAGGCACCCCCACCATGACCATGCCGTGGTGAATCAGCGGCAGCATCATGCTCATCAGCGTTGTTTCCTGGCCACCGTGCAGAGAACTAGTAGAGGTAAATACCCCGGCGGGTCGGTCAATCAGTGAACCCTGGAGCCACAAGGCACTGCTTTCATCGAGAAACTGCTTCATCGGGGCGGCCATATTGCCAAATCGTGTTGGACTGCCCAGTACCAAGCCCGCGCAGCGTTTCAGATCGTCCTGTGTCGCATGCAACGCCGGGTCTTCTGAAGCGGTGTCTGCTGTGGAAAGCGATGGCACGGTTCTCAGCCGCGCCTCAATACCGGGGACACACTCGACGCCTCGTGCCACCTGTCTTGCCATCGCAGCCGTGGCACCCTCCCGACTGTAGTACAGCACTAAAACATATGGCCCTGCGGTCACGATCCGCCGACCCTCTGATTATGCATGCAGATAATGCTCGCCGCTCGACGGCGACTTTGGGCGCAGGGTAAGGTGGGATAATCCATCAGTACCGCTCACATGGTCGGCCGGCAATGGTAACGCATCCCACACTGCAAAACGCGAGTCTCCGCTTGCGCTATCTACTTAACCGGTTCGTCGAGGACCGGCTCAACGCCAGTGCGGCGGCGCTGTTACAGGACAATCTCGATCAGGAGTCGTCACTGCTGGCGACCCCCCTTGCGAAGCTCTTTGCCACCGAGCAAACCCCATCGGCATGAAACTGCTGATCCCGATCGTATTCGCTTTACTGGGGCTACAGAGTTGTACTCAACCGGTCGATGAGTTACCCGGCGCCGGTCACTGGCGCGTGATCAACTACTGGGCCATCTGGTGCGCTCCCTGCCGGGAAGAAATACCCGAGCTGAATGCCCTCGACGACAGCACCGAACTGATGGTCTTTGCAGTGAACTACGACGGTCAGAACGGTGAAGCGCTGCAGTCGCAGGCTGCTGAGATGGGGATCAACTTCACCCTGCTCGAGCAGGACCCGGGCACCGCCCTTGGCATTGAGCGACCGCGCGTGCTGCCGACAACACTGCTGGTTAACCCACAGGGCGCGGTGACGGATACCCTCGTGGGCCCTCAGACTCAGGAAAGCCTCTTAGATGTTTGGCGGGGGCGCACAGCGCGCTAGCCAGCACTGCTGGGGTGACCGTGAAACGCGTGCAAAAAAAGCCGGCTGAATATCAGCCGGCAATGAAGGAGCCACTCAAAACGGGGAGGGCCTCAGTAGTCGGACCCTCGCTGCTCAGATGTTTCCCTTGCGGTGCACCCGCGGACATCGCCATCTCAACAACTGTCTCTGTGACAGGGGTTTGAGGGAAAAGTTCCCAAAAAAGTGTTTTTTTAAACAGCTCGCCAGCAGGCCGAGCTCATCTGGCCATCGCCAGAACTGACAAATAGCTCCAATTCCACAAGATCGCCCATATCTGCCTCTTCCATCAGCCGATTCAGCAAATAATGGGCCAGCGCTTCTACAGTGACATTGGTGATGGGCAGGAGCAGCGTCTCGTCGGTTGGGAAGCGCAGCGTCTTGCCGTTGAAAGTCGCCAGATATTCGCCCTCCTCCTCAGCCACCTGAAGCCAGCGTGACTGACTGGGCAGCAACATGTACTCATCGTGGTCATCGCAAAGTCGCTGCAATGCCCGCTTGTACACGTTGTAGTCGGCTGAAAAACCGTTGTCTCCCATAGCCGCCACAATCCGCGCCGATACGCCGTAGTTATGTCCATGCAGACGCTCCCGCTCCGTCTCGGAGAAGATGGTGAAATGGGCCGCAGAAAACTTGTGCGCCTGCTTGTCAATATGCAATGTCGCCAACTGGCTCATGGAAGATCCCTTACCGTTTGTCGTTATGGTGTGTGATGCACACGTTTTCGGCAAGTGCGGACGAGCAGCCACCCTAGTAGAGGACGCAGCGAGTCCGTGACCCCATGCTGTGCCTGCAGTACCCTGTCGCCCTCTGACATATCACGGGAGTCCTTATGGACCCGATCGCGATACTAACCGGTGCGAGTTCCGGCATTGGCGCAGCAGCAGCCCAGCAATTTGTTGAGCGCGGATATACCGTTATCAACATCTCCCGCCGTGACTGCTCCGTGCCCGGGGTCGAAACACTGGCCACGGATCTCGCTGACGAGCAGTCAGCCGCCCAAACCTGCACCACGCTGGCATCTAGGTTAGCGGATGCCGGCGGCGCGCCGGTGTGTCTGGTCCACAATGCTTCACTGATGCTGAAGGATCGCTGCGACACCACCGAGGACGCCGATTTATCCCGGGTCCTGTCGGTCAATATCATCGGCATCAACGCTTTGAATCGCAGCTTGCTGCCGCTGATGCCCGCCGGTTCCAGCGTGCTCTATGTCGGCTCGACGCTGTCGGAAAAGGCCGTGGCGGGCGCGTTCAGTTATATCGTCAGCAAGCATGCCCAGCTGGGCATGATGCGGGCAACCTGTCAGGACCTGATGGGGAGAGGCATTCACACCGCACTCATTTGTCCCGGCTTCACAGATACCAGCATGCTGCGCCAACATGTCGGCCACGATGACGCGGTGCTCGACAGTCTGGGGGGGATGAACAGCTTTGGAAGACTTGTCGCGCCAAGTGAAATTGCCGACCTCATCCTGTGGGCTCACGACCACCCCGTGATTAATGGTTCAGTCATGCATGGCAATCTGGGGCAGGTGGAGCACTGACGTGACCGCCAGTAACGCTCTCATCACCGAACGCCGCGAGCGCACATTTCTCGTCCTGGCCGGTATCTTTCTCTCGGCCATGACGCTGCTCAATGTGGTGGGCATCACCCGCTTTATCCAATTCGGGCCGTTGGCGCTCGCGGTCGGGGTGCTCCCCTATCCGCTCACTTTCCTTTGCACTGACTTAATCAGCGAACTGTATGGCAAGGCCCGCGCGAATTTTCTGGTCAGCGTGGGTCTGGGCATAAACTTTCTCATTCTGGGCGTGCTGACGCTGGGTGCTGCGGCGCCCTCAGTCCCCGAGGCGGTGATGCCTCCCTGGCAGGTGCTGCAACTGGCCGCCCCGGTCACACTCCCGAATGGCTCCGTGGTGGAATCTGAAATCGGGCTCTTTCAGCTGATTTACGCCACTACGTCGGGCGCTGTTTTTGCCTCGATGCTGGCCTACATCGCTGCACAATACTGTGACGTGCAGCTCTATCACTTCTGGAAGCGGCTTACGCGCGGAAAACATCTGTGGCTCAGAAATAACTTCAGCACGCTGTTAAGCCAACTCGTGGATTCCATCATGGTGGTGACCGTGACTTTCGGTGCGGCTTTTTTGGCGGGCGATATTGCCGTCGCTGCGCTACTCACACTGGTGGGCAGCAACTACGCATTCAAGGCCCTATGTGCTTTGATCGATACCTTGCCACTTTATTTATTGGTGCATTGGCTGCGGGGCTACCTGCAGCTGGGACCAGGCGAATACGCTACCCATCAGCTCGACGAAGTAGTCCCGACTCCCTGACGAACGGGATGGTCACAGCGCGACGCTGCGCCAAGCTCAGCTGGTCAAGCTGGTTGATAAACCTCACAGCGGCACGCGGGTGCCTTGGCAGCCTTAGCGAGCAATAGCGGGTAACGTCGTCCGTGAGCACGATGCCCGCCTCTGCGCCGCGCAGCGCAAGCAGCTCGGCAATGTGATCCTCCGTAAAACGTGGCATCTGAAAGACAGGCAGGCTACTTAATCGGGAACGGAGGTCGGGCAGTGCCTCAAGCAGTTGCTGAGGTGCCTTGTCCGCCGTCACCAGGAGCTGCGCCCCCGTCTCCCGCGAAGCATTAAACAAGGCGAACAGAGCCTTCTGCCAGCAAGGACGAGACTCCACGCAGTCGATGTCATCGATCGCAATGAAACGCGCGATCTCGGTGTCCGCCAGCACCTGCTCCGGCGCAAAATCGACCAGATCTCGCAGCGGCATGTAGCGAGCATTCAGCCCCTCCGCTTCGCAACAGGCTTGCAGGATATGGCTCTTACCCATTCCTTCACTGCCCCACACATAGGCGCTGTGCTCGGGCACCTGCCCTCTGAGCAGTTGCTCAAGGGCCGCCGTCTCTGGGCGGCTGAGCCAATTAGCCCAGGTTGCGAGATCTTCGCTGCGCATCAGCAGCGGGATTTGGCCGGGTTTTTCTGTCATCAGTCGTTCGATATTGCGGGACTTTACTCAGGGTGCCTGCCAGGCGAGCACCAAACCTTCATCGCTGTCGGGATCGCTACTCACCCAGACTAAATCGGTCCGTCGGGCCATCAACCTGATGAGCGTCTTTGCATCCCCGACACCCTGCAGTTCAAGGGTAAGGGTGTCACCCTGCACCGCTACGGGACGCACATGATCCAAAGTTTGGATCCCGCTCATGGCGGCTGTGACCGCCCGATAGTCATCCCGGGTCATGACATTGTGCACGCGAACTCGCAGCGTCTGGGTCTCAGTGTCTGTGGTCAGTGCCACAGCATACTGCCGACGCATTTCCGCCATTGCCAGCGTGATGCCAGGATCTATCAATGTCTCCAACGAATCCGCCTGAATGGATACCGCTCGCTTTACCGAGACGTCGCGATACACCCATTCACCGATATAGCGCCCGTCACTGAGACGAATCAGTCTCCCCAACAGCAGATGGGTCATGCCGTAGCGCTCAGATGCTTCAACGATCGGTCCAAAATCGCGCCGCCACAGCCCATCCGGGGACACCAACACCGCATCGGAGAGATCATACAGAGGTCGTCTCAGCTTGACGCCCAGAGCATCAAAGCTCTCGCTGAGGCGCTCCCAGAGAGGCTGCTCCACCGTGGTGTTGCCAAAACGACGACCCGCGGGATCATCGATCACCAGCCACAGCAAGATGGGCGGGCGAGCTTCTGCCCAAAACGTGCCATTTGCGGTTTTGATCAAATTTTCGACCACAGCCTGGTCGATTTGCGCGACAAACCGGGTCATGATGCCCCCAACCCGCTCAAACTGATACAAAGACAACTGCGTACGTGCCGAAGCCAACGCCGCCTCGACGGCAGGGTGTTGCAGCAATGCCCGATCCCCGGACCGCTTCAAGAGTGCAGTCTGTAAGGCCTCGCGGGATGCGCGGTCAATCGTGTCCTCGCTGCGATCCTCAACCTCGATGCGAATGACCACCTCGCCGCTCTGGGCCAGCGCGAGCTGCGATGGTCCGGCAATCACAAAGGTAAGGAGCAGGAAGCCGATCAACGCTCGTAAGATCAAGCACATGTATTGGAGAGACAGACCGTTCACAGCGTCGCTCCGCCCCGACATGAGGCACTCTGTGCCACTGGAGCGCTGTTTGATGGCTGTTGCACTGGTGATGTCTTCCCTGGCGAGCGTTGGCGGTGCCGTTATCTGCGAGCCTTATTATCAACCAAAGTGCACCGCTTTGCTTTCCTACATAGAGCCCGCAGATTACTATCTCACTTTGACTGGCAGAGACCACGGCATGGCCGATCCATCCTCCTCAGAACCCTCACTGACCTATCGCGATGCCGGCGTCGATATTGATGCCGGCATTGCCTTAGTAGAGCGCATCAAGTCGGTCAGCCAAGCCACGCTCCGCCCCGAGGTGCTGACCGGACTGGGAGGGTTCGGTGCGCTGTGCGCGATTCCGCCCGGCTACGCGGAGCCGATTCTGGTCTCCGGTACCGATGGCGTGGGCACCAAGTTGCGGTTGGCAATGGATCTGTGCATCCACGACAGCATTGGTATCGATCTGGTGGCGATGTGCAGTAACGACATTGCCGTCGTGGGCGCAGAACCGCTGTTTTTCCTAGACTATTACGCAACCGGCAAGCTCAATGTCGACGTAGCCACGGCAGTGGTGTCGGGGATTGGCACAGGCTGCGAGCTGGCCGGGGCGGCGCTTGTCGGTGGTGAGACCGCTGAAATGCCCGGCATGTACGAGGGCGAGGACTATGATCTGGCGGGTTTCTGTGTGGGCGTTGTGGAACGCGCCCAGATAATTGACGGGAGCACGGTCCAGGCCGGCGACACGCTGATCGCACTACCTTCCAGCGGCCCGCATTCCAACGGCTACTCCCTCATTCGCAAGGTGCTCGAGCACACAGGCGCCGACCCACAGCAGCGCTGTGGCGAGGTAAGTCTGGGCGAGGCACTACTGGCCCCCACTACGATCTACAACCGACCGTTGCTCACGTTGCAGAAATCCGTCGGCATCAAAGCCATGGCGCACATCACCGGGGGCGGCATTCTGGAAAATCTGCCCAGAGTACTACCCGAGGGACTGGGAGCGCGCGTGCATCGCGACAGCTGGTCGCTCCCGCCGGTATTTGAGTGGCTGCAGGCCGGCGGTAACATCGACGAGCTGGAGATGATGCGCACCTTCAACTGTGGTGTCGGCATGATTCTGGTGGTCGCAGCCGACCACACCGCCGATACCCTGAGGCAGCTCGACACACTGGGCCTGTCAGGCTGGGAACTGGGTGAGATCTCTGATGACGCGGTTGGCGTAGCACTCTGCTAGGGCCGCTGGTGTGACAAAGCGCGTCGCTGTATTGCTGTCGGGCCGCGGCTCAAATTTCCAGTCATTGCTGAACGCCAGCCTCGAGGGATCATTGGGCGGAGGGATCTCGCTAGTGATCAGTAATCGACCCGGCGCCGGCGGTCTCTGCATTGCCCAAGATGCGGGCATTGAAACAGCACTGATTGACCACCAACGCTACCCCTCTCGAGAGGCTTTCGACCAAGACCTGGCGGGCGCTTTAGACAACGCGCACCCTGATCTGGTTGTGCTCGCCGGATTCATGCGCATCCTGACCCCGGAGTTTGTGGCACGCTTTAGCGGACGACTGATGAACATTCATCCCTCGCTGCTGCCTTTATATCCGGGCCTGCACACTCACCAACGCGCGTTGGACAACGGCGATAGCCACGCTGGAGCAACGGTACATTACGTCACCGGGGAACTGGATGGCGGCCCGCCGGTCTTACAAGCGAGGGTGCCCGTTAATTCCGGAGATGACGCCAATGCGCTCGCAGCCCGAGTACTGGCGATGGAACACCAGATTTACCCTGTGGCTGTAAACTGGCACCTCGGCGGCCGACTGGCATGGAGCGATGGCGGCTTATTGAAAGACGGCCTGCCGATGCCGCCATCGGGAGAACTGTGGAAGAACGCGTCATGAAGCTCTGGCCAGTTGCGGGTCTGTTGATAGGAGCGCTGTTAGCCGCTGAGCCAGCACTCGGTCACAACGCGCTGTCGCTGTACACCGCAGAGTACAAAACCAAAGTGGCCGGACTGAGCGTGACGCTCACGCGGACCCTCGCAGAGGAGAACGGCCGCTACCACCTCACGCAGGGCGGCAAAAAAGGTTTTATGGTCAAACTCAGCGAAGACTCCCACTTCTCCGTGGAGGGCGACCAAATCGTCGGTGAACGCTTTGTCTATCAGCTAAGCGGTGTGAGTAACCGCCGGCGCGAAGTGCTCTTTAATAAGGAGACAGGGACGATCCGCAGCCTCAGGAAGAAAGTGTGGACAGAGCACCCCTGGTCACCCGACGTACTGGACCGACTCAGTCAACAAGAACAGATGCGACTCAAGCTCTTGCTCGCAGAGACACCGCCGGAGCGCATTTCCCTCTCCATAGTTGATGGGCCGAAAATCAAGTTGAAGCATTTTGATCTGATCGAAACCACGGTTCTGGACACACCAGTGGGCGCACTGGAAACCATGCATTACCGGCTGATTCACGACGAACCCGACGAGCGTAGCTCTGATACCTGGCTCTCGGTCGACCACGATTTCCTGATGGTTCGCACACAGCATGTCGAAAAAGGTTCAGAGACAGTGATTCAGCTGGAGAGTGCCAACCTTGGCGGGCGGGCTGTCACCGGGCAGGCGCCCTGATCTCGCGGCCCTGGGACCAAGCCGAAAACCAGACGACTGCCACTGGTTTTCGCCGCGCATTGCGCCCGGACCCATTCAGCTGCTCACTGCACCTAGGCTCTGGGCAGCGTGACACCCCGCTGGCCTTGATACTTCCCGCCCCGGTCGGCATAGCTGATCTCACAGACCTCATCGGACTCAAAGAACAGCATCTGTGCAACACCCTCGTTGGCGTAGATCTTCGCGGGCAGGGTCGTGGTGTTGGAGAACTCAAGCGTGACGTGGCCCTCCCATTCGGGCTCGAGTGGCGTCACATTGACGATGATGCCGCAGCGCGCATAGGTTGATTTGCCCAAGCAAATGGTCAATACATTGCGCGGGATGCGGAAGTACTCCACTGTACAGGCGAGCGCGAAGGAGTTGGGCGGAATGACGCAGACGTCACCCTCTACGTGGACAAAACTGTCCTCGTCGAAATGCTTGGGGTCGACCGTTGCTGAATGAATATTGGTAAAGACCTTGAACTCTCGCGAGCAACGCACGTCGTAGCCGTAGCTCGACGTGCCATAGGAAATCAGCCGCCGATCACCATCCATCCGGATTTGGTCGGGGGCGAAAGGCTCGATCATGCCCTCCTGCTCTGCCATCAGGCGAATCCATCGATCTGATTTGATACTCAAAGGTGTTCTCCTGCTGCTCGGTGGGGGTGATGGAGCTGATTCAATCACCCATGCTGATAACGGGTGCCGCAGCGGGCTTCTGTTGACCCAGAACGGCCATCAGTTGCGTTGCGGCGCTGCGGTAGATTTCTGCGATTGGGCCGTCTGGCTCCGCCAAGACCACCGGCTGGCCAGCATCAGAGTGCTCGCGTATGGCCTTATGGAGAGGGATTTGACCCAGCAACGGCACTTCATAGCGCGCGGCCAGCTGCTCACCACCCGCCTCGCCGAAGAGCGGCTCCACGTGCCCGCACTCGGTGCAGACATGAGCCGCCATATTCTCAATCAGTCCCAACACCGGGACTTCTACCTTTTGAAACGTTTCGATGCCCTTGCGCGCATCGAGGAGTGCGATGTCCTGCGGCGTGGTGACGATTACGGCGCCCGAGAGGGTCGCACGCTGCGCCAGCGTCAGCTGGATATCACCCGTGCCCGGCGGCATATCAACCAGCAAAACGTCTAGGTTGCCCCACAACGTTTTTTCTAGCAGCTGCGCCATCGCCGAGCTCGCCATCGGCCCGCGCCACACCATGGGCGTCTTGGCAGAACTCAAATAACCCATCGACATGGTTTTCAATCCATGCGCCTCAACCGGCAGCAGGAACTCGCCATCCTGCTGATCGGGGGTAACGTTGTCAGAGACGCCCAACATGAGTTGTTGACTCGGTCCGTAGATATCGGCATCCAGCAGGCCAACGGACAGCCCTTGCTGTCTGAGGGCGGCCGCCAGATTGGCGGTGACCGTCGACTTGCCGACGCCACCTTTTCCCGAGGCCACAGCGACCACGTGGTGGGGTGATGACACCACTTTTATCCTTGTTCGAAGCTCCCGCGTGAGTATACCGCGCCGGCCCCACCTTCCGATCACCCGCCACAGCGAAAAGACCGAAAATCCGGTAGACTGCGCGCCGTTTCACCCCGGATCCCACGCCCCATGAGTACCACCCCGAGAAACATACTGGTGACGTCGGCATTACCCTATGCCAACGCGCCCCTGCACCTCGGACACATGCTCGAGCAGGCGCAAACCGATATCTGGGTGCGTTTTCAGCGATCTCGCGGTCATCACTGCCGCTACGTGTGCGCCGACGACGCCCACGGCACCGCCATCATGCTTTCAGCGGAAGCCGCCAACCGCACCCCAAAAGAGCACATCGCTGCGATCCAGGCCCAGCACGAGCAAGACTCGGCGGGCTTTCTCATCCAATTTGATCACTACCATTCAACCCATTCACCCGAAAATCAGCGCTGGTCAGAGACGATTTTCAAACGGCTTGAGGCGGGTGGGCATATCGCTGTGCGCGACATTACCCAGGCCTACGACCCCGAAAAAGGTCTGTTCCTAGCCGATCGATTCATCAAGGGCACGTGCCCAAAGTGCAAAGCCCCGAATCAGTACGGTGATAACTGCGAGGCCTGCGGTGCCACCTACTCCCCAACCGAACTGATTGACCCGGTCTCCGCGCTCTCGGGCGCCGTGCCTATTGATAAAGACTCAAGCCACCTGTTTTTCCAGCTGGACCACTTCGAAGGCCTGCTGACTGACTGGATCAACAGCGGCCAATTGCAGGAGCCGATTGCCAATAAGCTGAAAGAATGGCTCGAGGCCGGACTGCAGGACTGGGATATCAGCCGGGATGCGCCATACTTTGGTTTCGAGATTCCCGGATACCCTGAAAAATACTTCTACGTCTGGCTCGATGCGCCGATCGGGTATATGGCCAGCCACGAGGCACTCTGTCGCGAGCACGGCGATGACTTCGACGCCTACTGGCTACCGGGGGGTGACACCGAGCTGTATCACTTCATCGGTAAAGACATCGTCAACTTTCACGGCCTGTTCTGGCCAGCCATGCTGGATGCCGCAGAACTAAGACAGCCGACAGCCGTCTATGCCCACGGTTTTCTGACGGTGAACGGGGTCAAGATGTCCAAGAGCCGGGGCACCTTTATTCTCGCAGATACCTATCTTGAGCACCTCGATCCAGAGTATTTGCGCTACTACTTTGCGGCCAAGCTCTCGGGCGGCGTCGACGACATTGACCTCAACCTCGATGACTTTGTGCAACGGGTTAATTCGGATCTGATCGGCAAGGTCGTCAATATCGCCAGTCGCTGCGCGGGCTTCCTGCGCAAAAAATTCGATAACCAGATGAGCGACACCTGCGCGGAGCCGGAACTGGTCCAGTCGTTTATCGAGGCCGGCGACAAGATTGCCGCGCTGTATGAGGTGCGGGAGTTCAATCGCGCCATGCGGGAGATCATTGCCCTCGCCGACCGAGCCAACCAGTACATTGACGAAAAAAAACCCTGGGTGATGGCCAAGGATGAAAGCCTCGAGACCGAGGTCCAGGAAGTCTGCTCCGTCGGTATCAATCTCTACCGTGTATTGGCGACTTATCTGAAGCCCGTACTGCCCGCGATGGCCGAGAAATCAGAGGCTTTTCTGCAGTGTTCCCTCGACTGGACGGCCCTTGATGCGCCGCTGGTCGCACATGAACTCGCCCCATTTCAGCCACTCCTCCAGCGGGTCGACGCAGATGTGGTGGCGGCGATGGTCGAGGCCAGCAAAAGCGGCGCCTGAGCCCCCACATACTTCCTGCCAGACACCTGATATATTGCCTAAAATTGCGGTTTTGAGTCGATTTCAGTCCGCCGCAGGGGGATGACATGCTGGGTGATATCGCGCTGCTTTTAGTGGGCGCGGTCTTGGTCAACAACTTCGTGTTGGTGCAGTTTTTAGGGCTGTGCCCCTTTATGGGTGTGTCTAATAAACTCGAGACCGCGATGGGCATGTCCGTTGCGACCACCTTCGTCCTGACGCTCGCGTCGGTCTGCAGCTACCTGACCTATAACTACCTGTTGGTTCCCCTTGATCTCGCCTATTTGCGCACCATCAGCTTTATCCTGGTGATCGCCGTGGTGGTGCAGTTCACCGAAATGGTGGTACGTAAAACCAGCCCCTTGCTGCACCGGGTATTGGGCGTATTTTTGCCGCTGATTACCACTAATTGCGCGGTGCTGGGTGTAGCCTTACTGAATATCAATCAGGCACACAATTTCATTGAGTCGCTGTTCTATGGCCTGGGCGCCGCGCTCGGATTCTCGCTGGTGCTGGTTTTATTCGCCGCGATGCGGGAGCGCTTGGCAGTTGCCGACGTGCCGGAACCCTTTCAAGGCGCAGCGATTGGCATGATTACAGCGGGATTGGCCTCACTCGCCTTTATGGGCTTTGCGGGGTTGATCTGATGCTGGCCCTACTCAGCGATCAACCGCTTCTGACTGCACTCAGTGCGCTGCTGGGACTCGGCGCCATATTCGGTGCGCTGTTGGGCTTTGCCGCCATTCGGTTCCGGGTTGAGGGCAACCCGATCAGCGATCAGATCAATGCGCTATTACCCCAGACCCAATGCGGCCAGTGTGGTTATCCGGGGTGCCGACCCTATTCCGAGGCGATCGCCGATGGCGATGCCATTAACAAGTGCCCACCCGGTGGTGAAGAGACCATTCAGGCGCTAGCGGACCTGCTGGACGTCGAGCCTCAGCCGCTTGACGCTGAGCACGGCGTAGAGAAAGAACCCGTAGTGGCTTGGATCCGCGAAGATGAATGCATAGGCTGTACGAAATGCATTCAAGCCTGCCCGGTCGATGCCATCCTCGGCGCCGCCAAGGTCATGCATACCGTCATTGCCGACGAGTGCACAGGGTGCGACCTCTGTATAGAGCCCTGCCCCGTCGACTGCATTGACCTCGTTCCCCGCAAAGAAGGCATCGGCTTCTGGCACTGGCCACTCCCCCAAGACAGGGCGCCACGTTTCGATGTGATTGCGACCGATGCCGGGGCCCGGAACGCCGCATGAGAACGATCCATGATATTCACGGTGGCATCCACCCGCCCGAGCGCAAAGCGTTGTCGCGCCCAGGGGACCTGAAGCAAGCACCCATACCACCTGTGTTGGTGCTACCACTGCGCCAGCACCTAGGGGTTCCAGCATTACCGATCGTGAATGTGGGAGACCGTGTATTAGGAGGGCAAACAATCGCCGAGGTTCAGGGCGTCATGAGCGTGCCAGTGCATGCGCCCACCTCTGGCACCGTGACAGCGATCGAAGCGCGCCCCATTGCCCACGCCTCCGGGCTTCAAGATCAATGCATCGTGATAGAGACCGATGATCAGGATCAGTGGCTGACCTTCACCGGCACCGCTGACTGGCGAGCGCTGGACGCCGCTACATTGGTGGAGCAGGTGCGGACGGCCGGCATTGCGGGCATGGGCGGCGCCGGCTTTCCCACCTCAGTAAAACTGAATCCGGGGCCCGCGCGGTCGATCGAGACGCTGCTGGTCAACGGTACCGAGTGTGAACCCTACATCACCGCCGATGACACGCTGATGCAGTGCCAGGCAGACGAATTGATCGAGGGCGCGCGGATTCTGGCGCACATCGTTTCGGCGGAATCGATCCTTATCGGCATTGAAGACAACAAACCTGATGCCATCGCCAGTGTCGAGGCCGCCATCGCGCGATCCGGCGCAGAGATTGAGCTGGCCACCTTTCCCACTAAGTATCCGTCGGGTGGCGAAAAGCAGATCATCGAAATTCTGACCGGCCAACAGGTCCCCTCAGGTGGGATCCCGGCGGATATCGGACTGGTCTGCGTGAATCCGGGGACCGCGGTCGCCGCCAAGCGGGCCATCATTGATGGGGCGCCGCTGACCCATCGCATCGTCACGCTGACTGGCGAGGCACTGGCCTCGCCACAAAATGTGACCGCTTGCCTCGGCACGCCGATTACGGCGCTCCTGACCCACGCGGGTCTCAATGCCGCATCGGAACAGCGCATCATCCACGGTGGCCCGATGATGGGGTTTGCGGTGTCGGATCTCAGTGCTCCGATCACCAAGATCACCAATTGCCTGCTCGCCCCCACACCGGCAGAGCTGCCCTTACCTGAACCTGCAAAGCCCTGCATCCGCTGCGGCCACTGCGCCGAGGCCTGCCCCGCATCGCTGCTACCCCAGCAACTCTATTGGTATGCACGGGCCAAAGATCAGGAGCAGCTGGCAGAGCACCGCCTGTTTGACTGCATTGAATGTGGCGCCTGCGCTTATGTCTGCCCAAGTCAGATCCCGCTGGTGCAGTACTATCGCGCCGCCAAGGGCCAGATTCGTGACAGCGAGCAAGAAAAGCGACGCTCGGATAATTCACGAGAGCGATTCGAAGCGCGGCAGGTGCGGCTGGAAACCGAGGCCGCCGATAGAGAAGCCAAACGCGCCGCCCGCAAGGCCGCAGCGCAGAGTAAAGCTGCCGAGGATGGGGTTGATCCCATTCAGGCCGCAATTGAGCGCGCCAAAGCGCGCAAAGCGGATCAGGCTTCAGAACCGGAGCAGACACCTTGAGTCTACTCAAGGTCACCTCGCCTCACGCTTCAGGGCAGAGCCGGGTATCCGCAGTCATGCGGGATGTCCTGCTGGCCACACTACCCGGCGTCGTGGTGCTAACCTTTTATTTCGGACCCGGGACGCTGGTCAACATCGTCTTTGGCGGCCTAATCGCCATCGGCTGCGAGTACGCCATTGTCGCGCTGCGCGGTCGGGACCCGAGGGTCGCAGTGGGCGATCTCAGCGTGCTCGTGACGTCGACGCTGCTCTGTATTGCGCTACCGCCCTACGCCCCCTGGTGGCTGATCACAATCGGCGTCTTGACGTCGGTGCTACTCGGTAAGCAGGTCTTTGGCGGTTTGGGCTACAACCCCTTCAACCCCGCCATGGTGGGCTACGTGGTGCTTCTGATCTCTTTCCCGGTGCAAATGAGTGCCTGGGCTTCACCGAGGGGCCTAGCGGAAGTCCCCGGCATCACCGACACCTTCCGGCACCTCGTTTCGCCGACAGCGATCGACGCGGTTACCGCTGCCACACCACTTGACTTACTCCGGCAGAACGCCGGATTGCTATTTGACGATTTGCTCACCAGTAGCCCTGAACTCACTGGCTGGGGTGGTATTGGCTGGTTCGAAGCCAATTTCGCCTTTCTCTTGGGTGGAGCTTGGCTACTGTACCGACGGGTGTTTACCTGGCACGCTCCCATCGCGATGCTCGCCGGACTCGGTGCCTGTGCGCTCATGGGTTACGACGGCGGCAGTTCCCAAAGCGGCGGCAGCGCCCTGTTCCACCTGTTCAGCGGCGCCACCATGTTCGCGGCCTTCTTTATTATCACTGACCCC
>CAJXDE010000026.1 GCA_913052635.1 uncultured Halieaceae bacterium
AAATCTTTTACAACGCCATGCGCTGTCAACGCACCATTGAAAAAGTCCTCGGGTGAGAAGGCAGGCTCGCGCGCCTGATAGTCATCCACAGAAGTGCTGCCGCACGCCGTGAACCCTACGAGCAAGCCGAGTAACGCAAATCCGCGGCTCAAAATCGCGAAACGTCCTAAGAGACGGCGCGCGTCTGACACGCGTTGCACGGAGTGGTTCGCAGTTGCGAGGCAATGACGGCTGCTGGTGAGCGCGAGGCGCATAACAAGGCACACTACTGGGCAAAAGGTATAGCCGTTACGAGTTGGGGTCAGTGTCGGATCTTCGGCACCGGCGCTTTAGGTGTGTTGTCCTCATAGCTTCGCCAGGTCCGCCTGCGTCATAGAGATCAGTGGTCGGCGACGACCAGCAATTGCTGGGGAATCAGTAGCGTCAGCATTTTCAGGCTACTGCCCGCTGTTTTTTGAAAAAGCGTCGCAGCTGATCGGTTGTCAGGGTGCGCAATTTATTGCCTTTCTTGTCCAACTGTTCGGTCAACTGACCGTCGGGCGCGTACAGCTCAAACAGTACCAGCGCGCCGTCGGGTCCGCCTTGTTCCATGTGCACGTCACCCGGGGGTTTTTTGGCGTAGTCCCCGACGCGCCTGATGGTGGTATTGACCAGTTCGCCATTTTCGAAGGTTTTCACGTGCAACTCTCCCTCGAGAACGAGGGAGGTAGTGGCGCAAAGATGCCGATGAAAATGACAGAAGTGCTCGGGATCCCAGCGGTACAACACACTGATATGACCCGCGTCATCAATATCCAAAATGGTGCCCCAGTAACTGACGGGGAAGGGGTAATCCGCGTCCTCTGAGTAATGTGCCCAAGTCAGATTTTCTTGTTGTAGAACGTTTTCTTTGATACCGATGAGCTCCGTCTCCCAGGAAATTTTGTGAGCGCATGATGACGCAATTTGCCCTTCAGTCAACTGCCTGCGAGGAGCTTGTTAGCTTTAGCTCGTTGCGAGGGCAGGGTGTTCAGGAGTGTGCCGGGGCGCTGGGCCCGAATGCCGGCCGCGAAGGTTGTTTTTCAGCACGATGCCGAGCGATTATCGACCAAACCATCTGTGATAAAGGGCCCATCCACGCAGATCCGACGCCCGTCAGGCGAGGCACAGGCGCCACAGATACCGACCCCGCACTTGGTCAGGTAGTCGATGGCGCTGAAGATACGATTCGAGGAGACAACCTCTTTTTGAACCGCCTCGCTCGCATGAATCATGGGGGCAGGCCCACAGTTATAAAACAGCATCTTGGCAAGCTCCTCAGCGGGCTGGTCAGCAAGAAAGTCTGACAATGCGTCGCTCACCCGGCCCTCAAAGCCGGCACTGCCGTCATCGGTGGCGATGGTGACACGGGCAACGCCCTCACATTCGCCACGGAAGTAGAGTCGATTCGCCGACCGGGCGCCCACAAAAATGTCGACCGGGTTGTCGTCGCTGCCGAAGTCCTCGGCAATCTGATACACCGCGGCCAGACCGGTACCGCCTGCGACACACACTATGTGGGCATCCTTCGGTGGTGTGACAGCCACGCCGTGCGGGCCGCGCAGATACACCGCGTCACCCGGTGAGAGCTGGTAGCAATGGTCTGTGAACTGCCCGACATTGATCACCGCCAAACGCACCGGGTTATGGGTCAGGCAGGAAAAGGGTTTTTCACCCACACCGGGCACCCAGACAAAAACATATTCTCCAGCCTGAATGTCCAGGTCTCCATCCAGCGTGACCACGGTTATGTCATCACAGACGATATCGTTGGTAACGACGCGATAGGGCTTAAAGCCCATGTCCGCATCGAAGCGGACCCGCTGTCCTGCCGCATCGCCGCCTTCTGAGAGATCTCGGGCCAGGTCAGCAAAGTAGTGCTGCACTTCCTCGGTGTTCATGCCGGTGAGTCCAGAGCCAATGCCCAGAATGTTGGCCCCGCAATGGATGGCGTCCCGGCAGTCTGCTGCGGAAGACAGGCCACCGCAGCCAATGAGCGGGACGTCCGTCTCGGCGCGAAGCACTTTCAGTGCCTTCAGCGCGGTAGGGAGCACACCTTTGCCCGACATGCCGCCCAAGCCATTGCTGAGCACCGGGTGGCCGTGGCTCTCTGTGTAGCCGGGCCCCGCCGTGTTGATGGCGCACAAAGCCGACGCACCCCCTTCCAACGCGGCGCGGCCAATGACTGCGATGTCATCGACGTTTGGTGTCAGTTTAGGGATGACGGGTATCTTGACTGCATCGCAGACCGCGGCGACGACCTCACGGACCATTTCGGGATCTTGACCCATGGCCATGCCGTAGCCCTTGGCGTGAGGGCAGGAGAGATTCAGTTCCAGGCCATCGGCGACGGGGGCAAGTTGTCTCGCTACCGCGACAAACTCGTCCACGGATCCGCCAAAAATTGATACCAACAAAAAGCGATCAGCCGGCACGGAGAGTTGCTGTAAACCCTGCAGTGCTTCCTCGACCCCGGGGTTGGTCAGGCCTACGGCATTCACGAAACAGCCAGGCGCATACTGACTATAAACAGGCTCCCGGTTGCCGAGGCGTGGTTCAAACCCAATGCTCTTGGTGGTGATGACGCCGACCTCGGGCATGGTATCCATCACCCGCTGAATAATGGCGGGAGCGGTCGTCACGATACCCGAGGGGATAGTGAAAGGGCCTGATAGTTGCTTGCCGAGAAACTCGGTGGTCAATGGGGTCTCTCCGTATCGGATCCTGAATTATACGGTGACCGGTCCGGCCCCGTCATAATCGTGCACTGATTTCCGCCTTCTGGGTGCCTCAGGTACCGCAGAAAGTGCGGGTCACGCGCTCCTCGGGCTCGGGTGATCTGGCCCACTCCACATCGCCGGGCTGCCACTCGAAGGGCCGCTGGCTGCGGTCGACCAGCGACCTTACCCACGCCAATTCACCCGACTCAGTTAAGTCGATGGCTTTTTGCACGAGATGATTGCGGGGAATGATAGTCGGATTCACAGAATGCATGGCGGCGGTGATGGTCGACGGGTCACCTTTGTTGGCTTTGCGTCGGTTTTGCCAATCTTCCACCCAGTTCAGCAACGCTGGGGGTGCCGTGAAGAGCTCGGGTAGCGGTGTGTGGTCGAGGGAATCATTGGCCAATTCGGCCAGCCACCTGAACGCCAGCGTCAGATCTAGGCCTTCGGTAGCCAGCAGTTCGTGAAACGATTGAATGAACGCGCCGTCTGCTTCAGTCACCGCATCAAGCCCAAGCTTGGCGGCGAGCCAGCGCTGGTGGTGGTCATGAAAGCGCGCCGGGTAGCGATCGACGATCTCCTGCGCGACCTGCCGCGCCGCCTCGGCATCCTCATTGATTAGCGGCAGCAGGCACTCAGCCAAGACGGCCAGGTTCCAGTGCATGATGCCCGGCTGGTTGGGCCAGGCATAGCGCCCCTGTCGGTCGATGGAACTGAAGCAGGCCTTGGGATCGAAGTGATCCATGAAGGCGCAGGGACCATAGTCGATGGTTTGTCCGCACAGGAGTGCGTTATCGGTATTCAGAACGCCGTGCACAAAGCCGAGCACCTGCCAGTGTGCGACCAGCCGCGCGAAATGTTCGCACACGCCCTCTAGCAAGATCACGGCGGCAGCTTGGTCGCCTGCCTCCGCCGCGGCGCTGAAATGGCGGTTGACCACGTAATCCACTAGCGCCCCCACGTCATCGCCGCCGCGGGTCATCGCAAAGTACTGCACGGTGCCGACGCGCAGATGACTGCTTGCTATCCGGGTCAGAATGGCGCCGGGTTCGATCTGGTTTCTGATTACGGGTTCGCCGGTGGCGACGGCGGCGAGTGCCCGGGTCGTGGGGACACCGAGCGTGTGCATGGCCTCGGAGACGAGATACTCACGTATGACAGGGCCGATCGGGGAGCGCCCGTCACCGCCTCGGGAGTAAGCGGTCGGCCCCGCACCCTTGAGTTGAATGTCGAATCGCGCCCCAGAGGGGGTCAGCCATTCCCCGAGCAGGGTGGCGCGGCCGTCGCCGAGTTGCGGGTTGTACTGCCCGAACTGATGACCGGCGTAGACGGTGGCAATGGGATGACTGTCCGGCAGAGGCGTGTTGCCTGCCAGTGCGGCGAGTTGCTTAGGATTGGATTGCGGATCGCCGCACCAACCCAATCTGTCGGCCAACGACTGATTCCAGAGCAGCATTTGCGGTTCGGACACCGGATCCGGTGCCTGAGGGGTACTGAAAGCTGGTCCCAGGCGCGCGTAGGAATGATCAAAGCCCGGGTTCATAGTCCCCCCCGGGCAAGGCCAGCGTGTTCAGTCACCGAAAAGCTTCTTGATAAAGGATCTTGCTTTCTCTTCTATTGCGTCCTGCATTTGCTTTTGCGCCTCGTTCTTCAAGATCTGTTCCGCAATGCTCGCTATATCTATCTTACACGCCGCGCCACTCTCTGACGCCAGATTGCCGGTGCAGTCCACTGGCCAGTCGACGCCCGCGTAGCGCCGATCAATCACGCAGAGCGGACTCACTTCCATGATGTCGTTATTGACCTGCCCTTCCATCCGGAAGCCAAAATCCATTGAAACTAGATCGATATCACCCGAGCCTTTTAGCTCCGCGCCTGGTGTCGACAGGCGAAGCTTCTCGATGTCGCCCATGCCCTCATCAAAATCGACAGCTAGCGAGAGATCCGTTATTGGCGTGTTGGTCGGTAAGCCAGCGATTGGCGGTATCTTGTTAACGATTGCCACTGCGCTGCAAATCAATCCTTGTACTGAGACTCTCTGCAGGACCAAATCTTGACCGTTGGCTGTCACATCGCCGTCCAGCGCCGCCATCAGATCATTAGCGGTGACGGCCTCGGTTTCGAGATCCCAGCCCACCTCAATAAGGCCGGACGCCGTGTCGGTATTGCCAATGCTGGCAAGCATGAGGTTTATGTTAACGCCCTTGAGACCGCCCTCGACTTTAGCCTTCACGACTGGGTGCCGCGCATTCAACATCACACGCGTATCAAGCTGTCCCTGATGCAAAACACCCCGGATGTAGTCGATGTTGGCAACCCCATCGCGAACGCGCATGAAGACCTGTGCGTCGCTGATAGTCTGTCCGCCCGCGATGAGCTCATCTGCCGCGACACGCATCTCGAGATCGAGATTACGTAGCGGCCCCACAGGTAAGGGAGCGGGCGCAACGCTTCCCGCCTCATTACTTGCAGACCCCGGCGGCGCCTCCGTCGCAGGTGCGCGCACCGTCGCAGCGGTTACGAGCGCTGGTGCGGCTTGAATTTGATCTGCGTAGAATCGTGCCGTATTGATATTCAGGCTGATTTCGGGGCTCTCCAGCGCTGACCAGACTAGCTGTCCCGTGATATCGCCTCCAGGTAAGCTTGCGGTAAACGTGAAGTGAGCTTTCGCCGGGATCATCACAAACGCGCCGTCCAGCGTGCTTTCCACTGGTTGGGTGAGTGCGCCGACTACTTCGGTTTTGAGGCCTGCTATTTCAATCTTGCTGAAATCGGATGCAACGCTAATGGCGCCATCCAGTGCAATGTCCAGGGGTGCGGTTGAGCCATCACCGAGTACGGTCAGCGCCCCCTCCAGTTGCATGGGTTCGTTCCGAGTATTGACGTCGGTCAGGGTCAGGGCCGCGATGCGGATTTCATTGCTCAGTTCGCCATCGCGGGTGCGCTGGATCACCGTGATGTCCTCTATCTGGATCGCCTCCGCCAGAATGGCGATGCCAGAAGCACCGCCGCCCTCATTAAGCTGCCTTTGGCGCTCTTCCTCCTTGGTCTGTCGGATGATTTCGCCGCGCTTCTCCCACTCTCGATCGCTCATGATCGGCCGTGGCTCCGGAGCGGGCGGGCGGGCCTGCGGTTCCGTGATGTCTGCAGTAACACCCGCAATGACAATCTTGCCGACATCAACGTTGCCACTTAGCAGTGGAAGCGGCGATAGCCCTACGTCCAGTTCGGCAATTGAAGCCTCAATGTCCGGATCATAGTCAGTCTGGGCAGGCAGGTTCAGTGAGGTGCTCTCCAGCCTGAGCGCAAACCGAGGAAATAAGCTCAGCTCGGTCTCACCCTCGACAACCAGTTCCCCGCCTGTCTGGGTTTGAACCTGCTCTCGTACCATACCGAGCAGTGCTTGCTCGTCGATAAACATGGGCACCAACAGTACCGTCAAGCCTACGGTCGCCACCAGCGCGCCCACAATCCAAAGAATCACTAGCACCTTGCTTACCCCTGACACTTCATCAACCCACAGCATACTAAAGCGTTTCGACAGGGAGAGCGTTATCACACGTTGCGCCGCTCCACATGCTGATCGAGGATGCGAGCTTTCTCTCGCCGCACGCTGTGATCCGATTTGAGCTGCCACAGAGCGTCCCTGGCAAACCGGTAAGACACCTTCAGGTCCACGATGGGTTCGGGGTAATCGATGGGGTGTAGCTGTCGCTCCATAGTAGATAGGCGCCAGGGTTGGTGAATGAGCGGCGTGGGCAAGCCCGACAGCTCAGGGACCCATTCGAGGATAAAGGCGCCCTCCGGGTCATGGTCTAGCGACTGTTTGACCGGGTTATAGATGCGAATGGTATTGATGCCGGTGACGCCCGCCTGCATTTGCATTTGCGGGTAGTGGATCCCCGGCTCGAAGTCGAGGAACAACGAGCCTAGCCAGGCCGCACCCAGACGCCAGTCCTGCCAGAGGTGGTGCGTGAGAAACGATACGACCATGGCGCGCGCGCGGAAGTTCAGATACCCGGTCTGCATCAGACAGCGCATGCAGGCATCGATCAGCGGATAACCGGTGCGCCCCTCACGCCACGCGTCGAGCCGGTCGGGATCATGACGCCGGGGATGCGCCAGATAGCCCCGGTTGAGATCTTCAAACTCCATTCGACACTCCATCTCAAACTTTTGGATGAAGTGGCAGTGCCAGTGCAGTCGGGATTCAAAAGCGGCCAGCGCACGCGTCCAGCCGCCCCGGTCCTGTCTTTTTTTTAGTGCGTGGTATGCCTGACGCAGACTCAGATTACCCCAGGCTAGATAGGGCGACAGTCGAGAGCAGTGCACCCGGCTGCCTGCGGGCTTTGAGATGTGGCGCTGATAGCCATGGCCTCGCTCGGCCAAAAAGCTCTGCAGCACTTCGTTCCCTGCGACGGCACCGCCGCGCTGAAAGGCCCCATTGTGCTGCTGCCATCCCTTGATACGCTCGCTGCGTGTGCCCTCCATGGTGGAAGGCAAGGGCTGACACAGCCGCGACATCGCAGCGAGATCCACCGGTATCTCGGCATTACTCATGACACGCTGCCAGCCCCTGTTCCAGCCGCGCCGGTCGCGTCGGCCCCTTTGGATGCCGTTAGTTTGGTACTCGTGCCACGCGATTCCCTGCGCAGCGCAAAAAGCTGAGACCTGACGGTCTCGCTCAAATGTCACCCCCAAACCCGTCTCTTCGTGACTGAATAGGTGGCCAATCGGTTGTAGCTTATGCAGTGTGCTCAGTAGCGCGACCGGCTCCCCCTCGAGACTTTGAATTTGCACGCCTAATGCTGTCAGCTCATTGTTCATCGCTTGCAGAGACTGGGCGATAAAGTGCCAGTGCCTGCCACGATAGTGGGGGTCTCTCAGTAGCTTAGGCTCAACGATGTAGAGAAGGAGCAGTGGCTCACCGCGATCGATGGCAGCCGCCAGCGGGGCATGGTCAGCCAGTCTGAGGTCCCGTTTGAACCAGACGACGTTCATGGAGCAGCTTGTCGTTCTGCGACCAGCGGGTTAACCAGTGGTTGTTGGGTCACGGCATCCTGCAGCTCGACTCGGCCGCGACAGATAGCACTGTAAATCAAGCGGTAAGCGTCCCGGTCGAAGGCGGTGGCTATGGGCCTACTCAATGCGCTTGTCGCATCCTCTTGCGACTCAAAGCAACCATGCCATGCCCACTGATCCACCAGATGAAATTGCCGAGCCGGTTGGTGCTCGAGAGGATGAATTGTTTGCTCCGCCAGCAGCAGTGGTCCATCGAAAGGCCAGGCGGCGATGCGTTGTCGATTTAACTGATCCAGCAGCCGCGCGTTGTGGGAGTGGGAGCTTTCCTGACCGGCGCAGGCGCCGTCACAACGTCCTAGCTGATGCTGAAAACACGCGCCTTTACCTTTGTCCAAACCCATGACCCGGAGACACAAAGCGTGATCTCTGGCGAGGTTGTGTATGGTCGTTGTGATGCGGTGTTTGCTGGCAAACAATCCGTAGGTGTCGGTTTCTCGCGCCCCGATAGGCGCAAAGTCGATGGCAACCGGCTTCAGGAACCCGTCAGTGCCAGGCTGAAGCTGGATGGTCCAGAGGCTACGCAGTCGACGTTGGCGTCGATTGAACAGCGGCACCTCTGACTTGATCGCAGCGTTCTCAATCAGCAGCGCGCCGATCTCGCCTGCTGTGAGCTGACAGTCGATACGCGCAACCTGCGATATGAGCCGCTGATGCCGGCCAGGTTTGCGCCCCTCGTTCAGGTGTTGCGTGACTCGGCTGTGAATATCGACGCTTTTGCCTACGTAAAGCAGTGAGCCGTCGTCATCGAAAAACCGGTAGACGCCGCTGCAGCGCGGCAATGCATCGAGCGGCTCACCGGCGCGCGAGAAATCGATGTGCTGCGTTGTTTCGGTCATCTTGCGACGGTCTCTGGATCGCTGCGGGGGGGCGGATACTGTTCGGATTCTGTCGCCCTTAATCGGGCGAGATTGTCAAAACACCAAACCACCGAAAAGTTGGAATCGTAGCTTTTGTAGACGGCGTGACAAAGTGCCTGCCCAAGTCGTGGGGGTTGGCAGTGACGATGACACTAAAAAGGCAGGATTCTGGGTAAAAGAGATGAAAGTATCTGTTAGCGATCTGGGCAATATGGGCATCACCGAAGTGATCATCGAGTCCGTCGATTTAAGCCTGTACATCGCCCATGCTCGCATTGCCGGTCAGGAGCATGTGATTGCTGACCGTCAGGGGAAAGTCCTCAAGACTCGTAACTTGCTCGAAATGCGGCGCATGCTGCGGAGGGCGGTCACCTGCGAGTTGTTTTTACGACAGCGCAGTGCCTACGATGAAATGGTGGGGCATGCCCATCGGGCGGCCGATAATATTATGGAGCTGCCGCTGGGGCGCGAGCCTTTGCCTGAATGGTTGAATTAGAGGGCGCTCAACCCAGCTGACTAACGGTGAAGGCAGCGACGCATCCTGTTGGCTGGTCGTCGCATCACTCCTCGGTATAGAGATCATCCTCTCCGAGCTCGTGCCCCCAATCTCGTTTGGCCTTTAAATACTGAAGGTTGTGATCGTCAACGCCCACAACATGTTTGACTCGTTCGATATTAGGCACGCCTAATGCCTTAAGGTCCTCCTGCTTTTTGGGGTTATTGGTTAATAGGCGCAGCTTGCGGTCGCGTCCGAAGTATTTAAGCA
Source organism: uncultured Halieaceae bacterium (assembly GCA_913052635.1). Taxonomy (GTDB): domain Bacteria; phylum Pseudomonadota; class Gammaproteobacteria; order Pseudomonadales; family Halieaceae; genus Luminiphilus. The sequence goes on from CAJXDE010000026.1 coordinate 9,447, forward strand.
GCACCGAAGCGTCGGAGAAATCACGTGAATCGTCGGGTAGTCCCAAAGACCGATTCGCCTGATAGGTGTTCTCCCCGGCGTCCTGAAGTAAGTAGGTCGCAGCTTTAGCCCAAAGGCCAATCCCGCGGCCCTCGTGTCCCGCCATATAAATTAGATAACCGCCCTCGGCATCTTCAGCGATACGGTCCATAGCGGCCTCTAGTTGGGGCCCGCACTCGCATCGTTGCGACCCGAGTACGTCGCCGGTGAGGCAACTTGAATGCACCCTGACTAGCGGGCTATCGCTGTCTTCAGGCTCACCAATTACCAGCACGCTGTTGACCGCCATACTGGAGGCCAAGTGCGAGAAGAGATGTTGGCCTCCTCGCTCTGTCAGAGTGTTGGCGAGGTTCTCGACTTCGCTGAGCTCGCTACTCCTGACGCTAGCGTACCACTGCACGGTCGGGTGTCTTTGACCGCGTGCCAGCGGCAGGGGAATTGGCCCCATCAGGTTGAGGTGTAGGCCTGACCCTGGCGCTTCCGTCATCTCTACTTGAGCGCCATCGGCGTTGACCCGGAACAATTTGCCGTCTCGAATCAGTCGTTCGCGGATGTCTGGATTGATGTAAGTGAACATGGCTGGCCGTGGCTTGGCGTCTGCCCGATGATAAAAGGGAGCGCGGAGTATAGAAGGATTTAGCCGACTCCGCTTGGCTGTTGCTGGGTTATGCAGTGGATGCCCCCGCCCATGGCAAACAGCTCTCTGGCATCCAGCATCCGGATATCCCGGCCGGGGTAGGCATCCTCCAGCCGCTCACGCGCCGCGTCGTCCCGAGGATCATCGAAGCTCGGGCATATTACGGCACCATTACAGACGTAGTGATTAATGTAGCTATAGTCGACCCAATCACGGTTATCTTTCAGCGTGAGAGGCGCCTCGAGCGGCAATACCTTAAGACCTTCTTCCCTGAACTGCTGAGCAAGGGTGTCCCACAAAGCGAAATCTGGATGATCCTTGCTGGTTTGTTGGTGCACCAGCAGGCAGCCGTCTGGCGCGAAGCAGGCCACGATGTCGACGTGACCTTTGGTACCGTTCAAGAAGTTGTCCCGCCACAATCCTTTGCAAAGCCAGATGGCGCGGTTTGTGCCCAGCGCGCTGTGAACGCGTGCGGCGATGCTGTCGCGGTCGTGGCCCGGGTTGCGCGTTGGGTCCAGCTGTACCGTGTCAGTGAGGAGCACCGTGCCCTGGCCATCCACATGGATGCCGCCCCCTTCGTTGACGATCTCGCTGCGCTCAGTGGACACCGCCAAGATCTCGGCGATCTGGTGGGCAATGGCATCGTCATCGTCCCACTCAAACTCGGTATTTTGGCCCCATCCGTTGAACTGCCAGTCGATGGCGATGAGTGCCTCATCCTCCAACACAAAGGTGGGTCCGATATCGCGGAGCCACGCGTCGTTCAGAGTCACAGGTATCAGGTCGATAGACTCAGAGAGCCGGCGTTTCGCTGCTGCGAGATCCTTCGGGTGGCATAACATCTTCACCGGTTCGTACTCGCTGATGACATTGGCTACTGCCGACCAGGCGTCTTGCGCCGCTTCGCGAGTCAGACCGGATTCAGCGTAGCTGTCTCGGGGGAACCCCATCCAGGTGGCGGCATGCGGGGCCCACTCTGGTGGCATATGGCGCGCGCGCGTCACTGTTTGATGCCGGGAATGCCCCCGTCCTGCGCGTCGCCATTGGGTTGTCGGGGGTTTACCTTGTCATCGGTCAGCGCGCTGTAGGTGTCGGGCCTGCGGGTGGCGAAAAAAGGGAACAGCGTGAGCCAATCTTCGCGTTGCCCGAGGTCAATTTCTGCCACCAGCGCAACCGCTTCGTCCCGCGGTGCTTCGACCAGCACACGACCAAAGGGGTCGATGATGCAACTGGCGCCGTAAAAGTCGAGCAGCCCCTCCGAGCCAAACCGATTTGGCAGGGCAATAAAGAGCCCATTGGCCGCCGCATGACCGGTCACAACGCGCCTTAGCAGCGGTGCGGTGTCGAAATCTGGGTAGTCGGGTTCGGAGCCGATGGCGGTGGGGTAGCAGAGCACATCAGCGCCGGCCAGAGCGTAGCAACGCGCCACCTCCGGGAACCACTCGTCCCAGCAGGTCGGGTTACCCACCCTGAGGTCCACGCCGTCCAGTTCGAGACTGTGCACCGGGTATGGGTCGTCGGTTGGCCCTTCCGTGAAGTAGTGATCCTCGAAGTATCCCTCGGTGACCGGAATATGGAGTTTGCGGGTGCGTCCCACGCACTCACCGTTCGGCGCAACAATGATGGAGGTGTTGAGACCGCGTTGGTCGGCTGCCCCGGAGCGCTCAAACAGGGAAATCTGCACGTGCACGTCACAGTCGCGGGCGAGTTCACGTGCCAGCGAGAGACTGTGCCCACTATCTAGATCTTCAGCGGAGGCGTCTGCGGGACCCTCGGGGCGTTTATCCGCGGGATAGCGAATCAGGGTCAGTTCGGGCAGGAAAACCACGTTTGCGCCTGCACCAGCACAAGCGCTCACGCCCTCCCGCAACTGTTCGGTATGGACATCCGCGGAGTCGTGCCACCGCGTCTGGGCCAGACCAATGCGGGTCGTTCGGGGCTCGCGCCCTGGAATCGGACACGGACTGGGGAGCGTCGCGCTAGTGATAACTCTCATGATTGCCGCCTCACTGTGAGGCAACCAGAGTAGGGGGCGACGCGCTGTGTCTCAAGTGCCCCCTTGGGGCCAGGTGGCACTGTTGGGCAAGGCCGATTAGCCGACACACTGAGCGAATGGCCTAGTACCTTGCATGGCGTCAGGGCGATGTATAGGGCTGTGGTGAGTTTGATCAGCTTCTCAACTTTCTTCAAAGACTGACTTGAATGCGGGGGTCAACGTAGTAGCGTTGGTGCGGCATCACAGTGCTCAGGGTGCCCGTTGAGCAGGCCGCCGCAGTACCCGAAAAGGACAGGTTGATCGGCAAACAAAACTGCCTGCCCCTGCTCCTAGCCGGCGATGCGATAGGCTCTGCCGCGCAGTTGTCTGACACCCGAGTCACGCTGCCCTTAATGGGACTGTTAATGGGATTAGCTTGGCCCGCATTGGGCCAACGTCGCCTGAATATTGGCAATGTGCGCGCGAATGAGTTCGGTCTGATTGGTCAGCAACTGGTCTCGATCGATTATCCACGCTCGATATTCGGGGCTCAATGCGGGTGACAGTGGTGTTTCCAGATCTGTGACCGGCGCTAATAGCAGCTCAGTTCTTTGGCGCAGTTGCACCAGCCAGGGCTGTACGGCGCCCACAAAAAACCGAGCCACCACCCGTTCCAACGCTTTGGAGCGATCTGTGGGGTTGCCGTAGGGGCAAAGCGGCGCTACGGACTGAGTTCTGGCAAGCAGCGTGTTGGCGCGCTCCAACTCCCTGGACACCTGTGAATGCGCCGCCAGTAGGGCGCCGCCGTCACCGGCGCGGAGGTTGCCGAGTAGCAGTTCGACCTCACGATTACTGGCCTGCCAATTGCCACCCAGCCAGCCTTGGGTTAAGTCTGCAAGCCGACTTAGTGATTCGGTAATGGCACTGTTTGTGTCGGCCGGGTAGTTGCCCAACGTCGCGGGTTGCCCCCAGAACAGCCGCCACTCAGGCCCCATGAATAGCGCTCGGGCAACGGAGGCGGAGAGCTGTGCTTCGCGCTCCACACTGACCGCCGCCAGTGTGCTCGCTAATTCATCGTCACCACGCTTCCGAAGTAGGGTGATGCACTCTGGCGCCAGATCCATGAACTCAAGATCGAGTAACAGGCGTTGAGACGGAGACGCTGTGCGCCCTAATTGGGTGTTGCGGCGCCCCAGATTGACCTGCAGTTCGCATCCAGATAGCGACAGAAAGTCGATCAAATCAATTTGACTGGAGGCGGACGATTCGGTGGCCTGTCCCCGGGGGAGATCGAACCGGCCGGATTCATAGGGCGATCCGGAGGCCAGCTCGACGCCCGTGACGGTCGACAGTCGCTCGAGGTACTCATCAAGATGAGCGGGGCCAGTGTCGGGGCCACTGCATCCTATCAGTGTGAGCAGGCAAAGCCACCAAGCTGAGAGACGCGTCACCCCGTCATGGCCGATTTGGCCTCGCCGCGCCATCGATGCAGATGGGTCAGGGATTCGTCAGGGGTCAGTCGGGCGCCCCATTTTGCGAAATCAATGGCCGCTAATAAATCGATATCGGCAAAGGAGAAAGCGTCGCCCGCTAGGAAAGCACTCTCCGCCAATACCTCGTTGATGATTTCCAGACCAGCTATCAGGCGAGTGCGCCCACGCTCGACTAGCTCGGGTAGCTGAGCGACATTGACCGGCCCGGGCAGCGCGCGATCGACATAGTTGGGGTTTCCATTACGAAACGCATCGGCCGCGGCAGCAAAAATCTCGCTGTAAAGCCGGTGGTTCCAGTTCAGAACACGGGCCCGCTCTTCCGGCGTTCGACCGAGCAGTGGTTTGTCGGGGTACTGAGATTCCAAGTAATGGGCAATGGCAATCACCGAGCACAGCACCGTGCCGTCATCTAGCACGAGCGCGGGTACCGTGGCTTCCGGAACAATCGCCAAATAGGCCTCGCCAAGCTGCTCCTCGGCACCGAGGTCGATCTGGACTGTATCGAGCGTAATGCCTTTGTATTGCATGAACATACCCAACCTGGCGGGGTTGGGGGCGGGATCAAACGTATAGAGCTTCATCACACTTCTTTCCTTTCGCGGACATGCAGTATAGCGGTGAGCAGGACGCTTATAGTTCTGTTTTCGATCGTTTTCGCAACCGCTATACTCCGCACCCTACTGACAGGAGTTAGCACCATGCGTTTGTTTTTTATCCTTATGTTGGCCCCGATGGCGGCAGTCGCACTCGATCTTACTGATCGGCAGCGGGCAGACATCGAGACGCGAATTCAGCCTTTCTCAGCCGTCTGTATACAGGGAGAGACTTGTGGCGGTGGCAGTGATGCAGTGGCTGCCAGCGTCGGCCGCTCCGGGGAGGACGTTTACAATGCGGCGTGCATGGCATGCCATTCAGCCGGTATCGCAGGTGCACCCAAGGTGGGTGACCAGGTCGCCTGGGCTGGCCGCATCAGCAAGGGGATGGATGCGCTTTACGACAGTGGCGTAAACGGCGTCGCCGGAACGGGCATGATTGCGCGTGGCGGCTGCGCAGACTGCTCCGATGATGAGATCCGACTCGCTGTCGATTTCATGGTGGACGGCAGTCGCTAAAGTCATAGCGCACCAACCCGGTTGGTGCCTCACGAGAGGACAGCGCGGTGTTGATATGTGACATCGACACCCGCTACTTCTCCGCCATGTTTGCCAGTGGTCGGGCAATACGAATCTTCCGGTGGCGACTTCTCGCCGACACTTTCAACGTAGCCAGTGCCTAGATCAATCCCGCTCTCTTGCCTGGGCTTATTAATGCAGTTGCTTTCCTAGTCTAGAGGCCTGTTTTGGCGGCCATGTCGAAATGAGGTCGGGGTTGACGCCCCCCGGGGCTCACTGATTCTCCCGCTGCTCGTTTGCTGACAGCTCTTCATCGAGGGAGGCGATTTTCGCCTCCAGCGCCTCCAGCCGTTCACGCGTGCGCTTGAGCACTGCAGCCTGTGCATCGAACTCCTCCCGGCTGACCACATCGAGGCGGGTCAATGCAGACTGCAAAAGACTTTTGGCGTTGCGGTCAATCTGCTCAAAAACCGGATCATCAGCACGGGTCAGCCGCTCAAAGAATGAGGTGCCGCCGCGCTTTGCTGAGTGATCGTCTGCCATGAACTGCTTCGAACCGCCGAAGGTGATACGCACAGTAATGTAGCTCACTCGACAGTGACCTGACAGGCCTTATCCCGCCAAAAGTGGTGCGCCGGCTGCACTTTAATGGTGCAGAACCGGCCTGGTATCTGAGAACTACCCTGTCATTCGAAGCTAAGAGATCCGGTAACTTTATGTTTTGAATGAAGTTATTAATTCTTGGCCTGAGCTTGGCAGAGACTTATTCGGGAACGCGGGCTTGATGTTGATGATTAGCGACGTTTATACGATGTTCCAAGACAACTTTCGGCCAAGCGCCAATCAGTCAATCGCCGTCTCCCAAGGGCGGTTTTTTTGGAGGTTGCCATGAAATTGGTTACTGCAGTCATTAAGCCTTTCAAGTTGGACGACGTGCGTGAAGCACTGTCTGCGATCGGCGTACAGGGAATCACGGTCAGCGAGGTCAAGGGCTTTGGTCGTCAGAAAGGCCACACCGAGCTTTACCGTGGCGCGGAGTACGTTGTGGATTTCCTGCCGAAAGTCAAGATAGACATAGCTATCAATGACGATTTGGTTGATCAGACTATCGAAGCCGTTACGAAGGCCGGCCAGACCGGCAAAATTGGGGACGGCAAGATTTTTGTTTCGTCCCTAGAGCATGTCACCCGCATCCGAACCGGCGAGACCGGCGACGAAGCGCTGTAAACCTGAGCGTTGGAGAACTCTTTCATGGAATACAATATTTTTCAGTTGCAGTATGCGCTGGACACTTTCTACTTCCTCGTATGTGGAGCGTTGGTCATGTGGATGGCCGCTGGATTCGCGATGCTCGAGGCCGGATTGGTCAGGTCTAAAAACACGGTCGAGATCTTGACCAAAAATATTACGCTCTTCGCGGTAGCGTCCATTATGTACATGGTGGTGGGATACAGCATCATGTATGGCGGCGATATTTTCCTCAGCACGATCGCCGAGGCGGGCGCCGTTGAAGGCGGTGAGGAAAATGCCACATATGCTCCCTCTGCGGACTTCTTTTTCCAGGTGGTCTTTGTTGCCACTGCGATGTCCATTGTGTCCGGTGCCGTAGCCGAGCGAATGAAGCTCTTTGCCTTCCTCGCCTTCGCAGTGGTAATGACCGGATTTATCTACCCGATGGAGGGTAGTTGGACGTGGGGCGGGAACCCAGTTTTCGGCATGTACACTTTGGGTGACCTTGGTTTCCTGGACTTCGCCGGAAGCGGAATCGTTCATATGGCCGGTGCAGCGGCCGCATTGGCAGGAGTTATGTTGGTCGGTGCGCGCAGCGGCAAGTACGGTTCAAACGGCGAGGTGAATGCGATTCCAGGGGCTAACCTACCCTTAGCAACTCTTGGCACCTTCATTTTGTGGCTTGGTTGGTTTGGGTTCAACGGTGGTTCAGTCCTTGCGACCGCGACAGTTGACTCAGCCAATGCGGTTGCAGTGGTGTTCATGAACACCAATTTAGCTGCAGCTGGAGGCTGTATAGGCGCGCTTATTCTGGCGAAAATTATGTTTGGGAAAGCGGACCTTACGATGGCGTTGAACGGATGCCTTGCCGGGCTAGTCGCCATTACCGCTGGACCAGACACGCCCTCACCCTTACAAGCCACGATTTTCGGTGCTTTGGGCGGCTTGTTGGTAGTTTTCTCCATAACCACATTAGACAAGCTAAAAATCGACGATCCGGTCGGCGCGATTTCGGTCCACGGCACTGTTGGTCTCTTAGGCTTGTTACTTGTGCCTGTAACCAACGGCGACGCTTCATTTTCTGGCCAAATCATTGGCGCTCTAACGATCTTTGGTTGGGTCTTTATCACTTCTTTGATTGTTTTCTTCGGGATCAAAATGGCGATGGGTCTTCGCGTCACTGAAGAAGAGGAGTACGCGGGCGTTGATGCAAGCGAGTGTGGCTTGGAAGCGTATCCGGAGTTTTCGGCACTCAAGTAGTTACCCTGTCCTCTCATGGCAGTTTGGGCCCCTCGGGGCCCTTTTTTTTGGGGCGTTCTGGGTGTCCGAATGGCTCACGGCCTTGCGACCAGAGTGAGCCGATGATCTGTGACAAGCGGTCGCCGCGGATTCTGTCACTATCAGGCATTGCCAAAAATCTATTCAGCCGGATAATGGAAGCACGAAATCAAGAGGTGATCTCATGAAACTGGTCACAGCCATTATCAAACCGTTCAAAATGGATGATGTGCGTGATGCACTCTCAGATCTCGGCGTGCAGGGTCTTACCGTTACAGAAGTGAAGGGTTTCGGCCGACAGCGGGGACACACCGAGCTTTATCGGGGTGCAGAGTATGTCGTGGACTTCGTCCCTAAGGTGAAGTTAGAAATAGCTGCACCAGAGGAGCAGGTCGAAGCTATAGTCGAAGCTGTTATGGCGGCAGCCTACACTGGGAAGACTGGCGATGGAAAAATTTTTGTAGTGCCACTGGAACAGGTAGTTCGCATTCGAACGGCTGAAACGGGCGTCGACGCCATCTAGCGCTGCTTGGTACAGCCTCTGGAGCCAACGACTCGTCCGATAGCACTTGGTAGGTCAGATAAGCTTGGAATCACCTCGGATGCGATGTCACTTACACCCCCCTCTGGCTTCAACCAGATAGCTCTTGCGCCTGCCGCTACTGCGCCATCTACGTCATTATGGTGGCAGTCTCCAATATGAAGAACCTCTTCGGGAGTGACACCCGCTTGGGCGAAGGCTGCGTGAAAAAAAGCTGGATGAGGTTTGCTGACCCCAAATTCTTCTGCACGCCACGCGAAATCAAAATGTTCGCCGATTTCCGTTTTTCTTACATCAGCATTTCCATTCGTCAAAGCGCCGATTTTGTAATGCTGGCGCAGATAGGTTAGTACCGACTTTGCATCAGCGAAGAGCGACACTTCATGCCGGTGAGATATAAATGCGGCGAACGCGTCGCTTGCTGCGATCGTCGACTCGATGTCCGACACGCCTTGGCTCTGAAGTAGCCGCTTGATAAAGGTTTCTCGAAACAGGCTGATCTTATGGACCAGCTCTGGCTGTTCATGAAGAAGCGCCTGGCGAACATTTGATAGTGTCTCTTGGGACATTATATCGAGCGATAACGATGGGAATCGGGTGCTCAAATATGACCTCTGCGCCGCCTCTCCAGCCTCAAGGGCAGGGCGCGCATCCCACAATGTGTCATCGAGATCAAACGTGATAAGGCGGATAATGGCCGTCACTGCGCCGGACCGTGCGAGGTAGATGTGAGGCTAGCAACACAATAAATCCAGGTGCACGTAACCAAGCGGCTGCTCGGCAGCAGACCGATCACTTTAGACAGGTGCGTGAAAAGCAAGAATCCACAGAGCGCGCAGCCGCGCATCGTATTTCCTGACCTGAACCGCGATGCGTCGATTTCGTCCCCGCCCGCAAGAGTTGATGCCCATGTCACTGACCTACTTGCTCCACTGACTCCATCAACTCCCTGCATTCGACTAGCATTCAGTATATTAGTGGAAGAGCACCTCCGACGAATTAGGATGCTGATCAAGGCTCGATACTCGCGGAGCTTGGCGCCCAGCACATGCCAGCCAAATAGGGACATATGGGTCTTGAGGCTTTGCCGAAACTGCTGTTTCCAATCCCGGCTTAGTGCGGTGCAATCCGTTACAGAGACAAACATTAGAATCCTGCTGAAAGCAGCAGTGGAGAGATGGGCGTAATCTTTGTGAGCACGTGACGGCTCGCCCTCTCGCTCGTAAGCGTTCTGCAACTTCCCCACTGGGCTACACTAACCGTCCCCAAGGGAGCCTACTCTTTTGCTGCTATTGGGGAGGATGACCACAGTCAGGGACCAATGGTGCTCTAGCAAAAAATCACTGCTTACCACCAAAAAGTCTCTGGTTTGCATTGGTTTGGAGCTACCAGCCATAAGCAGCGTAGCTTGTATTGTAGTTTGTTGGGATCAAATCTCAGCACTCAATCTTGATCGCCACGTATTTTTATGGAGAGTAAGTGGCGGACGCCGTCGCGACGGTTTCTGCAATTGAGCCTACTCAGCTGCCAGTTCTTACGGATGGTAGCGCCCGACGATTTTTACCGACTTTCTGAAAAGTAAAACCTTCGCCGTAAGGGTATCTGCTAACGCTATTCGGCAGTTGGATCCAACAAAATCATTTCTCCGCTAGCTGGCGCCGAACGAGCGGTACCCGGTATATCGTGGAGGCTACCATGGTTTCATCTGCTTTCCATATCGCATGACCTAGGAGACCAGCGCAGTCCGTCTAAGGGAGACAAGTGGCAATGATAAATACTTTCGGAATACTCTGTGTATCGCACACAATCGCCGTTTTCGAGACCTAACAAGAGCTAGCAGATTTTTCGCTTAATTTTGCTGGGGAGCATCGCACTTTGACACCTCACTCAAAAATAAACTGCTCTGAGTGGATGCGAAACCCCGCTATGTATGTCAACTCGATGTAAGTTTTTTAGACTTAGTAACTGAATATCGCCTGATTTTCGTTTTTGCACGCAGGCACTGGCGCGCCAGGTGGTGGTTTCTCGAACTTCTCGCACTCATGACTGAGTGCGGAGGGCTAACGCCCTCCTAATTTATCTGTTTGGCGGGAGCAGTAGGCCTTTATATAGCCTCCACTCCTCGGTAGATAATGGAATTTCTGTTTTTTTCCATTTCGGGCGCAACTTTCCGCTGACTGGGCCGAAAAGCCACTCCGCGATAGCAAAAAACTCTGTCTAAAGTCGAGCCGCGAGATGTTGATGCGGGCTGATATGCGATGCCTCTGTAAATATGATTAATCATATGATCCTCCAGTTTTCGTATCGATCAATGGTCAATGCATTAGCTTATGACCCTCTTTACGCGTTCCTTCGGTAGATTTTCGGTCTCGTTCCCACTTCCAAATCTCTATTTTCAGCGGTACTTGCTTACCCCTCGCATTGAGGGAGGTTTTCCTATCTCCCTACTTCCGTTCCACTCTGATGATTGATGGGTGGAATGAACGTGCGTGTAGCTTAACAACAACCGATATACGATGCAAAAATAAATTTCTTAAGCGCACTAATGCAACGATTATATAAACTACTGATATTTATGATTATAATGTAAAAAAATAGCGCCAAAATCGTAACTAAAATGTTACACATTACTTCATAAATGCAACACAAGCTTGTTTGTTTTTTTATTTCTCTCTTCGGAGCATACATTTATCTCTGGCTAAACGCGCAAATATGGCGACGAATCCAAAGGATCACATATCACCCCGGTGTGCCGATCAAGTATAGAAATTTTTTGCGTAACTTCTGGAATCTTTGTAGATCAAGATCGAGTAGCTACGCAGGTCATTATTTGCAATCAATTCCAATAGTTCCGCAACCCAAGGCCAAAATAAGATCTAGGTTACTGGTCGCCCTGGGTGCACCCGACAGATTCATGAACCCTGTTGTTGAGCACGGTTTCGTAAATAATGTTTTTAGCAAGAATTTGTGGGCAATGCTGCTTCAATCAAGAACCCCTAACAGTTCAGCAGTATGTGATCATCGGGGTCGCGCAGTGAGACCGATTGTGATCGGCACTGTCTGGTGTGGTGAGCGCGGGGCATTGAGAACCGCTTGGTGCTTGAGCAGAGACGCTCGAAGGGCGAGCAACGAGCGCGTGTCGAATTTAAAAGGTTACAACGTAGGTACTTGCGGTCATACGCTGTTATGTCGGGGGCGAGTATGGTCGATAACCTAATAGACTAAGTGCGACTGGCGGGTAGTTGTCCGATCACTTCTGCCAGGTAGTCCAAAAATAAGGTGCCGTCTTCCTGACGGTAACGCTTTGAGTCTCGAGCCCCTACCGCGAGGGCACCGAGAATATCAGAACCGTTGCGAATTGGTGACAGAGCAGCAGAGCCCTCGGAGGCGTCGCTGGTGAACAAAGCCTTCATTTCTTCCGGGCGCAGCACGCCAGAAAAGCTTTCACCCTGCAGAATCAGCTTGCCCGCCACCGACTCGGCGCTATTACTATTTGGCTCACCCGTAATCCAGACGAGGGCGCCTAACTCAGCCTCGAAGGTGTTCGTGAGCTGCGCTAGCCAAATTTGAGCGAGTTCTTGTCGGTTGGTGCCGCTTAACAGCGCGAGGACCGTGCGTCTAGTCGCCTCCAGTAACCGGTCATTCTCCCTGCTAATGTCCGAGAGCGCATTGACCTGTTGCTGGGAGACTATGTTTCGCTGACGCAAAACGCTCACTTGTCGCTCGACGAGCGACACAGCGCCCTCGCCCCCATGGGGCAGATTAAGGACGGCCAGTAGGCCTGGTCGGTCCTGTAAAAAATTCGGGTGGACTCTCAGAAAATCCTCCACGTCTTTAGGATTGAGATCGATTGCCATCTTCAGCTCAGCCTCTTATTACTATGCTGCCGTCAAATACTGTTGCGGTGGGCCCACCCAACCATACGCGCGCGTCGCCACCTTGCCAGCTGACCATGAGCTTGCCGCCGGGGACGCGCACAGCAACTTCCCTGTCCAGTAATCCCAGCTCCATACCGTGGATTGCTGCGGCAGAGGCGCCGGAGCCGCAGGCCTCAGTTTCTCCGACGCCTCGCTCATAAACCCTCAGTTTGATCTCGCCGCGAGATTGAATCTGCATGAAGCTCACGTTTACCCGGTCAGGGAACCGCTCGTGGCACTCAAGCAATGGGCCGAGGCCGCTGACTGGTGCTGAGTCACAGTCGTCCACGACCAGGATGGCATGCGGATTGCCCATTGATAGCGCGCCAATCGATAGTGACTGCCCGCGCACATCAATCGGGTACTGCGAACTCCTCGTCTCTGCAATAAAAGGTATGTCGGCAGGGGCAAATTTGGGAGCAGCCAAGCCTGCAAAAACGCGGCCGTCGCTTAAGCGTGACAGGGCCAGAGTGTTGCCGTCTGTGAGAAGCAGCAGTTCCTTTTGGCGGGTGAGCCGTTTCTCTTGCAAAAACTGCCCCACGCATCTGGCGCCGTTGCCGCACTGTCCAGCGCGTGAGCCGTCGGCGTTAAAGACGTGGTAGCGAAACGCCGCGTCAGGATCGTCCGGCGGCGTCAACAGTAAAATCTGATCGCATCCGACTCCGCGGCGTCGGTCAGCAAGCCAGCGAAGTTGTGTCGTGCTGAGCGCTACCGATTGGGTCACGCCATCGATCACGACAAA
>CAJXDE010000027.1 GCA_913052635.1 uncultured Halieaceae bacterium
AACCCTTTGGGAACCCCAACCTCGAGTACAGCTCTCAAGCCCCCTTTCACATGGGCTTTTACCACCTCGACTGGCTGACACGGGCGGCGCAGCCCTCGCTGCTGAGGACTTACCCCATGTGGCGCATCGCATTGTTTGGTGAGCTGGCCGAGCTGGCGTTTAACACTGGCCATGATTATTGGGGCTGGCGCTTCCTCGGCTGGGGCCTGCACTACGTCGGTGATCTCACCCAGCCTTACCATGCGATCCCGTTGCCCGGTGTCGACACCGTCGATGCACTGTGGTCAGTGGTGCTGGGCAAAACAGGAGAGCTCGTGCAGTTGGTCTCCAACCGTCACGGCGTGATCGAGTCCTACCAGTACCAGCAGCTGACCCGCGCATTAGAAGCCCGCCAGTGGTCGGCGCCATTGCTGAAAGCAATATCCGATCACCCGGATACCACCGCCGTGGAATACGAGTCCTTTGTGATGGCATTGACTGCTGACTCAGTCGAGGCCGCGGCCGAGTTCGACGCAGCCATCGAGCGCAACGTGCCGGCGCGCTTTGTCAGCGACCCCACCTTTGAGTGGACGGGGTCAGGTTTTGAACAATCGATTGCGCAACGGGTTGCCGATGAGCAGGGCGAGCCCGCCATTGCGGAGCTCGATGTCGCGGTGATCGTGCAGCTCGCGCGCTTCTCGGAGGTCGCCAGTCGCTGGATTGCCCGCGGCCGGGCAGCGGAGCCTCCCTTGCACGGTGAACGCCCATGACGACTGAGCCGTTGCCGCACGAACTGGAGCCTGCGAATGTCTGATCCATTCGAGCTCGACCTGCGGTTGGCGGCCGACACCATTTTAGTGGGCGAGACGTCACTCAGTCAGGTGTTGCTGATGAACGATGCGCGCTACCTCTGGCTGATTCTGGTACCCCGGCGCAGCGACGTCACCGAGCCGTTTGAGCTCAGTGAGGCCGATCAGGTGCAGCTGTGGCGGGAGTCGATGCGGCTGGGCGAGGCGATGAAAGCGCACTTCGCCGCCTACAAACTCAACATCGCCGCGCTCGGTAATCAGGTGGCGCAGTTGCATGTCCACCACATCGCCCGATTTCACACGGATGATGCGTGGCCCGGTCCGGTCTGGGGGGTGGGTAGCGCAGTCCCTTATAGCGAGGCCGCCCGCGATGCGCTCATGAACGAGCTGCGCAGTCTGCTCCAGCAGCCACTGGGCCTCACGGAGCCGTCCCACTAATGAGTGTTCGCGTGCTGTTTGTGTGTATGGGGAACATCTGCCGATCTCCGACCGCCCACGCGCTGTTTCGCGAGGCAGTCACTGCGGCAGGGTTAGGCGACAAGATCACGACAGATTCGGCGGGCACCCACGCGCACCACATTGGCAACCCGCCCGATGCGAGGGCGACCGCGACGGCGCTTGCGCGAGATATTGATGTGACAGACCTGCGCGCACGACAGGTCTGCGAAGCAGATTTTGAGCAGTTTGATTACATTGTGGCGATGGACCGAGACAACCTCAGTTCGCTGGAGGCGTCCTGCCCCCGTGCAATGCAGGACCGACTGAGCCTCATGCTCGACTGGGTGGAGGGCTGGGGCGATGAAGTACCGGACCCTTATTATGGCGGGGACGAGGGGTTTATTCGTGTGTTCGATATGCTGACCGAGGCGTCGCAGGGGTTGTTGGCGCATATCGCCTCAAGCCATGGTCTGGCGGGGCGTTCTTAACGCGCCCAAACGATCAGTAATCGCATCAAACAGTGCTAGAGCTCACCTCATGAAATGTTTATTGCAACGCGTTACCGAGGCATCGGTCACCGTGGCGGGCGAGGTCCTAGGCGAGATAGATCGCGGGCTTTTCGTGCTGGTCGGCGTCGAGCCCGAGGACACCGAGCAGACCGTCACCCGCATGGCGGAGCGGCTGCTGCGTTATCGGGTGTTCTCCGACGCCGAGGGTAAAATGAACCTGAATGTTGCCCAAGCCGGGGGCGCCATCCTGCTGGTGTCGCAATTTACGCTGGCCGCCGATACCGCCAGTGGCAACCGACCAGGCTTCTCGACTGCCGCACCACCCGAGCAGGCATCCAGGCTATGTGATGCACTGGCAGAGGCCCTGCGCAAGGGTGATGTCCCGGTCGAGACAGGGCGTTTTGGTGCCGACATGCAGGTCGCACTGGTGAACGATGGTCCGGTGACGTTTCTGCTCGACGTCTGACTGTCAGGGCCGCTATCTTCCGCTGAGTCACAGCCCGCTCAAATCTCCTGCTCGCATAGAGGATTACTCTGCCACCGCATCAAAGGCAGATTGCAGGAGCGGGATAATGTCTCGTCGGACCAGTCTGGCCGGCGCGTCGGCATCGACTCGCGTGTAATCATCGATCGCGACGTAGCCGCCGAAGCCCCGTTCGATATCGAGAAAGCTCACGGAGCCAAAGGCGCCGGGATCATAGTAGACCCCCGGGTTATCAGTATTGATCCACCAACCCATGCCGTAAGGCACCGGGTCTTCTGCGACCACACCACCTCGATCTACCCGCATCTCCGCCAGCGCAGCCTCAGTGAGTATTTGTGTCTCCCCGCAGTAACCGCCGTTCAGGTGCACTTGCAGTAGTTTGGCGTAGTCAGCGAGGTTGGTAATGGCCCCGCCTTCAATATTGGGGTTGGACTGCCCCCTTAAGCTGCCCGGGGTGCCGTCCCAAAGCGCCAGATCTTCCCACATGTTGCCAAAGGTGAACACCTCGAGCTCGCAGGGGGACGTCAAGTATTGGTCCACTAGCTGGTTCCATGTCGCGTTTGCCGACACAGCCGCCGTCACCCCGGCCAGCTGCCACTGACTGCCGCCGTAATCAAAAATCGAACCGGCGTCGTGGCTATCTGGCAGCGGCACGCCTAGCAGCACTTCACCGCAGGCCTCAAACTCGATGGTTTCCGCAAAGCTAAACTGACAGAGATGCGGCCCATACAGCGTTAGCTGGCGTAAGCCGGGAATACCTGAGGTATTGCTCACTAAATGCGCCGGTGTGCGATCGGCATATACCCCACCAAAGGGCAGCACCTCTCCTATCGGCTGGCTCATGCTGAAGTCGGATGCAGGATCCTCCTCGAGCGCCATCAGGGTCATGACAGCGGGCACCTTGCTCGTGGAGGCGAGCATCACCACAGTATCCTCGGTGTGATCGCCAAAGGTGCCGGTATGGAGCGTGCCCCCGGCGTCGACGACCACATAACTGATGCCATCAAAGACGAGGCTCTCGTCGATAAATGATTTAAAAGCGGCGTCGGCCTCGGTGAAGTCGGGGGTGACGGGCGCCGGTGGCGCGTTGTCGCCAATTTGATTAGGAGGCGCAGGTGTGTTGCTCGAACCGCCACCACCACAGGCAGAAACCAAAGCCAGTAGGGAGAGAGCCAGTATGTGACGCGATATCAGATCAGGAAAACGGCGCATGTGAAACTCACGGTGGGAGGGTCTAGATCCTCCTTGATTCGGCGCTTTAGCTCAATAGGCCGCCGATCCGCTGCCATCTACTGTTGCAAAAACGATACGTTTTGATATTATTAATGTTACAATCGTTGCGTAATAGAACTCCGTATAGTGACTAAGAAGCACCTTGCTTCCCACCCAATATGGAGGTCCGTTATGAAAATGGTTGGTTTATTCAAGCGTGGGGCGACGGTCACGGCCGCGTCTCTGGTGGCGTTTTCTGTCGAGGTTTCGGCGGACACCGCTCAACAATTGGCGATCTGCAAGTCCGAGCTGAAGGCAAAGTATGGCGAGGGCACGCGGGTCAGAATGTATGGCACCAAGTCGTATCGCGGTGTCGAGACACTCAAGTTGAAGGTGACGCCCGAGGGCGATTCCTCTTTGACGCTGCAGTGCTCGAGCGATGGCGAATCTGACGAGCGTGTGGTACTCAAAGACAAAAATGGGGACACCCTGGTCTCGTAATTGAAGAGGTCAGCAGCGCCCCTCAACAGGGGGAATAACCCAATGAACTGGGATGACCTGAAGGTGCTGCTGGCCCTTTCCCGCGAAGGTTCTACTCGCAGAGCCGCCGCCACACTCGGCGTCAGCAATACCACCGTGATGCGTCGCCTTGAGTCGCTGGAGGAGCAGGTGGAAGGTCGCCTGTTTGACCGCACCCCCGATGGCTTCAGGGTCACTTCTCTCGCCGACCAACTGTTGCCCACCGCTCGCGAGGTAGAGGAGATGCTTGCCGAGGCTGAGCGTCAGGTGTCCGGCAAGGACTCCGAACTCAGCGGACGTATCAAGCTCTCCTTGCCTGCCGTACCAGTCACCCATATTTCCGAGGCCGTGGCAGAGTTTGCGATTCAATACCCCCGTATTGAGTTGGATATTACCGTCAGCGACCACCCGGTGGATCTAGCGCGACGGGAGGCCGACATCGCGGTCCGGGGTATCGCAAAGCACAAGCGCCCTCCCAAGGATATTGTCGGCATCAAACTGGGCCGGATTTCCATGGGCTACTACGTCCACAAAGCGTTGTTGAGCGAGGCGTCACGAGGCCACCGCGAGCTGACCTGTATTCGCGCCTCGGGCCGGGCCCTGTCGCTTGGGGACCTGCCTGATCCCGATTCATTGGGCCTTAAAAGCCGACATTTGATTGACGGCATCACACCCCGCACCGTGGCGGTGACCCATAAACTGGGTGTTGCAGCGTTGCCCTGTTTTCTCGCCAAGCAGTATTCGGAGCTCATCCTGCTGCCCGGTGTCCCCTCGGCTCACTGGGGGCACACCTGGTTGCTACATCACAAGGACCTGCGGCAGTCGGCACGGATCCGCGCGTTGTTCAAACACCTGTCCTCGCTTGAGGAGAAATGGCCCGGCGCTTGGGATAGCAGTGTCCCAGAGCAGACTCAGGCCGCGTAACGCTGCTCGGCTGGACTTGACCGGTCCGCAGTGAGGCTGGATATTCGTGGTCACGCCCACGGCGCGCCCTCAGTTATCAATTTGATAACAGCGTGCTTTTGATAAAGGCCGGACGCGATGACCAAACCGACAGCGGAAATGAATCGGTCGACCGTGCACGTGCTCTCTCCCATGCAGAGCTGTCGCGACCGGGGCAGGCAGTCGTTTATTTTTCATACCAAACGCCAGCTGGGCCAATTTGCGCGGAGTACTTTGCAGCACGAATTTGGCAGAGCGAATGCGGCTGAGGACACTGGATCCCCGGTAGCGCCCCTCGACAAACATCCCGCCTTTGCCGCTTGGAGCGCGCTTAATATTGGCTCCCAGCAGCAGATGTGGCGGGCGCTCGATGACATGGTTAGCCGCCAAGCGCCGGCTCTGGACGAGGCCGCCAAGGAATGGAATAAGGCCGCAACAAAAGGGTCCATTGAGTTGGATCCTGAGCTGGCCATGCCGACTTACTTCGCCAACACCGCTTATCACGGTCAGCCCGGTGGATACTGTCTCGATCGTGACAGCGACGATTGGTACGCCGGTGCCCTTCAGGAAGCGGGCGGGACGCTCTACAGCCGGGGCGCAGGCACCGGTGCCAAGGACAGTAAAGGCCAGGCCGTGCTGCGATTTATCGAGGCCACCTTTCCCGGGTTCTCTCCTCACCGGGTTGTCGATCTGGGTTGCGGTTACGGCGGCCAGACCGGCAATTATGTCGTCGGATTTCCCGACGCCGAGATTCACGGAGTGGATTTGGGTGCAGGGCTGTTGCGCTATGCGCACCCCCGCGCCGAGGCATTGGGCCTGCCTATTCATTTCAAGCAAGCCTGCGCGAGTGCCACTGGCTTCCCCGATGCTTCCTTCGATCTGGTGGTGAGCAATATTTTGCTCCACGAGATACCGCGCGAGATGCTGGAGGCGGTCGTGCGAGAAAATTTTCGGCTGCTGAAGCCCGGCGGTCTGGTGATCCACCAGGATGTGCCCACACAACGCCCCGACACCCCCGCCTTCCAGCAGTGGCTGTCGAACTGGCAGGTGGCCCATAACGATGAGCCGTTCTGGCAATCCTTTGCCGAGACGTCGGTGCCCGATGTGCTGATCTCCGCGGGTTTCTGCGAAGAGGCCGTCTTTGAGTCCTACCAGCCCCAGATTGACGGCCCGTTGGTGTGGTACATGGTCGGTGCGCGCAAGTCATGAAGCAGGGCGCCCAACCGGCAGACAAACCCGCCTACTTTGAAGACCCGGCGATACAGGCGCTTTACCAGATGGTGCTGATACTGGGCGAGGAGCTGGCGGCGACTCGGGAGCAACTCCACGCACTGATCGCTTTGTGTGAGGCGGGCACTGTTCCCACAGAAGAGGCGCTCGAGGCCTTCGTGCCCGATGAGCAGTTTGATCTGGAGCGCGCCGATTGGGTGGCCCGCTTGCTGGAGCCCCTGGAAAAGATGAGTAGTCAGTCGGGCGACGCGTGAGCGAGACGCGTAGCCCAATGCGGCTCTATTTCGGCTGGAGTCTCGGCACCTTGGCGATGTCGAGCCTGCTCAATACCCAGACGGCGATGCTCATGGTCTATTTGATTAGTGCGGTGGGCATCGCTCCCGCAGTGGCCGGCAGTCTGGTCTTTATCTCCAAGATCTATGACGGCGTGACTGACCCTTTAATGGGGATTATCAGTGACCGCACCAACAGTCGCTGGGGGCGCCGCAGGCCTTATCTCCTAGCGGGCGGCATTTTGGCGGCACTGAGTGTCATCGGTCTGTTCTCGGTGCATACCGTGACGTTTGTGCCCACTCAGGTTTGGATCATTGCCATGCTGCTAGTGGCGGCGACGGCCTACACCGTTTTCAACGTGCCGTATATGTCGATGCCCGCGGAGATGGTGCAAGACTCCTACGAGCGCTCCAAGCTTATGTCATTCCGGGTCGCCTGGATCGCAGTGGGGACCTTTGTCGGGATTGCACTCGCCCCGCGACTGGTGGCCTATGCGCGGGATACGATGGGCGTCCCGGAGACCGAAGCGTTTTCCATGATGTCGCTGATCACTGCGGCGATTATTTTGGTCGCGTCTGTCGCCTGTTTTATTGCGACGCGGGATGCGGCAGCTACCGAGCGGACGTGGTTGAGAGTGCCCTTTAAAGAGCAGGCGCGCTCGGCGCTCAGCAACCGACCCTTCCTCATTCTACTTGGCATCAAGTATCTGGGTCTGTATGCGCTATCCGCCACGGTGGCCACTAATATCTTTTTCGTTCGGCAGGTGATGCAGCAGTCCGAAGCGATCATGCTTTGGTACGGCCTCGCCTATATGGTCGGCACGCTGACGGCGATTACACCCTGGGTGCTGATTTCCAAGCGACTGAGCAAAGCGCATACGCTCGCGCTGTCTGCTGCACTGGCTGCCTGCGTCAATCTGACCTGGCTGCTGTCGGGCCCCGGTGAACCGATTGGGCTGTATATGTTGCGTGCGTTTGCGTTGGCGGTGAGCAATGGGGGTATGTTGCTGATGGGCCAGAGCCTGCTACCCGATGTCATGGAATACGACTACCGCAAAACCGGGCTCCGACGGGAAGGGCTCTACGCCGGGCTGTACAGTTTTGTTGAGAAACTGGCCTTTGCCACGGCGCCGCTGACGCTAGGGGTCTTGTTGTCGACGATGGGTTTTGTGCCCGGGCTGCCGCGCACGGCAACCCAACCGGAGTCGGCGCTGCTGGCCATCACCCTCGCCATGGCGGTCATTCCGGCGATTACCAACACGCTGAAGGTGGTCTTGGCACTGCAGTTCAGGCTACCTGACCCCGAGCCTGACTCCTCCCAAGAGCCTGAAAACGCAGGTAATTAGCCGCGCCAGGCTCCGTATGCCTTGACATTGTCTCCGGCAAACGCTATCAAAACACCTAAAGATATAACTAAAAGCCTTTCTTGGGGGCGGAGCGGTCGAGCCCTCACGAACAACTAGGGGAGCCTTACCCATGCGAACACTGATGAAAAACCCACTGAATTTTGCGGTGGCGATGTCCATTGCCGCAACGGCGCAGATGCCTGTGGCCTGGTCGCAAGACGACATGGCGCTCGAAGAGGTCATGGTCACCGCGAGAAAGCGCGAGGAAAACCTGCAGGAAGTGCCGCTTTCGGTCACTGCCTTCAACGCTTCCACGCTTCAGGATTACCGAATGTTTTCGCCGGAGGATATTGCGGCGTTCACACCCGGTTTCTCGTTCGTAAATTCGTTTGGACGGGATTCCGACCGCCCGGTGGTTCGGGGCATGTCCAACATTTTGGGCTCTCCCAACGCGTCCTTCTTTATTGACGGCGTCTTCGTGCCGGGCACGATCGCATCGACAGAGTTGCAGATGCTCGAGCGGGTAGAGGTCATCAAAGGCCCCCAGGCGGCGCTCTATGGTCGTGCCACGTTTTCAGGCGCGATCAACTACGTGACCCGACGCCCCACTAACGAGATGGAAGGTCAGGTCACCATAACCGTTGCCGAGCATGACACCACCAACACCAATGCCTATGTCAGCGGCCCGATTGTTCAGGACTCGCTGTACTTCTACGTTGGCGCTGGCTTTAACGAGTACGGCGGTGAATACAACAACACCATTACCGGCGACGAAGTGGGTGGCGAAGAGACCACTACCTTCACCGGTAAATTGTTGTGGACACCTAATGATGCCTTCGAAGCATCGCTGAAGGTCACTACCCAGAAAGATGACGATGACCACATTGCGCTGTGGCTTCAGGGTGCAGACTACAATAACTGCTTTCAGGCAGATGCATCGCGTCCCGCCGCCCGCGGCTACTATTGCGGCACAGTCAAGACCAACGACGAAGTGACCTTGCGGACAGACTTCTTCCCCAACCCGGGTATCGAGCGCGACGTGATGCGCACCTCCCTGAATATGGATTGGGAGTTGGGCAACGGCTGGACCATTTCCAGTATCACTGGCTACCAGGAGACTGAAACGGATCGTCAGATCGATGTGTCTTATGGCGGCTACGATGCTTTCTCATTCTTCAATGCCTTCTATTCGCCGACCGGTCAGTTCTGGCGGGTACAGGAAGAAGAGGAAGAGACTTTCTCACAGGAATTGCGCCTGAGCTCTTCAGTCGACCAGCGCCTGAGATGGTCGGTGGGTGCCTACTGGTATGACTCGGAGTTTGAGCAAACCGTCGACGACCGTATCAATCCGCTGACCGCATTCGAGTCTCAACTGGATCCATCCGTTTCACGACAGGAGCGCAACAGCTTCCCCGAGAAGACGACGGTTGAGAACTTCGCGATCTTTGGTAGCGTTGAGTTTGATTTCTCCGATGCGTTGACGGGTACTATCGAGGTACGTCAGGCAACGGATGAAATCGAATCTGTTTTCTATCCCTACTTGCCAGGGCAGGTCGAGGAATCTTTCAGCGAAGAATTCGACAGCTTCACGCCGCGTTTCACGCTGACCTATCTGGCCAATGACGATCTGACTTTCTATGGCAACGTTGCAAAGGGCACCAAGCCTGGTGGCTTCAACGACTCGGGCTCGCCAGAGATTTCCTACGACGAGGAAGAGGCCTGGAACTACGAGGTTGGTGCGAAGGTCACCATTTTGGATGGTCGCGGCACCTGGAACTCATCAATCTTCATGATTGACTGGACTGACCAGCAGTTGACCTTTAACGCGCAGCGCCCTGATGGATCGTTGACGTCTTTTATCGACAACGTGGGTGAGACCTCGGTGACCGGTTTTGAGACCGAGCTCAGCATGATGCTCACCGATAACTGGGACCTTACAGCCAACTACTCTTATACAAATGCGGAGATTGACGAGTACATCAACTCGGATCAGGCGCTGCTCATTGGCTGTAACCCCCGCGCTCCCGACTACTATGACTGTATTCAGGCGAATGGTTCGGTAGAGGGCAACCAGACACCGCGGTCGCCCAAACATCAGGCATCACTGCGCACCATGTTCCGCATTCCCATGGGTGCGGGTGAGTGGTACATCGGCGGTGACATTCGCTACGAGGGCTCCAAGTTTGCTCAGGTGCACAACCTGGCCCAGACAGGCAGCCGCACAGTTGTCGGTGCTCAGGCGGGCTACCGCACGGATCGCTGGGAAGTGACCGTATGGGGCAAGAACCTGACCGACGACGACACGGCGATGGACATCCTGCGTTACATCGACACGCAGGCCTTTGTGAGCCGGCCTGGACCGCCCTGTGCTGTGATCTCACCTGCCTTTAATCCTGCAGCGAACTGCGGCGGCTTCTTTGCCTGGTCCGGCACCAATATTGGTGCGGGCTCTATCATCCCGAGAGGTTTTGGTATCACCCTGCCGCGTGGACGACAGATTGGCGCCACACTGCGATTCAACTTCTAATCGCCTAAGCGTCGAGATGAAGAAAACCCGGGTTGATACCCGGGTTTTTTGGCCGCGAGATAAACCGGGTCGACCTTACAGGGACTACTATCGGCGGCTCTCCGAACGTTTCTTCGGGTTTGGATTTAGATTTGGATCTGGATTCGGCCACTCTGCATGTCGGATGACGATGCCGTAAGTATGCTTTCGCTAGTCCGCTGCTGTTCCTAACTTGCGGATAGGTGGCGCGCCGACGGCAGTGATCGTCGCTTTTTCCTCCGTAAAGAAATCGGCTGCTTGGCGCGGGCCGTCGCGGCCAACGCCCGACTCTTTGAAGCCACCGAAAGGCGCGCGCAAATCCCGTGCGAGGGGTGTGTTAATCCACAACGTGCCGGCGTCAACCAACTGCTGAAATGCCTGTGCCCGAGCCAGACTGTTGGTCCAGCAGTAACCCACTAGGCCAAAGCGGCTGTCGTTGGCCAGGGATAGCGCCTCGCCATCGTCCTCAAAAACCTGAATGCTGACCACGGGGCCGAAGACTTCTTCCTGACACAGTGACAGTCCATTGCTGTCTACCTGAAACACCGTTGGTGCAACAAAATAGCCGCCACCCAGATCCGGTCTCGCTTCACCGCCACAGAGCAGGGTGGCGCCCTCGGATTGGGCGCGCGCAATGTGCTCAAGAACCCGTTCCTGGTGTGCTCTAAACGCCATCGGGCCCACTTCGGTGGAGTGGTCGAGAGGGTTGCCCACGGTGAGTGAGCGCGTCCTCGCAACAAACGCCTGCATAAAGCGCTCTGCGATGCCCCGCTGCACCAGAATGCGGGAGCCGGCGATGCAGATTTGTCCGCTGTTACTGAAGATATTCACCAGTGAGCCATCGATCGCACGATCGAAATCTGCGTCGTCAAAGACGATGTTGGCCGACTTTCCGCCCAGTTCGAAATGCACAGGTGTGAGGTGTTGAGCGGCTGCCGCCATCACCTGCCGCGCGGTTTGCCCACCGCCCGTGAAGGCGATGCGATCGATGTCGGCGGACCCGGCCAGCGCAGCGCCGGTCACCGCGCCACTGCCATTCACCACGTTAAGGGTGCCCGGGGGCAAGCCGGCTTGTTCCATCAGCGCCACCATGTGCAGCACTGACAGCGGCGTGAACTCCGATGGCTTAAGCACTGCCGAATTGCCGAAGGCCAGGCTCGACGCGATTTGCATACTCGCCAGCGCCAGTGGCGCGTTCCAGGGGGCAAACAAGGCGGCCACGCCCACCGGTTGTCGGGTGACGGTGGTTTTGTAACCGGGGAGTTGTTCAAAAGTTTCGCCCGCGATGACCCCGATGTAGTCAGCAAAAAAATCGAGGTTGTCGGCAGCACGTGGCACTTGCCGGGATGCCAGATGGGAGGAAGGCAAGCCCGCGCAAGCGCACTCCAATACCGCCAGCTCTTCGGCATGATCCCGGATCAGCTGCGCTGCCTTGCGAAACACTGTCTGCCGGGTAGTGGTACTGGCACTAGACCACGCTCCGCGGTCGAAGCTTTCGCGCGCGGTGCTCACGGCGATGGCTACGGCACTGGCATCGTCTTCTTGCAGTGAGGCGATCTGTTCTCCGGTGCCGGGAAAGTAAACGCCAAGGTGTTTGGCGCTGGCATCAACGGGCACCGACTCGCCGCCGATGTGCCCGGTGATGACATCGGGCAGGGCGGTTCCCGCGGCAGCGACTGCCTGTTCAATAGTGTTCATAGTGTCATTTTACTCGATGGTCTGTTCCCGCTCCCGCGATCGAATCATCGCCGCGTCGAGGAGGTAATCGCGATGCTTGACGGGGTTGCTGACGGTCTCCTGTAGCTCTCGCCAAATGACCTGTCGCTTATCTGCTTGGGTTTCGCGGTGGCGGGCATAGTTTTGTGCGGACAACCGCTGCACCTCCTCCCGAGCAATGGTCCTGCGACGGCGATCGTAGCGTTCAAGCAATACGGGGTCTTCTCCCTCCAGTACCGGCACCAAATGATCGGCCAGTGATCGAGCATCGTGGATGCCGCTGTTCATGCCCATGCCTCCTGCGGGGCTGTTCAAGTGTGCGGCGTCGCCGACGAACAAGACGCGATCATGGCAGAACCGGTCAAGGCAGCGCTGGTGCAGGGTGTAGTGGTTGCGACTCCGGATCGTCGCCCCGGCGGCTGCCGCCGAGATGTTCGCAATGTGCGCACGGGCCACCGGGTCACTCAATGCCGTGTCGACATCCTGATCCTGTTCCGGAGAGTAGGTGAAGCGCCAGGTATTACGGAGGCGCATCAGGCTGTAGTGCCGGTCAGGTAGCCACACATAGTTGACGCCCAGCAGGTTGGCGATGTCGTCCTCAAACGGGTAGTCCAGTACCAGAGTGATGGATGTCTTTGGAAAGACCTGCCCGTCAAATGTCAGCCCCAAAGATTTTCGAACCTGACTGCTCGCGCCGTCTGCTGCAACAAGCCAATCGCAGTCGGCGTCGACAATCTGGCTGTGATGCTGATACTGAATCTGGACGCCGTCCGTCGACGCTGTCACCGCTTTCACGTCGGCGTCAAAGTGCAGCGAGCAGCTTGGGTGCTCGGCCAGTCTGGCCACCAATAGCTCGGTGAGTTGAAATTGCTCGCACTGCAGACGAAACGGGTAAGCGGTGACGTCTGACAGGCACGCCATGTCAAATACGGCGCGTTCAGCGCTCTCGTGAATCAGATATTGCCACTGCGGGACTATCGTGCCCCGCGCCACCAGTTCGTCAGCGAGCCCGGAGTCAGCGAGAAGATCCAGTGTGGCGGGGTGGAAGGTCGACGCCCGCATATCTTTGGGGACGATCGACTCGCGCTCCAGCACCGTGATCGTGTGGCCGCGCTGGATGAGCCACCAGGCCAGTGTCAGCCCTGAGGGGCCGGCGCCGACGATCGTGACCGATGCGCTACTCATGTCGGTGGTGAGCCATTGAATTTGCGGTTCCGTTGCGGCGTGAGCCGGCGTGGGTGTGAGCCCCATGCTATATTGCAGTGCAGCCTCAGAACAGACGATGGGCATCGCAAATGGGTGAGGGTTACTACGGTCGCAACGGTACGCTCGGGTTGGCGACGCCGCAGGCCAACCCGACGGCAGAGGTCGAGTTTCGAGCATTGTTGCCAGAGGGCGTGGGCTGCGCGACGGTGCGCATGGCCAGTGAAGCGCCTGATTCTGAGGCGCGGTTGCGCGCCTACTTTATCGACATTGCCGAGACGCTGAACCGCTTCGATACGCTCGCGATGCAAGCTGTGGGGCTGGCCTGCACAGGCTCCAGTTATCTCCTTGGCCATGATGTCGTGGAGGCGAATCTTTCCGAGTTGAGCGCGCATCGCGAGCAGCCGATCGTTTCTGCTGCGTCGGCCATCGAGCGGGCGCTGGCCCATCTCGGCACTCGTTCCATCGCACTGATCTGCCCGTACCCGCAGTGGTTGCTCGATGCAGCCGATGCGCATTGGCAGAGCAGGGGGTTTAAGGTGGTGGATCAAGTCTCCCTCGACCCGGGTCAGGGCGATACGCGGACTATCTACGGCTTGTCGCCCCGGGACGCGGCAGAGCGCATCACCTCTCGTTGGCAGAACCGACAGGCAGACGCCTATCTCATTACTGGCACCGGTCTGCCGACCCTGCGTGTAGTCGCCGAATTGTCCGAGACGCTGCCGGGCCCCGTGTTGTCCTCGAATCTGTGTTTGGCCTGGGCGACCCTGCAAATAGCGGGCATCGATCCCGGTGCGCTGGCCCCAACGACTCATATGCCACTGTTGGCGGGGTGGGCGCCTCGCATCGATCAACTCTGATTTCACGGTTGCTGCAGTAGCCACTCGGCGAGCCGCTGGCTCTCTTCGGCGGTCAATGCATTGACATAGTTCATGGCGTTGTTGGGGATCGCCGTATCGGGGTCAGAGAGCCAGGCGAGCAAAGTGGGTAACGTCCACGTCCACTCTGACGCGCGCAGTGCTTCGGAGTAGCGATAGCCCTCGATTGTTGCGGCCTTGCGGTCAAGCAGGTTCCCGAGCGGCGGGCCAACGCGATGGCCGGGGGCGGATTTCAGGCTGTGACACGCCTCGCAGGCGATATCGTAGAGCTGCGCCCCCGAAAGCGCCTCCGATTGGACCGCGGGTATCGTGAGTCCTGTCGCGATGAGCATCAGGACAATGTGGTGGATTAAACGGTTCAAGTCAGCGCTCGCATGATTTCCAACACGGCCCGCTCGCCGGACTCCATGGCCGCCTCCATCCCGCGGTAGGCCTCGGCGGTGTGTTCCCCGGCAAAGAACAGGCGGTCGGCGGGCGCTCGGATCGCTGCGTGCGCGCTGCCTGCCTGGCCTGGCCCCCATAGAGCCCAGCTGCCACCAGCGAAGGGGTCGTTCGTCCACCGCACAAGTTGGCCGACCGAGGTCACTTCCTGCGCGCTCGGCATTATCTTCCACAACGCCTGCAAGATGGCGTCTGTGCAGGCCTCATCATCCATCGCGTTGAGCGAGTCGCAGCTGTCGCCATTTATCCAGATGGTCATGTTGTAGCGCTCGGAGTCAGGCATGGGCCGGGTAAAAACCCTGCCGAGGAGCCCGTCGGTCCACCAGGAGCCGCCCCAACCCGATGCCTCCCAGAAAGGCGAATCGACAACGCAGTGCAGTTGCACAACCTTGTGATAGTCCACGCCGTTCAACGCCGCTTGGCGAGACTCGGGCAGGTCCAGTGCGATTTGCCGTAGCGCGGGGACAGGTAGAGCCAGCAGGGCAGCGTCGGCTTCGATTGTGCGACCCGAGCTCAGTGCGGCCTGCACGCCGGCGGCAGATTGGCTGATTGCCTTCACGGTCTCGCCAGTGGCGACGGGCTGCGTTAATTGCGCCGCCATGGCCTCGGGCAGCCGCATGTTGCCCGCCGCCGCCTCCATGACCGCCAGTGCGGGGCCTGAAAGCCGACCGAACTCGCCCATCACGCGATAGAGCGCCATCAAACTGGTGTCCGATAGATTGTTGCCGTAGCTGTTATTGGCATTGATCAACCGGATCGCCGCCTCGGGAAATCCCAGCGCTCTTAGTCCCTCTTCAGCAGGTTGATCGGCTGCCATGAGGGCAGGGTAGTGCCAGGCGCGGGTTCTGAGTAGGGGGTTGTCCTCGTTCAATTTGCTCACCAGCCGTCCCGGTGGTGTGGCCCGCCAGCCATCCGGCAGAGGGTTGTAAGAAGAAGTCGCCCAGTCTTGGCGATGGATGCGCTGGCCACCAATCACATAGTCGCTGGGTAGCGCCCGTGGGGGCGTCCGCATAGGCACGTTAAGGGTGTGCGCTGTATGGATGATGCGACCGTAGTTGGCGCCTATGACGTTGCCGCCGCCCTCTGGTGAGCCGGGAACGTGGTCCAGAGTCCAGAGACGTCCCCCTACACGATCCCTAGCCTCAACCACCTCGACCTCGTAACCCCAGCGCTCCAGAATCAGGGCTGCATTGAGTCCTGATAGCCCCGCGCCCACCACCAGCACTTTGCGTCCCGTGTTAGAACGACTGCAGCCGCCTGTCAGACCAAACATGGAGGTCGCTACTGCGGCGTGAAGCAGGTGTCTGCGCGATGCGGTGTAGGTCACAGCCGTGGGTTGAGAGCCATACAAAGGGCGAATGAACATATTGTCATACGTTTATATCTTTTCTCAAACGGGCTATGCTCGATCGAAGATAAGAACGATTGGAGGATGGGGTTATGCAGCCTTATTTGATGCTGAAGCGGAGCTTATCTCTCACATTCAGGGCCATCGGCATTCTTTCTCTGGCGCTGCCGTTTAATGTGACACAGGCAGCCACGATTGATCCGGACTCTGCCGCAGGGTTCGTCTCCCTGAGTCGCAAGGTGCAGTGCTCAACAGTGGACGCTTCACCCCAGGTGTTTGAGTGGGCCGGCTATGGCTACGCCCGGGTACCGGGGGAGCGGGATCGCAAACTGTTCGGTCTGATGGGGATGAACATCCGCCAGTGCGGCGCCATTGAAGATCCCGACCGGGGCGAGGGTTATCGGCTGGTATCGAGGGAAATCATGTTGTATCTCGACCCGGATACCGGCGAGGTGATGCGGACCTTTGACAACCCCTGGACCGGCGCCCAAAACGAGGTGATTCATGTCGCCAACGATCCGGTCAACGGACGTCCTACCTTCGGTATCAATGCTGATGGCAGTGAGAGGGCCTTTGAGTATCGCGATGTGAACGGGCAGTACCTCATCAATTACGAGATCCCGCTGTTCTATCACAACGCGATGGGCGGCAATTACCAGAAGTACATTGGTGGTACCTACCACGCTACCGAGATCTTTGATTTCAACGGGGATCTCGAGGAACTGTTAGATCCCGATCAATCCGTTGCGTATCCGGTGGTGTCCTGGGTTCGGCTTGCGCAGTGGCTACCCTGGATGGAGATGAACGGCCGCGCCGGGATGCTGTACTTCAATGCAATGGGTCGAAAGCTGCAGAGCTATGATCAGCTCCCGGAGCTGATGAAGGCCGAGATCGTCGAGAACTACCCCGAGTACAGGGCGCCGCCACGGCTCGATGACCCACGTCGGAACGAGACGTCCTGGACCTACATGAAGAAGATCATCGATTCACGGGCCGAGAAACCCGCAGACTCGGGGCATCACTGAGTCTGGGTGCCGGCTGATAGTGGCCCACAATACTCAGCGGTTGGGAAGTGCGCAGCTGTCAGGAAGCGCTCGGCTTTTGAAGCTAGTGCCTGCCGCTCTGCTTCCCGCCGCGAATGCCGCCATGCAGACTAAACATTGGGGGACGGTGAAACGGAGTTGTAGCTGCTTCGCCACAGTCGCTGCCGCGGCGATGTTCTCCATCGTTGGCGCGGCGGCGCCCCATGCAGCGGAGAGTGTCTCCGCCAGCGCCGTGGATCGACGAGCGCAGGCTCCCGCCATCGCGGTCACGGAGGACGGTACCGTCCACGCCATATGGTTCGACAAGGGCGCGGTCGGCGAAGCCGATCGCAAAGGGGCGCATGTGGGTGGCGGCCGGCACAGCCATCAGGCTTTTGCCGATTTACGCTACGCGCGTTGGGTGCCCGGGGAGGCAGGGTTTTCAGAGAGCACTCGCATCAACCCCGAGCCGGGTCAGGTGTGGGGTTTTTCCATCAGCCGCCCGGTGATAGCCGCCGACGGCGAGGGTCGTATTCATATCGTCTATCCGGGTAACGGTACCTCACCCAAGACCGGCAAATCCGTTGCCTCCTCCTTTTACAGCAGGTCAATGGACGGTGGGCAGCATTTTGAAGAACCCATTCAGCTCAACGGTGATTCCGATGAAGATCTCTCTGCTCTGATCATGGGTGGGCTGGCGCAGGCGCAGGTCTTCACCGCTATGGCCGTGTCTGAGAAGGGCGTCATACACACGTTTTGGCTTGATACGCGGGGCATGACCGAATCCATGCGTGCCGCCCTGTACTATCGCCGCAGCGATGATGGGGGCGCGCGTTTCGAGGAAGAGGTGCGCCTTCAGGAGAACGACCAGTGTCCCTGCTGTCAGGTCAGTGCCGTGACCGGCGGGCAGTCATCGCTTTTTGTTTCGGCACGGCAAATTACGGGCGACAACATCCGCACCCCCACTGTCATGCACTCCAGTGACAACGGGATTACTTTTGGCGCGCCCGCCGAGACGGGTGGGACACCGTGGCGACTTGAGGGCTGCCCGCTCAAGCTGACGGCCATGGCGGTGACACCTGACACGATCCATTCTCTAGTCCACAACGGCGCCGAAGATCCACCAGGGTTGCTCTACGCTCGTGCAGCCCAGCGTGATTTGAGCTTTTTGCCGCCACAAAAAATTCATCCTGAGGCTGCCGTTAGCGACAGCCCGGCAATGGCCGGCATCGGTGCCACGCTGCTGGCAGCGTGGCACGCCAAGGTCGACGGCCCGCGACGCATTTTTTATCGCTTCTCACTGGATGGAGGAGAAAACTTTTTGCCCCTGCAGGCGCTTCCCACCGGGGAGGCGAGCGTCGGTTACCCGGCTGTTGCCACGACACTGGAAGGTCGTTTTGTGCTGGCCTGGCAGGAAAATGAGGTGATTCAAGTGATGTACCTTGATCCGCCTCGGCAAGGCGTGGCGCTGAGATGATGCGGCCCATTGCGTGGTTGTTGGCAGCACTCACTCTGGCCGTGGCCTCAGCGGGTCTGGCATCTGGTCAGCACGACCCGGGCATTCTCGTGCCCATGGATCGCGATACGTTGCGCGCGGAGTTATCAGCAAGTGAGGGTCGCGTCGTACTCGTTAACCTGTGGGCGACCTGGTGCACGCCTTGTTTGCGGGAGATCCCCGATCTACTGGCCCTTAAAACGGAGCTGCCTGCCAGCGATTTTCGCTTGCTTGCGATCAGCATGGACGATGCTTATAGCGAGGGCTGGGTAACCGAGTTCAAGGTCAAACACTTTCCCACTCTGGTGTCTTTCATAAACGCCGAGCTCGACACGGACACGCTAGTGAGTGTGATTGATCCCGTGTGGAATGAGACTCTGCCCACCAGCTACATTTTCAATCGCGATGGTGAGGTGGTGAAAAAAGTGCAGGGCAAAAAACCCACCGAATTTTTCAGGGAGCAGTTAGTCGCTGCGGGCCTTTAATCCTGCGCGACGTCCGACGCGACTTCAGCTCGTCAGGTGACTCGCGTGGAAGCGCAGATGATCCTCCACAAATGAAGCGATGAAATAATAGCTGTGGTCGTAGCCTTCCTGCATACGCACCTCAATCGGGTAGCTGGCAGCGCTACTGGCTTCCTCAATCAGGTGCGTCTTGAGCTGCTCTTCGAGGAAGTTATCCGCTGTGCCCTGATCGATCAGTATGGGTCGCTGCTCGGTCGCCTGACCCAGCAACACGCAGGTGTCGTAGTTCGCCCAGGCTGATTCGTCCGCGCCCAGATACTGGGAGAACGCTTTCTGTCCCCAGGGGCAATGGGTCGGCGCCACGATTGGTGAGAAAGCAGAGAACGACGCATAGCGGTCAGGGTTCTTAAGCCCAATCGTTAGGGCGCCATGCCCCCCCATGGAGTGCCCCATGATGGCGGCACGAGATGTATCCACCTGCGGGCAGGCCTGCGCCACTACCTGTGGCAATTCTGTTACCACGTAGTCATACATGTGGTAGTGCGCTGACCAGGGTGTTTCGGTCGCATTAAGGTAAAAGCCGGCGCCCAGCCCCATGTCGTAACTGCCCTCGGGATCATCTGCCACACCTTCGCCCCGGGGGCTGGTATCCGGTGCCACAACGGCCACCCCCAGCGCTGCGGCATACTGCTGTGCACACGCTTTGGTCACGAAGTTTTCATCGGTACAGGTCAATCCAGAGAGGTAGTAGACCACCGGGACCGGCCCTTCCGCTGCCTGCGGAGGTAAGTAGACCGCATAAATCATGTCGCAATTCAGTACCTGCGACGTATGTTGAAAGCGGTGCTGTTCGCCGCCGAAGCAGCGAACCGTGCTCACACACTCCGATGGCATCAGTAAGTCACCACAGAGCGAATACTTTTTCCTTCATGCATAAGATCAAAAGCGGTATTGATCTCGGTGAGCGGCATGGTGTGGGTGATCATTTCATCGATATGGATCTTGCCCTCCATGTACCAATCCACGATCTTCGGCACGTCGGTGCGACCTCTTGCGCCGCCGAATGCTGTCCCGCGCCATGAGCGTCCGGTTACCAGCTGGAAGGGTCGCGTTGAGATCTCTTGCCCTGCGCCTGCTACACCAATGATGCAGCTCTGTCCCCATCCTTTGTGGCAGCACTCGAGAGCCTGGCGCATCACATTGACGTTACCAATACACTCAAAGCTGTAGTCGACACCGCCGCCTGTCATCTGGATTAGGTGATCAACAACGTCATCGACCTCGCTCGGATTCACAAAGTCCGTCATGCCAAACTGGGTTGCCAGCTCCTTTTTATCGGCATTGAGATCGACGCCGATGATGCGCCGTGCGCCAACCAATTTGGCGCCCTGAATTACGTTTAGTCCAATGCCGCCCAAGCCAAATACGGCAACGGTCGCGCCGGGCTCGACGTTCATCGTGAAGGCGACAGCACCGATGCCGGTGGTCACGCCACAGCCGATATAGCAGATCTTGTCGAAGGGCGCGTCCTCGCGCACTTTTGCCACTGCGATCTCCGGTAGCACGGTGTAATTAGAGAAGGTCGAACAGCCCATGTAGTGGAGAATCGGTTCGCCATCCAGCGAGAAACGGCTGGTGCGATCTGGCATCAGGCCTTGGCCTTGGGTCTCGCGAATCGCCTGACACAGATTGGTCTTGGGATGCAGGCAGAAGTCGCAGGTGCGGCACTCTGGCGTGTACAGAGGAATCACGTGATCGCCCACTTTGAGGCCTTTAACCCCTTCTCCCACTTCTACCACAACGCCGGCGCCTTCGTGACCTAGGATCGCCGGGAACGCGCCCTCGGGGTCCTCGCCCGATAGGGTAAAGGCATCGGTGTGGCAAACACCCGTCGCTTTGATTTCCACCATCACCTCGCCTGCGGCAGGGCCGCCGACGTCGACTTCGGCTATCTCGAGGGGTTTGCTCGCTTCAAATGCAACCGCTGCTTGACTCTTCATGGCGCACACTCCTTATTGTCAGAGAGACGTAGTATGCCTCAGCACGGGCGTGCCGCCACCCCCGTTTCAATCTGGTCGCGACGCGGGATAGGCTGGTTTTACATGCTTTGGCTCTACGTGCTGAGCGGCTTCGGCGCAAGCCATTCTGTTTTCGTGGTGCCAAGGGCATACTCGCGCTACTGCTTTCGATCCGAGCACTGAACCGAAGCCCAAGTCACCTTTTAGCTATGACAACCGACGCCATCTCAGCCCTTTGGGTACCTTCCGCCGAACGTGTCGCATCAGCCCAGCTGACCGCTTTTATGGCGTCAGTGGGAGGGGCTACAGGATTTGATGCCCGGGGGGATTATTTTGCGCTGCACCAGTGGTCACTGGATGAGCCTGCGGCATTCTGGCGAGCGGTCTGGGACTTCACGGAGATTCAGGGCGACCCCGGCGGCATCGTCTGTGATGACCCCTCGGCACTGCCCGGATGTCGGTGGTTTCCCAATGCCACACTGAATTTCGCTGAGAACCTGCTGCGCTTCGCTAATGATAGTGAGGCGCTGGTAGAAATCGGTGAGGGCAATGAGCGACGCGCCCTAACCTATGGGCAGTTGCGTGAGCAGGTGGCGCAGATCGCGGGTTGGATGAGAGAGCACAATATTCAGCCCGGTGATCGGGTCGCGGGCTTCATGCCCAATTGCATTGAGACAGTAGTGGCCATGCTCGCAACAACCAGTTTGGGCGCGGTGTGGTCGTCATGCTCACCGGATTTCGGCCAGCAGGGGGCGCTGGATCGCTTCGGTCAGATCGCACCCCGGTTGTTGTTCACGGCTGATGGCTATGTCTATAACGGTAAGACCTGCGATTCGTTGACCCGGGCCGGCGACATCGCCCGCGCGATCCCCGAAATAGAACACGTCGTGGTGGTGCCAAAGCTGTCATCGCAGCCAGCGCTTGGCGGGATCGAGGCTGCCGTCTCATGGGGGTCTTGCCTGAGCGGCGACATACCGGCTTTGCGCTTTGAGCCTCGTTCATTCAACGACCCGCTCTTCATTCTTTATTCATCCGGGACCACCGGCGTGCCAAAGTGCATCGTCCATGGGGTCGGGGGTACTTTGATCCAGCATGCCAAGGAGCATGCCCTGCACGCCGATATCAGCCGCGACGATCGCTTTTTTTATTTCACAACGTGCGGCTGGATGATGTGGAACTGGCTGGTCAGCGGTCTCGCTCGCGGCGCCACGCTGATTCTTTACGACGGCTCCCCCTTCGCCCGTGACGGGCACCGCTTGCTCGATGCGATCGACGAGGAGCGCATCACGGTATTTGGGGTCGGCGCGAAATATCT